>JBJOOG010000086.1:0-22525 GCA_046051465.1 Bacteroidota bacterium | reverse complement strand
ACAAACTGATATTAGGTATTTCATGCCAAAAAAAAACTTCACCAAATCTTGCTGATGAAGTTTCAAAAATAGGTTTTTTAAACGGGCTTATTGAAAAAAAAATAGCCCGGAAATAAGTTGTTATTTGTACATCACTTTTTTCACTGCTTTAATGACATCACCCGAATTTGGCAACCACTCTTTCAATAAGGTTGGTGAATACGGAGCAGGTGTGTCGGCGGTAGTGATGCGTTGTACAGGTGCGTCTAAGTAATCAAAGGCGCGTTCTTGTACCATATAAGTAATTTCTGATGCTACACTGGCAAATGGCCACGCTTCTTCAAGTACAACCAAACGGTTGGTTTTTTTAACTGATGTTAAAATCGCTTCGTAATCCATTGGACGAACGGTTCTCAAATCGATGATTTCGCATGAGATGCCTTCTTTTGCCAATTCGTCAGCCGCGAGTATCGCTTCTTTGATGATTTTTCCAAATGAAACTATGGTTACGTCTGTTCCTTCTCTTTTAATGTCAGCCACACCCAACGGAATCGTGTATTCGCCTTCAGGCACTTCGCCTTTGTCACCATACATTTGCTCCGATTCCATGAAAATGACCGGATCATTATCGCGAATAGCCGATTTCAATAGTCCTTTGGCATCATATACAGTAGAGGGAACTACCACTTTTAGTCCAGGCGTGTTGGCAAACCAATTTTCGAACGCTTGTGAGTGCGTAGCACCCAATTGTCCGGCTGAAGCAGTTGGTCCGCGAAACACCATTGGCATCGGGAATTGTCCCGCTGACATTTGACGCATTTTGGCTGCATTATTTATGATTTGATCAATTCCCACCAACGAAAAGTTGAAAGTCATGTATTCTACAATTGGACGACAACCGTTCATGGCTGATCCCACTGCAATTCCGGCAAATCCAAGCTCGGCAATTGGCGTATCGATTACTCGTTTAGGGCCAAATTCGTCGAGCATGCCTTTAGAGGCTTTGTAGGCTCCATTGTATTCGGCTACTTCTTCTCCCATCAAATACACTGATTCATCGCGACGCATTTCTTCGCTCATGGCTTCGGCGATCGCTTCTCTAAATTGTATCGTTCTCATAAATAATTGCGGTTATTACGGTGTATCGAAATTCTTTTTTTCTTCATTTCGAGCAGCAAAAATAAATATTTTATATCAGTTCAACGCAATATTTAATTGAAATTACCACAGGAGGTTTTGATCAAAAGTAGAATCGTTTACGAAATCGATATAATAGGCAGAATATTATCTAAAATGGGCTTTTTATTTGAAATTAATGTGCTAATTTTGTCCGGAATTTTTAACAAAAACTTGCCCAATCGATGAAAATATTAGTTTGCATCAGTCACGTTCCTGATACTACTTCAAAAATTAATTTTACCAACGCAGATACCGAATTTGATACCAACGGTGTTCAATTTGTAATCAATCCCAACGACGAATTTGGACTTACCCGAGCCATTTGGTTTCAAGAACAACAGGGTGCACACATTACGGTTGTAAATGTGGGCGGTCCAGAAACCGAGCCAACCTTGCGCAAAGCGCTTGCCATTGGTGCCGATGAAGCCATTCGCGTTAATGCAGTTCCAGTTGATGGTTATTTTGTAGCCAATGCCTTGGCAAACGTGATACAAAACGGCGCCTATGACTTAATCATTGCGGGTAAAGAATCGTTAGACTACAATGGCGGCATGGTACCTGGTTTATTGGCCGGCTTACTTGATTATTCCTTTGTGAATTCGTGTATAGAATTAACTGTTGACGGAAACACAGCCAAAGCAGCCCGTGAAATTGACGGTGGAAAAGAATTTTTAACGGCTTCATTGCCTTTGATTATTGGTGGACAGAAAGGATTGGTCGAAGAGAAAGATCTGCGTATTCCGAATATGCGAGGCATTATGACTGCACGAACCAAAACGCTCACTGTGATTGAAGCAAGTGCATCAGCTCAAAGTGCATCTGTACAATTTGAAAAACCAGCAGCCAAATCGGCGGTAAAATTAGTAGCTGCAGACCAGCTTGACGAGCTGATTAATTTGTTGCACAACGAAGCCAAAGTAATCTAACCATTTGCCAAACCTAATCTTTAAATACCAACAAACATGTCTATATTAATTTATGCAGAATCAGCTGATGGCAAACTCAAAAAAGTAGCTTTTGAACTGGCTTCATATGCCAAAAAAGTAGCCGAATCATGGGGTACAACCGTAACTGCAGTAACCATAAACAACAGTAACACCAGCGAGTTAGCTACATACGGTGTTGACAAAGTGATTTGTGCAGCTCATTCAGATCTTGATAAATTCAACGCCCGCAATTACGCTGAGGTCGTGCAACAGGCAGCCAAAAAAGAAAACAGTACGTTGGTTGTGCTTTCAGCCACAACAGACAGCTTATACATTGCACCCATGTTGAGTGTGTTTTTAGGTGCAGGCTTTGCTTCAAATGTGGTGTCATTGCCTACCAGCCAGAGTCCATTGCGCCTGAAAAGAACTGCTTTTTCAAACAAAGCATTTGTGGTTTCTGAATTAAACAACAGCTGCAACGTAATTAGCTTAGCAAAAAATTCATTTGGTTTATTCCCATCAACTGGGGCTGCAACACAAGAGAATTTTGTTCCTACGCTTTCTGCCACTGCGTCAAAAGTGGAAGTTACTGGAGTTGAAAAATCAACAGGAAAAGTTACCATTGCCGATGCAGATATTGTAGTTTCAGCTGGAAGAGGATTAAAAGGACCCGAAAACTGGGGTATGATTGAAGAATTAGCCTCTGTGCTTGGAGCAGCTACTGCTTGTTCAAAACCTGTATCTGATTTGGGTTGGCGATCACACAGTGAACACGTAGGTCAAACCGGAAAACCAGTTGCAACTAATTTATACATTGCCATCGGTATATCAGGAGCCATTCAGCACATTGCAGGTGTAAACTCATCAAAAGTGAAAGTGGTAATTAATACTGATCCGGAAGCTCCTTTCTTTAAAGTAGCAGATTATGGCGTGGTGGGTGACGCTTTTGAAGTGGTCCCTCAATTGATTGAAAAACTAAAAGCATTTAAGGCACAATAATTGTTGCTCTACCATACGTTAGCCCTTTGAATTTCAGAGGGCTTTTTTATTTCCCGTAAGTATTGGCGTATTCATCAAATCCACTTACTTTTGCAAGCATGAGTTTAATTTTATTATCCATAAAAGGTATATCGTACAGCCAAACCCAAAACGGAGCCTATGCCCTGGTGCTCAATGAGGTGGGCGGAAACCGAACAATACCCATTGTAATTGGCGCATTTGAGGCACAAGCCATTGCCATTGCTATGGAAAAAGAAATTACTCCACCGCGACCCCTGACGCACGATTTGTTTAAAAACTTCGCCGATGCTTTTCACATTCAACTCAAAAAAGTACTGATCCACAAATTGGTGGATGGTGTGTTTTATTCCAGCATTGTATGTGAACGCGACGGAATTGAGCAAGCAATCGATGCCCGAACATCAGACGCTATTGCCCTGGCACTTCGATTTGCAGCGCCTATTTTTACCTATCCAAACATCTTGGAAAAAGCAGGAGTTCACTTGAACCCAAACCGCAGCAGTGAGGAAGATGAATTGGCCGATGATATTTTGATGCCGCTGCAAGAAAACGAAAACCAAGAAGAAGAAGAAACTAATACATCCGTTTATTCCAGACACTCAATTGTGGAATTGTATGAATTTTTAGATTCAGCAATTCAGCAAGAAGACTATGAAAAAGCAGCTCATATTCGCGATGAAATTTCCAAACGCGAAGACCAAAATTTGTCAAACGCATGAAACAATACCACGACTTAGTAAAGCACGTACTCGAAACAGGAACCTTTAAAGGCGATCGCACTGGAACTGGAACCAAAAGTGTTTTTGGCTACCAAATGCGTTTTGATTTGAGTGAAGGATTTCCCATGGTGACTACCAAAAAATTACACCTCAAATCAATAATTTATGAGTTGTTGTGGTTTTTAAAAGGCGACACCAACGTGACGTATTTACAAGAAAACGGGGTAAAAATTTGGGACGAATGGGCCGATGAAGCAGGCAATTTGGGTCCTGTTTACGGTCGCCAATGGCGAAATTGGAACAACGAAGAAATCGATCAAATCACTGAATTAATCGAAGCACTTAAAACCAATCCCAATAGCCGTAGGCTACTCATTTCTGCTTGGAATCCATCTGTTTTACCAGATACTACACAATCATTTGCCGAAAACGTGGCCAATGGCAAAGTGGCCCTTCCGCCTTGCCATGCCTTTTTTCAGTTTTATGTAGCCAATGGCAGACTTTCCTGTCAGTTGTACCAGCGTTCAGCAGACATTTTTTTGGGCGTACCGTTTAACATTGCCTCGTATGCATTACTCACCATGATGATTGCTCAAGTATGTGAGTTGCAAGTGGGCGAGTTCATCCATACGTTTGGCGATGCACACATTTACACCAACCATATTGAGCAGTTGGAATTGCAATTGTCACGAGAGCTAAGACCCTTACCCACCATGAAGTTGAATCCAGCAGTTAAAAACATTTTTGAGTTTACTTTTGAGGATTTTACTTTAGAAGGCTATGACCCTCATCCGCATATTAAAGGGGCTGTTGCCGTATAATCAAGACGCTTTATCTATCCAGCTTGTGTTTGTCAAGTCAATTGGTTTACCGCATTTGACTTTACGCAATGTCTTTACATACCAAAAGCGTGAAAAGATCGTTTAAGAATGTCTACTTTTACGCTCGAAAAATCTAGGTTATGATTACACTTATTGCCGCCGTTGGGCTTCGCAACGAACTGGGAAAAGACAATCAATTGTTGTGGCATTTACCCAATGATTTCAAACATTTTAAGGCGATCACATCGGGTCATTATGTAATCATGGGACGAAAAACATTTGAGAGTTTACCCGGTATTTTACCCAATCGTACGCACATTGTCATTAGTCGAAATGCAGATTGGCAAAAAGAAGGTGTACTCTTGGCAAACAGTTTAGATGCTGCCTTCAACTTAGTGCCCGCTAACGAACAGGCGTTTGTTATTGGAGGCGGAGAAATATACACCCAAGCCCTTGCGCATTCTGATCGAATTGAGTTAACCCGTGTAGAAACTCAAATGGAAGCCGATACCTTTTTTCCTGAAATTAATCCCGCAGAATGGGAAATAGTTGCCGATGAAGCACACCCGGCCGATGATCGTCATGCGTATGCTTATCGATTTCAGCGCTACGAAAAAAGAACAGGTGCATTAAGAGCAGAATAGTATATTTGCAAAAAAAATCATGAATTCGCACATCACCCCATATAATTCGGCTACGCAAAGCAAGAAAGAGCAGGTTGCACAGATGTTTGACACAATAGCTGGCAATTATGACGGGTTGAACCGGGTGATCTCGTTTGGAATTGATAAAAAGTGGCGAAAAAAAGTTGTGGCATTGGCTACAGCAAACCAACCCAAACGCATACTTGACATTGCAACTGGCACAGGCGATTTGGCTTTACTTATGGCACAAAGCAGTGCCGAAAAAATAATTGGTTTAGACATTTCTGCAGGTATGCTTGCAGTAGGACAACAAAAAATTAATCAGCAAAAGCTGGAAAACAAAATTGAAATGGTATTAGCCGATTCTGAGCAAATGCCTTTTGAAGACAATAGCTTTGACGCCATCACGGTAGCTTTTGGCATTCGAAATTTTGAACATTTATCGATGGGCTTAAGCGAAATACTACGCGTACTCAAACCAGGAGGAGTATTTGTAATACTTGAAACATCAAATCCAACAAAGTTCCCTTTCAAACAAGGGTATTTCTTTTACACCAAATGGATTTTACCTCTGATAGGAAAACTGTTGTCCAAAGACAACCAGGCCTATGGCTATTTATCGAAATCAGCAGCCGCTTTTCCTTTTGGGGAGGCATTATGTACTATTTTGAGTAAAACTGGGTTTATTAAAGTACATGCGAAACCACAAACCTTTGGGGTTGCATCCATTTATACAGCAACAAAATAAAGCATGAAAAAGCTACTACTTGGTTTACTGGTATTTTTTACTCTTGGTCTTTCGGCGCAGGGAGTAAAAGGAATGTTTAGCAAAGACCCAATTGTTAACTTAGAGAATTTTGACAAGCAACGGGTGCATTGGGGTTATTTTTTAGGATTTAGCATGTATGATTATGCCATGGACTACAAAGAACTTGCAGCAGAAGTTACAGTAAATCAAACTACCGGATTTAATGTAGGTTTGGTTGGTGATTTAAAACTCCAAGAATACATCAATCTGCGCTTTGAACCGGGCTTATATTACACTACTCGAAACCTTGTTTTTCCAAACTTTTCAGATGCAACAGATGCCGAGCGAAAAGTAGCGGCCACTTATATTCATTTCCCTTTATTGCTAAAATTTTCATCAAAACGAACGGGCAACATACGTCCGTACTTGTTGGGTGGGGTGTCAACAACCTTAAATTTATCGAGTAATTCCAAATCGATTGACGACAACATGCAAGGCAAATTTCGTGTGCAACAATGGACTAAGAACTACGAAGTGGGTTTTGGGATTGATTTGTACATGGAATACTTTAAATTCTCTCCGTCCATTCGGGGTGTATTTGGTTTGGGTGATGAATTGGTTCGCGACACAGATCCACTAAGTCCTTGGACCAGCAACATCAATTCAATGAAGACTAGGGCTATTTTGGTAAACTTTACGTTTCATTAAGCCAAATATAGGGCTAACTTCTTTTAAACTCACTAAGCACAATCGCTGTAGCCGTAGCCACATTTAGGCTTTCGGTTTGTTGAAGCATACCAAACTTGGGTATGGCAATGCGTTTGGTTATCATTTCGCTGATTTCTGCAGAAATACCGTTGGCTTCATTGCCCATAACAATAATTCCTGAATCAGGTAAAGTGCTTTCGTAAATGGATTTTCCATCCATAAAGGTGCCAAAAACCGGCAATTGAGTTGAAACGATAAGGCGAGGCAAATCGAGGTAATGCACCGCTACTCGCGCAATTGAACCCATAGTGGCTTGCACAACTTTTGGATTGTACACATCAACAGTTTCAGCCGAACAAAAGAGTTGTTCTATTCCAAACCAATCGCACAATCTAATGATGGTTCCTAAATTGCCCGGATCGCGCACATCATCAAGGGCTACAATTAATCCTCGTTCATGCCTTTGTTTGGTTTGCGGGATTTTAAACACCGCCAAGCACGTATTAGCTGTACTCAAGGCAGACATTTTTTGTAATTCGGCAGCCGAAACGTAGGTTACATTGGCAGCGTATTCTTCGGAAAAAACGGCTGCAGTAGCAAATAAATATACCAACTCAAATGAGGCATTTAACAATTCCTGAATACATTTAATCCCTTCAGCTACAAACAGTTGCTCCTGAATCCGGTACTTTTTTTGTTGTAAACTACTGATTAATTTTATTTGGTTTTTACTAACCATAGAAATAATGTACTTTTGGATTAAATTACAACTCCCTTTGAGAAACGCTGCTGCAAAAATATCATTATTTATTCTAATCGTGGGTGTCATTTCTGCCTGCAACACAGTAAAGCGGGTTCCACAAGGCAAAAAGTTACTTACTAAAAATACCGTTTTGGTAAACGGCGTTACTGAAAAGTCTGAATTGATTACCAATTTATTGTATCAAAAGCCCAATTCGGCGTTGGCCGGCTATCATTTGCGGCTCAATTTATACAACTTGGCTCAACTAAATCACGACTCCATTTACCAGGCCAAATACATTAAAAATCCAGCCAAATACAAACGACAATCCAAATGGCTATCTTCCAAACAAGTGAATCGACTTGGCCAATCGTTTTGGTATGCGGGCATCCACAACTTTTTGCGAGACAATGGCGAACCACCCACCATTATTGATGTAAAAAGTGCGCAAAAATCAGCCAATCGCTTGCAATCTTATTATTTTAACTTGGGCTATTTTGATGTAAAAACAGATTTTACTGTCGATTCTGTGGGACCCAAAAAAGCGAAAATTAAGTACACCGTAACTACCGGAAAATCGTATATAATTGACAGTTTATCCCTTGCTATTTCAAGTCCCGCATTGGATTCATTATACAGACTAAAAAAAGAATTGTCATTGGTAAAAACCAAGCAGGTGTATACAACCGCCAATTTAGAAAATGAACGCAGTAGAATTACCAACTACTTTCGCAACAACGGAGCCTACCAGTTTCAACAGAATTACATTTCGTATGACATTGACACAATCAACACAAATAAAAAAGCCAACTTGACGCTTAAAATTGGAGACTACTCCTACCGGGAGAATGACAGCACAAAAACCAAAGCGTTTGGGCTGTACAAAATTAGCGAGGTAAACATTTACACCGATTATAAAGCCAGCAAAACCAATGCTACACTTAATGATAGCGTTAAAACCACCTTTGGTAATTTTAATTTGTTTAGTGCCAAAAAGCTGAAATACAAACCAAAAGCAATCACTGATGCCGTTTTTATAACCAAAGGCAGTTTGTTCTCTGACACAAAATCAACGTTAACAACGCGGTATTTAAATAACCTTAAAATATTTAATTACCCTACTATTCAATACGAGATTGATAAAAATGATCCCGCACAACAAGCGCTTGTAGCAAATATTTACCTAACACAACGGCCTAAATTTACCTTTGCCCCTTCCCTTTCCTTGACTCATTCCAACATTCAAGATTTTGGGATTTCGGCAAACACTTCTTTTGCCATTCGAAATGTATTTAATGGAGCTGAAACCTTTGAGATTGCAGCACGAGGCAACATTGGATCTTCAAAAGATTTGGCATCTTCAAACGACCGATTTTTTAATGTATTGGAATATGGTGTTGACCTAAAATTGAGTTTTCCTCGGATTTTCATCTTTTTCAATCCCGAAAAAATAATTCCAAAAAGCATGATCCCATCTACCCAAATGAATCTTGGGTTTTCTAAACAAGAAAACATTGGTTTAGATAAGGAAAATGTTAGTGGATCACTTGCATACAATTGGTCACCCATAAAAAATGCGTCGGTGAAATTTGATTTATTTAACATCCAATACATCAAAAACATCAACACGGCAAATTATTTTAATGTGTATAATTCGTCGTACACCACCTTAAACAACTTGGCCATTCGATACAATGCTGATCCTGCCTTCTTCTCAAACGGAAATTTAATTATCACCCAAGGTACTGATGGCTTTATCAATGCAGTATTAGGAGAAAATCCTACGCTAATTCCAACCGACGGAGATAAAAAAATAATAAGCAGCATCAACGAACGAAGACGCAGACTTACAGAGAATAACTTTATTTTGGCCTCGAGTTACACCTATTCCAAAACATCAAAAAGTGACGCCTCTGACGAAACATTCCATGGTGTAAAATCGAAGCTGGAGTTGGCTGGAAATGTGTTGTCTTTGCTTACCAGATCGTCGGATAAATTCATCAACGCAAATGGCAATCGAAACATTTTTGGTGTGGAATTTTCTCAGTATGTAAAAACCGAAGTAGAATACGTAAAACACTGGGATTTAAACCACAAAAACATACTGGCCTTCAGGAGTTTTGTGGGAATCGCTATTCCCTATGGAAACTCCAATAACATTCCCTTCTCACGCAGTTATTTTTCTGGTGGATCAAATGACAACAGGGCTTGGCAGTCCTATTCGTTGGGTCCAGGTAGCACCTCTGCTGTGAATGATTTTAATGAAGCAAACTTTAAATTGGCTGCCAATTTAGAACACCGTTTTAATTTATTTGGGCAAGTGAATGGTGCCTTGTTTATTGACGCGGGAAACATTTGGAACGTATTTGATAACGTAACCGATGAAAAAGCAATTTTCAAAGGCATGCAGTCTTTACAAGAAATTGCAGTAGGTTCTGGCTTTGGTTTGCGTTATGATTTCAATTTTTTTGTGGTGCGTTTGGATTTTGGATTTAAGACCTATAATCCAGCTGAATTGGCTGCAAAAAAGTGGTTTAGAGACTATAATTTCAGCAATGGCGTTATAAATATTGGAATTAATTACCCGTTCTAAACGGATTAATTGTTATTTTTGCCCCTCAATTTTTAACTCAAAAAACATGGCCCATACTATTAAACCTGGTGTTGCTACAGGTGATCAAGTACAAGAAATTTTCCGTTATGCCAAAGAAAAAGGATTCGCTTTACCAGCAGTAAATGTTACCGGATCCAGTACAATTAATGGCGTATTAGAAACAGCTGCAAAGCTCAATGCACCCGTTATTCTTCAGTTTTCAAACGGAGGTGCTATTTTTAATGCCGGAAAAGGCTTGTCAAACGAGAACCAAAAAGCGGCCATTGCAGGTGGAATTGCAGGTGCCAAACACATACACGCTTTGGCTGAGGCCTATGGCGCAACAGTAATTCTTCATACAGACCACTGTGCCAAAAATTTATTGCCTTGGATAGACGGATTGCTTGACGCCAGTGAAGCGAATTTTGCTGCAACTGGGAAACCCTTGTTTAGTTCACACATGATTGATTTGTCAGAGGAACCGCTGCATGAAAACATTGAAATTTGTGCCAGCTATTTGGCACGAATGAGCAAAATGGGTATGACGCTTGAAATTGAATTGGGAATTACAGGAGGCGAAGAAGATGGGGTTGATAACTCCGATGTGGACAGTTCAAAATTGTATACTCAACCCGAAGAGGTGGCATACGCTTATGAAGAATTAATGAAAGTAAGTCCTCGATTTACAATTGCCGCCGCGTTTGGAAATGTGCACGGTGTATACAAACCCGGAAACGTAAAATTAACACCAAAAATTCTACATAATTCGCAAGAATACGTTCAAGCCCACTACAATACTGGTAAAAATCCGGTGGATTTTGTATTTCATGGCGGATCGGGTTCAACACTTGAAGAAATTAGAGAAGCCATTGGCTATGGTGTAATCAAAATGAATATTGATACCGATTTGCAATTTGCCTATACAGAGGGAATTCGGGATTATATGGTGAAAAATATTGATTATTTACGCACACAAATTGGAAGTCCAGATGGTGCTGATTCACCAAACAAAAAACATTACGACCCCAGAAAATGGGTGCGCGAAGGCGAAATGACCTTCAACAAACGTTTGGAGCAAGCCTTTGCCGACTTGAACAACGTAAACACATTGTAATTAACCACGACTACTGTTGAATTAAAAAAATTTCATTATTAATTTTTCATTATTAATTATAAAATATGGCTTGGTTTAAACGAACAGAAAAAGGGATTACCACCTCAACCGAAGATAAAAAAGACGTGCCAAAAGGACTGTGGTACAAATCCCCAACAGGTAAAATAATTGACGCCGATGAATTGGAACGCAATTTATGGGTGAGCCCTGAGGATGGATTTCATGTGCGCATTGGCAGTGCCGAGTATTTTGAAATTTTGTTTGACAACAACGAATACAAGGAATTAGACAAGAACATGACCTCTAAAGATCCCTTGCATTTTGAAGATACCAAAAAATACGAGGACCGCTTGAAAGATGTGATGGCCAAAACCAAACTAAAAGATGCCGTTCGCACAGGTGTTGGTAAATCAAAAGGCAAAGACCTTGTGATTTGCTGCATGGATTTTGCTTTTATTGGTGGATCGATGGGTGCCGTGGTTGGTGAAAAAATTGCACGTGGTATTGATTATTCAATTAAAAATAAGGTGCCGTTTGTAATGATATCCAAATCGGGTGGTGCGCGTATGATGGAAGCCGCTTATTCGTTGATGCAATTGGCCAAAACCTCAGCCAAACTTGCTCAATTAGCCGAAGCCAAAATACCTTACATCTCTTTGTGTACTGATCCAACAACGGGAGGAACTACAGCGTCTTATGCCATGTTGGGTGACGTAAACATATCTGAGCCAGGCGCTTTAATTGGTTTTGCTGGACCGCGTGTTGTAAAAGACACCACCGGTAAAGATCTACCCGAAGGATTCCAAACCGCAGAATTTGTATTGGAACATGGATTCTTGGATTTCATTACCCCAAGAAAAGAGCTCAAAGACAAAATAAACTTGTTTATTGATTTGATTCAAAACAATGAGATCCGCTAAACTGAAAAGCGAATAGAATAAAAAAAAGGAAGCGCCTATATGTGCTTCCTTTTTTTATGTTTAATTATCCCTACTACATTCCGGTGCGAATGGCCTCAACTGGATCCAAACGCGCCGCTGATATAGCCGGTAAAATCCCCGAAACTAGGCCAATAATGGCCGATAACGAAGTGCCTAAAACGATGTTGCTTGCGCTAAGTACAAATTCAAAGTCAAGCATTTTAGTTAGGGACAAGGCGATAATCCACACCAAGAACAGCCCAATTAATCCGCCAATAACAGCTAGTATTACGGCTTCAAATAAAAACTGAAACAAGATAAATTTGTTTTTGGCGCCCAACGATTTTTGAATGCCAATTAAGTTGGTGCGTTCCTTTACCGAAACAAACATAATGTTGGCAATACCAAAGCCGCCAACCAACAACGAAAACCCACTAATTATCCAACCCACCATATTGAGTTGGCCCACAATATTGTCAATAAAATCGGTAAAACCAGAGAGCACGTTTACAAAGAAATTATCGATTTCATCTGATTTAACACCCCGTATGTTGCGTAATTTGTATCCAATTTCAGCTTTAACTTCATCCATATCGGCACCCTTAACCGGCTTAACTACAATTACTGGCAACATGGTATCGTTGTGTTCGCCAAATTCTCGACGAATAAAATTAGACGAAATAAACACCGAAGTGTCATCGCTATCGCCCATGCTAAAATTTTGTCCTTTCTTTTTGGTCACGCCAATTACTTGAAAACGCTTGCCAAATAAGCGCACCGTTTTGCCAATGGGATCAATGCCGTCAAATAAACCCTGTGCAATCTCGTGGCCCAACACAATGATGGCCGTTCCAGAATTGGATTCGGATTCGGTAAAAAATCGACCCGATTCAAGTTCTACCCGTTGAATATCAACAAATTCATAGGTAACTGGAACCAAATTGACATCAGAAACCGAATTGGACTCGTATTTGATGCTTTGTCGGTTCGTGAAATACTGAAAACAACAATTTTCAACTTGGCGAATATTTTCCTTAATGTATTGGTATTCTTCATACGTAACTTCAGGAAATTGTTGGCGTTTCCATTCGGGAATTTCGGTAGGTCCAAAACACACATTGGTGAGATAAATGGTGTTTTTATCCAAACTACTCAAGTCGGATTTAATTTTTTTATCGAGCGAATCCACAGCGGCCAAAACAGCAATAATCGAAAATATTCCAATGGTAACTCCCAACAATGACAAGGCTGTACGCAGTTTATTGGTGCGTAAAGCGGTAGTTGCAAATCGAAAACTTTCAGCCAACAATCGAAAGTATACCAACATAAGTGTGAAATTTTGATGCCGTAAAAATCCGTCTTTTTTTGTCACATTCCTAATTTCGATGTTGTTAAAAATTGCGTAAAAAGTAAGCCGTATTATTCCTGTTTGTGAGCGGATTTTTCCCGACAAAAAACTACTTTTGCAACTCCAATTGGAGCCCATTTTATAACCCGCACAACACAACACCCATGAGCACAACAAAACCCATTCAATCGGCCTTAATTTCGGTATTTGCTAAAGATGGATTAGAACCCATTGTTCGTCGTTTACACAAATTACATGTTCAAATTTACTCTACTGGAGGAACAGAAGATTTTATTAAAAACCTCGGAATTCCTGTAATACCGGTAGAAGACATTACCTCGTATCCTTCGATACTGGGCGGTCGTGTAAAAACATTGCACCCTAAAATTTTTGGAGGGATCCTAAACCGACAAGACCACGAAGGCGATGTACAGCAAATGAAAGAATTTAATATTCCGCAGTTGGATGTGGTAATTGTAGATCTATACCCTTTTGAAAAAACCGTTGCCTCAGGAGCAAGTGAAGCCGATAGCATTGAAAAAATTGACATCGGTGGAATCTCTTTAATTCGTGCAGCGGCAAAAAACTTTAAAGACACCATCATTGTGCCTTCGGTAAATGAATATGCTGCTTTTTTGGATCTTATTACGGCAGGAAATACCTCGACCGTTGATCAACGCAAATGGTTTGCTACTAAGGCATTTCACGTGTCATCTCATTACGACACCGCTATTTTCAATTATTTTAATACCGATCCCACATATTTCAAAGCAAGTGAAGCCAACGGCGCTGTATTGCGTTATGGAGAAAACCCGCACCAAAAAGGATTTTTCTTCGGTGATTTTGACGCCATGTTTACCAAATTACACGGAAAAGAATTGTCATACAACAACCTTTTGGATGTAGATGCGGCAGTAAATCTCATTTTGGAATTCCAAAACAATAACCCCACTTTCGCGATTTTAAAACACAACAATGCCTGTGGATTAGCAACGCGACCCACCATGAAAGAGGCCTACTTGGCTGCTTTGGCCGGAGACCCTACCTCGGCATTTGGCGGTGTATTGATTGCCAATGGAAAAATTGATGCTGCAACCGCAACTGAAATCAATTCCTTGTTTTGTGAAGTGGTGATTGCACCGCATTTTGATGCCGATGCCTTGGCCATTTTAACCGAGAAAAAAAATAGAATTATCTTGAAACAAAATCAAGTTGCTTTGCCTGAAACACAGGTGCGCAGCTGTTTAAATGGATTATTGGTTCAGGATAAAAACAATGTCACAGATGCCCAAAGCGATTTAAAAATGGTAACCACAAGTTTGCCAACTCAAGCTGAAATTGAGGATTTATTATTTGCTTCTAAAATTTGTAAAAACACCAAATCAAATACAATCGTATTGGCCAAAAACCAAACCTTGATTGCGTCAGGTACTGGACAAACCTCTCGAGTAGATGCATTGGAACAAGCCATCAAAAAAGCCAACACCTTTGCATTTGATTTACACGGTTCGGTTATGGCAAGCGATGCATTTTTCCCTTTTCCAGACTGTGTAGAGATTGCAAAAAATGCTGGCATAACTGCTGTAATTCAGCCCGGTGGCTCAATAAAAGACGACTTAAGTATTGCCTATTGCAATGAAAATAAAGTTGCTATGGTATTTACAGGAACACGTCATTTCAAACATTAATTTGTTTAACTTTGTGCATACATTTTTGATTTAAACCTAATACCCCCGTTTACTTATGGGATTTTTTGATTTCATGACCGAGGATATCGCGATAGACCTTGGTACCGCAAACACGCTGATTATTCACAATGACAAAGTTGTAGTGGATAGCCCATCAATAGTTGCCCGTGACCGAATCACTGGGAAAATTATTGCCGTGGGTAAAGAAGCCAACATGATGCAGGGTAAAACCCACGAAAACATCAAAACCATTCGTCCGTTAAAAGACGGAGTAATTGCTGATTTTGATGCGTCTGAAAAGATGATCAACATGTTTATCAAAAGTATACCTGCACTCAAAAAACGGATGTTTACCCCAGCACTTCGAATGGTGGTTTGTATACCTTCGGGGATTACAGAGGTTGAAATGCGAGCTGTAAAAGAATCCTGTGAGCGCGTAAACGGAAAAGAAGTTTACCTCATCCACGAACCAATGGCAGCAGCAATTGGTATTGGCATTGATATTATGCAGCCCAAAGGAAACATGATTGTAGATATTGGAGGTGGAACCACAGAAATTGCGGTGATTGCCTTAGGTGGAATTGTATGTGATAAATCGGTGAAAATTGCCGGTGATGTATTTACCAACGACATCATTTATTACATGCGTACGCAGCACAATTTATTTGTGGGTGAAAGTACCGCCGAAAAAATCAAAATTTCTATTGGTGCGGCACTCGAAGAATTAGAAACACCACCAGACGAAATGTCGGTACAAGGCCGTGACTTATTGACTGGAAAACCAAAACAAGTTGACGTGTCCTACCGCGAAATAGCCAAAGCTCTTGACAAATCCATTCAACGAATTGAAGATGCAGTAATGGAAACGCTATCGCAAACACCACCTGAATTGGCTGCCGATATTTATAATACGGGTATTTATTTGGCCGGTGGAGGTTCGATGTTACGTGGTCTTGACAAACGTATTTCTCAAAAAACCGATTTACCGGTTTACATTGCCGAAGATCCGTTGCGTGCGGTTGTGCGTGGAACCGGAATGGCGTTGAAAAACATCCCTAAATTCAAAAGCATTTTATTAAAGTAATTGGCAAAACGCATTATTAATTTCTTCGGAAACTTGATTTTGACCGTTGCCTGTAAAGCGAGTTCAATCCTATATTTCTTAGATAATGCAGCAAATCGTTTCATTTGTATTTAAAAACAGCTATCGATTGCTGTTTTTGCTGCTTTTGTTTTTGTCACTCGTACTTACCATTCAGTTTCATTCCTTTCACCGCAGTAAAATTATTAGTTCTGCTAATTTTTTTACCGGAGGCATTTATGAACGCATCCATTCTGTGAGTGAGTATTTGCAACTGAAAACACAAAATGACCAACTGGCCTTGGAGAATGCACGACTAAAAATGCTTTTATTCAACTTGAAAGACAGCACTTTAGTTCCTAATCTTGACAGCATAAAAGGCGTTAAAAAAGTAAACATCATTGTGTCCAAAGTGATTCACAATGCCTACAACACCCACGAAAATTACCTTACTATAAATAGCGGCTCTGCACAAGGTGTGCAAACGGATATGGGTGTAATCAATAATGCTGGCATCATAGGAATTGTAGATAAGACATCTGAAAACTATGCAACTATTGTAAGCATTTTGAATGTGAAATCGCAAATCAATGCCAAAATCAAAAAAACCAATCATTTTGGTTCACTGGTTTGGAATGGGAAAAGCACCGGCTTTGTTCAATTAATTGATGTGCCCCGTTTGGCATCAGTACGCAAAGGAGACACCATTGTTACGGGTGGGCAATCGGTAATTTTTCCAGAAAATATAGGAATCGGCACAATCGATAAAATATATATTGATAACCAAACCAACTATTATACCTTAAACGTGAAGTTGTTTAACGACATGACGAATTTAGGACCGGTTTACATTATCAAAAGCAAAGACAGAGACGAAATTATTAACTTAGAAAAAAAGAACCATGAGTAGTGCCGTGTTTCTTAACTTTATTCGTTTTTTACTGCTTCTTGTAGCGCAAGTGCTGCTGTTTAATAACGTCAATTTGTTTGGGTACATCAACCCGTACCCTTATATTTTATTTATTATTCTATTTCCTGTGAACGGCAATAAAACCGCCTTGCTTTTGGGAAGTTTCTTACTGGGAATTACCTTGGATATGTTTTGCAATTCTGGCGGTGTACACGCCTTAGCAAGCATTATATTGGCCTATGCCCGACCCTCTATTTTTAAATTCTCATTTGGATTAAGTTATGAGTATCAAACCGTAAAACTCAATGATGTACTCACTCCTGAGCGGTTTACTTTTTTGTTAATTGCCGTTGTCATTCATCACTTTACCTTGTTTTTTCTAGAAGTATTTCGACTCAACTTTTTATGGGAAATTCTATTAAAAACATTCCTTACTTCCCTTTTCACCTTGCTGATTTGTATTTGCATCATCTACCTCATTAAGCCCAGCAAACGATGAGAAAAATAGTATTGCCTGCCTTTATCATTGTAACTACCGTGGTTTTGATATTGCGGCTATTTTATTTGCAAATCATCAATGATTCGTTCAAACTAAAGTCTGAAAACAATGCCATTAAAATAAAATATGATTACCCTGAGCGGGGTTATATTTATGACCGAAATGGTACGCTTTTGGTAGCCAATCAACCGTCTTATGACATCATGGTTATTCCTAGAGACATTAAAAATTTGGACACCCTTGAGTTTTGCCAATTACTTGCCATTAGCAAAGACCAATTTTTAAAAACAATTGCCAAAGCAAAGGTGTATAGCCCGCGCTTGCCCTCTGTATTTTTGCCGCAATTAAACAAACTGGAGTTTGCCGCTTTTCAAGAAAAAATTCGAAAATTTGAAGGGTTTTACATTCAAAAACGATCCTTGAGAGACTACCAAGTTCAATATGGCGCCAATGTTTTTGGATTCATCACCCAAGTAAATGAAAATTTAATTAAAAAGAATCCGTACTACAACAGCGGTGATTTAATTGGCCGACAAGGTGTAGAGGAAAGCTACGAAAATACCCTGCGGGGAATTAAGGGCGTAAAGTACACCTTAAAAGACAAATACAACCGAGAGATTGGCTCCTACAAAGAGGGCAAATACGATACCATTGCCGTGCAAGGCAAAGACATTCACTTAACCATCGATGCAGAATTGCAAAAATATGGGGAAGAGCTCATGATTAACAAACGAGGCGGCATTGTAGCCATTGAGCCCAGAACTGGAGAAATTCTAGCTTTAGTAACGGCTCCATCTTATGACCCTTCGATTTTAGTGGGTCGCCAGCGGTCAAAAAATTACACCAAATTGTACCGGGATTCTATTGCAAAACCACTCTATGATCGTGGATTATTGGCCGAATATCCACCGGGATCTCCCTTTAAAATTCTCACCGGTTTAGTGGCTTTGCAGGAAGGAGTCATTAACGAACAAACAACCGTGATTTGCAACCACGGATTCAGTTATGCACGAGGTCGATTTATGCGTTGCCATTGTCATGGTGGTGCCTTGCAATTGCATAGAGGGATTTATGAATCTTGTAATGCCTATTTTGGAACTGCCTACATGAAAACCATTAACAAATACCTCCGACCTGCTGATGGTGTTGACGTATGGAGCAAGCACCTACAAAGTTTTGGACTTGGGCAATTTATGGGTTATGATTTGCCTACTGGACGAAAAGGAAAAGCACCCACCTCAAAAACCTACAAACGGATTTATCCAAATGGCGGCTGGCGAAGTACTGCGATTGTATCCAATGCAATTGGACAAGGAGAAGTCTTGATGACGCCCATTCAATTGGCCAATATGATGGCTGCAGTTGCCAACCACGGGTTTTATTACACGCCTCATATCATCAAAAAAATAAAGGGGGAAGCCATCGATAAAAAATTCCGTACCAAACACAAAACAACCATTGATCGAAAATACTTTCAACCTGTAATTAATGGCCTCTTTGATGTGTACAATATGGGTACGGCCTATGCTTTAAAAGTAGACGGAATTGAAATTTGCGGCAAAACAGGTACAGCTGAAAACTATGCAAAAATAAATGGCAAACGAACCAAATTACAAGATCACTCTATTTTTGTGGCTTTTGCGCCCCGCAATAATCCCAAAATTGCTATTGCGGTTTTGGTAGAAAACGGCTACTGGGGTGCTCGTTGGGCCGGTCCAATTAACAGCTTAATGATAGAGAAATATTTGCGTAAAAAAATAACCCGAAAAGATCTGGAAAAACGCATGCTAGAAGGAAGTCTTCAAGGCGAATATGCACGATACACCGGAAAGCGTATAGCCGACAGTGTGCTCGTTAAAAAAGCAGACACAACAAGCACAGCGCTCGAAATAGAAAATTAAGCATTCATGAAAAACCAAAGTGTAACCAACAACCTAGACTGGATTAGTGTTATCTTATACCTTGTGCTGGTGATCATGGGGTGGTTAAATATTTATTCCTCATCCTTAGCCCTTTCAGATTCAAACTTTATTTTTGATTTTGGCCAACCCTATGGCAAACAATTGTTGTACTTATTTTTAACCATCCCACTTGTATTTGTTATTCTGGCTGTAGACGGTAAATTCTATGAAAAATTCTCCACTGTAATTTACGCAATTGGATTGCTATCAATTGCGGGACTGTTTGTATTTGGAAAAACCGTAAAAGGGCAAGCCAACTGGTATTCATTTGGGGCGTTTGGTTTACAACCTTCCGAATTTGTGAAATCGGCTACTGCATTGGCTTTGGCTAAATTTTTGAGTGATGTGCAAGTGAATCTAAAAGACGCAAACAGACAATTACAGGCATTGGCACTTATTTTTGTCCCCCTGCTATTGATTGCCATACATGATCCCGGAAGCGCCTTAATATTTGTGGTATTTGTATTTGTGTTGCACAGAGAGGGACTCCCAACTTGGTATTTATGGACAGGACTTATTGGCTTAGTGCTTTTTATTTTGGCCTTGGTTGTAAAACCGCTTGTACTTATAGGAATTGCAGCCGCTGTTATTGCACTTGTGTATATCAAAAGTCGTATAATCAACAGGAATCTGTTGGGCAGTTTTGCTGTGCTGATTTTGATTTCTGGCTTTGTTTTCTCAGTAGATTATGTCTTTGAAAACGTCTTTAAACAACACCATCGCGATCGATTTAATATTTTATTGGGCAAAGAAGTTGACTTAAAGGGAATTGGCTACAACACCAATCAATCTGAAATAGCTATTGGATCTGGCGGATGGTTTGGAAAAGGATATCTAGAAGGCACACAAACCAAAGGCGGTTTTGTACCCGAACAGCACACCGATTACATTTTTACAACAGTAGGTGAAGAATGGGGTTTCTTTGGAAGCTTGGTGGTAATTGCTTTGTTTGTGGGCCTAATTTTTAGAATAATTTATTTATCAGAACACCAAAAATCAAAATTTAGTCGGGTATACGGTTATGGTGTGGCTGGTATATTGTTTATTCATTTCTTTATAAACATTGCCATGGTTGCTGGAATTTTTCCAACCATTGGGGTACCATTGCCTTTCTTTTCCTATGGTGGATCTGGACTGTGGGGATTTACGATTTTGCTGTTTATTTTCCTTAAAATGGATGCCAACAAAGTAAACGAATGGTACTAAAAAAGCTCCCTGATTAGGAAGCTTTTGACTGTCATTTTAACCCGATTACGATTTGGGAGTAGGACTCTTTTTTACTTTTGTGGCTGTAGGTTTTTGTTGCATTTTTGGCAATAAATCACCCAACACATTGATGGCTTCTTCGATGTAGATATCTTTGCCCAACGCTTCGTGCCAACGCTCTCTTTTTTCCTTCAGTGAAGCATCTTTTAGCATAAGTTGTTGTTCATATGGCAACGAATGAAAAGACAAATTGGTCTCATAGTCAGAAATTGATTTGTATTTTTTTGCCTTCAAGGTAAGGGCTTCTTGTTCTTTTTTAAACTGATCCAAGTTCAAGCTGTAGGTGTACTCTTTGTTGCGTTGGTCTATCCAAGCCGCATTTTCATTTATCAACTGATAAGTTGAATTGGCCAAAATACGCGATTTGCTTTTTTCAATTGCAGCATCAAAATTAGCTTGCTTGTTCCAAAATGTATATTCGGCCGGGTCAATTTTATCCCAGGGCATCGCGTTTTCAATGTCGCGTTCGCCCATTTTCAAGTAGGTATATCGATCGGGCATGGCAACATCACTTGACACTCCTTCTAACTGGGTTGATCCACCATTAATGCGGTAAAATTTTTGGGTTGTGGTTTTTAATGCGCCCAAATCGCCTACAGTGTTTCCGCGAACAAATTGGTTTAAATCAATCACGTTTTGCACTGTTCCTTTTCCGTATGACTGTTTACTGCCTATGATAATTCCTCGACGGTAATCTTGTATTGCCGCGGCTAAAATTTCGGAAGCCGAAGCCGAAAAGCTGTTGATCATCACTACCAATGGACCATCCCACTGTACTTGCGCGTCACGATCAAACAAAACTTCTTTTTTACGTCCTGCAGATTTGACTTGTACGATTGGTCCTTGTTCAATAAATAATCCAGCAATATCCACTACTGTTTTTAGGGAACCTCCTCCATTATCGCGCACATCAACTACGATGCCTTTTACTCCCTCTTTTTTCAAGCGATCTACCTCAATTGCCATATCTTTTGCAGCATCACGCCCATCATTATTTTCAAAATCAATGTAAAATTTAGGCAAATAAATTACCCCATATTTTACTCCGTTTTTCTCAACTATACTCGATTTTGCGTAGGTTTCCTCAATCTCTACGATGTCTCGAATAATTGAAATAACAGCCAATGTGCCATCAACTTTTTTAACCGTTAAGCGCACCTCTGTGCCTTTTGGTCCTTTTATTTTTTTTACAACATCATCCAATCGCATGCCACCCACATCTACAGCTTCGTCATTTCCTTGTGCCACTTTAAGGATTACATCGCCAGCTTCGAGCTCTTTTCCTCGCCAAGCAGGTCCGCCTGAAATGAGTTCAGAAATTTCAGTGTAGTCATTTTTTTTCTGAAGACGTGCGCCAATACCCTCTAGTTTTCCACTCATGCTTACGTCAAAACGTTCCTTTTCATCGGGTGGAAAATAATTGGTGTGTGGGTCAAATCGAGTTGCAATGGCATTCACGTATACTGAAAACCAATCGGTGTGGTCTAATTCCTTGATAAAATCAAAATACTCGTTGAGTGATTTTAACGAATTTTCACGGGTTTCCTTTTCTAACACCTCAAATGATTTGGGTGTAATGGGCTCGTTTTTAACTGGAGATTCTTCGGTTATTTTTATTTTACTGTCAATAGCGTCTTTATCCTCATCTTTCTTGGCTAC
>JBJOOG010000085.1:0-6430 GCA_046051465.1 Bacteroidota bacterium | reverse complement strand
CGTTGTAATTTAAAAATTCAGGCGTTGCTACATCCGTTAAGTAGTTTCGAGCACCATCTGGACGGGAAATAATATGCATACTAGCCAAAATTCGTGGATCATCTAAAATCTCTAAAGGCTGGTTGGTTTGGGTGTTTAGATCGGTTGAAATTACTACAATGGGCAAGTTGCTGTCGGTAAGTATTTGTGCGTTAGCAGCATTTAAAATGAAAAAAAATAGAATAATAAAAGCAGAAAAACGAGATTGAAATGCCATAAATAAAAATTAACGTTCAAATATACTGAACTTTATATCCTGAATTACAGGAAAATTACACCGGGTTTTAAAAAAAAGCCCCAAATCAAACTGCTTGATAGGGGCGTTTTGTCTGTGCTGAAAATTACTTACTCAAATACATCTTACGTCGGCTGTAGAGATCATAAAACTGATCGTCTTTCAAGTCATCAATAAATAATATGCTTTCCCCAGTTGATTTCATTTCGGGACCCAGTGCTTTGTTGACATTCGGGAATTTACTGAAAGAAAACACGGGCTGCTTGATTGCGTAACCTTTGAGCTGCGGATTGAACGTAAAATCGGTTACTTTTTTCTCGCCTAGCATCACTTTAGTAGCATAATTTACATAAGGTTCGCCATAGGCTTTGGCAATAAAGGGCACTGTTCTCGACGCACGCGGATTGGCTTCGATGATGTACACAATATCATCTTTAATAGCAAATTGAATATTAATTAAACCCACCGTGCGTAAGGCCAATGCAATTTTCTTGGTGTGGTCTTTGATTTGTTGCATCACAAATTCTCCCAAATTAAAGGGTGGCAAGGTGGCATTCGAATCGCCAGAGTGGATACCACAGGGCTCAATGTGCTCCATGATTCCAATGATGTAAACGTTCTCCCCATCGCAAATAGCGTCGGCTTCGGCTTCTATGGCACCATCCAAATAATGGTCGAGTAACAGTTTGTTGCCGGGGATATTTTTGAGCAAGTCAATCACGTGCTCTTCTAATTCTTGTTTGTTGATTACAATTTTCATGCCTTGTCCGCCCAATACATAAGATGGTCGAACCAATAAAGGAAAATCAAGCACATCGGCTAATTGCGACGCTTGCTCGGCATTTTCGGCTACCCCAAATTGTGGGAATGGAATTTGCAATTGTGTCAATAAGTCGGAGAAACGACCGCGATCCTCGGCCAAATCAAGTGCATCAAAACTGGTTCCCAAAATTTTAATGCCATATCGATCCAATTTTTCGGCCAATTTTAAGGCGGTTTGTCCACCCAATTGTACAATTACGCCTTCGGGCTTTTCGTGGCGGATTATGTCGTAAATGTGTTCCCAAAATACGGGCTCGAAATACAATTTATCGGCAGTATCAAAATCAGTCGAAACGGTTTCGGGGTTGCAGTTGATCATGATGGTTTCGTAGCCGCATTCTTTGGCAGCCAATACGCCATGCACGCAAGAATAATCAAACTCGATGCCTTGCCCAATGCGGTTGGGGCCCGAGCCCAAGACCACAATTTTCTTCTTGTCGGTTACTTTGCTCTCGTTATCCACATATCGTTGACCATTTGCCGTTTCAATTTCGGCCTCAAAAGTAGAATAGTAATAGGGCGTTTTAGCTGTAAACTCAGCGGCACAGGTGTCCACCAATTTGAATACCCGATTGATGTTTTGCTCTACACGCAATTTATTGACTTGGCTTTCTAAACAACCCAACATGTGCGCAATTTGACGGTCGCCATAGCCTTTTTGTTTGGCTTCCAACAACAATTCTTTGGGCAGCGTATCGATTTTATACTTAGAAATTTCTTTTTGTAAATGATAGAGTTCTTCGTATTGCTTCAAGAACCACATGTCAATTCTTGTAATTTCATGGATACGCGACAACGGAATACCCATCTGAATCGCATCATAAATCACAAACACCCGATCCCAACTGGCATAGGTGAGTTTTTCTATAACCTGTTCGTAATTGGTATAGCCCTTGCCATCGGCACCCAAACCGTTGCGTTTGATTTCGAGTGATTGGGTGGCTTTGTGTAAGGCTTCTTGAAACGATCGGCCAATACCCATCACCTCGCCTACCGATTTCATTTGTAATCCTAAAGTTCGGTCAGATCCTTCAAATTTATCAAAGTTCCAGCGCGGTATTTTTACAATTACATAATCCAACGTAGGCTCAAACAAGGCCGAGGTCGATTTGGTAATTTGGTTTTGCAATTCATCTAAGTGATAACCCAAGGCCAATTTGGAGGCAATTTTAGCAATTGGATAACCTGTTGCTTTTGAAGCCAAAGCCGAAGATCGAGATACCCGCGGATTGATTTCGATGGCCACAATGTCTTCGCGTTCGTCGGGCGAAACAGCAAATTGCACATTACAACCACCCGCAAAGTTTCCGATGCTACGCATCATTAAAATGGCCATGTCCCGCATTTTTTGGAACGTGGTATCGGACAGAGTCATGGCTGGAGCAACTGTGATGGAATCACCAGTGTGAATACCCATTGGATCCATGTTTTCGATAGAACAAATAATAACTACGTTGTCGTTTTTGTCACGCAACAATTCCAATTCGTATTCTTTCCAACCCAACAAAGCTTTGTCAATTAACACTTCGTGTATTGGTGACGCTTCTAAACCACGGGTAAGTAAGGCATCAAAATCTTCTTTTTTGTGCACAAAAGCAGCACCGGTTCCACCTAAAGTAAACGAAGGTCGAATAACGAGTGGAAATCCAAATTCTTGTGCAATTTCTTTTCCTTTTAGGAATGATGTAGCCGTTTTTGCCGGAGCAGTAGGCACGTCAATTCTATGGAGCAATTGCTTAAACTGCTCACGGTCTTCGGTAATGTTGATGGCGTTGATGTCTACACCAATAAGGCGTACATTAAAATCGGCCCAAATTCCTTTTTCGTCGGCTTCCAAACACAAATTCAAAGCGGTTTGTCCACCCATGGTAGGCAAAACGGCATCAATTTGAGGATGCGCTTTCAGGATTTCAATGATTGATTTGGTGGTAAGTGGTTTTAAATACACATGATCGGCCATAGAAGGATCGGTCATGATGGTAGCCGGATTGGAGTTGATAAGAATAACCTCGATTCCTTCTTCTCGAATGGAACGCGCAGCTTGGGAACCGGCATAATCAAATTCACAAGCTTGTCCAATTACGATTGGTCCAGAACCAATAATTAAAACCGATTTAATGGAAGTGTCTTTTGGCATTTTAGTATACTCTTTAGTGTGTTGTGTTTTGTATAGCCCCGATGGCAGTAAAAATCCTTTTTATTTTTTTCCAAATTTTATTTTTACTGCTCTTGGCTAAAAATAAAAAGATTGAAACGGACAGCGGGAAATAGCTTCAAAAAATTATTAAAATTTATGAACAGGATATAAAAAAAGCCGTTACTTAAAAATAGTAACGGCTTATCCTGATTAATTGCTAATCATTATTTTTTATGTCTTGGTTCAGAAGAAACAGTTAGTTTGTGTCTTCCTTTTGCTCTACGACGGGCAAGCACTTTTCTACCATTAGCAGAAGCCATTCTGTCCATAAATCCGTGCTTATTTCTTCTTTTTCTTTTCGATGGTTGAAACGTTCTTTTGCTCATTGCTTTGTATCTTTAAAATGGTATTGTTTATCTGAGTGAACAGTTTTAAAAGTGCTTCTTGTAAAACCGAGTGCAAATATACAAAGTCTTTTTTTTCTAGCAAGTGGTTTAATAAAAATATTTTCAATTCCTTTTGCTATATTTGTTGGCACTAAATAACACCTTATGTACCCGAAATTTTTAAAACTTATTCTTGCTGTATTACTTGTCATTACAGGTGTTTGGCAGCTAACTGAAAGCAATACTGGAAACGGTATTTTCTTATTTATCTTGAGTATTTTTCCCGTTTTCTTATATTTTAAAAACGAATTTATATTATTGGCCTTTTTGAAACTGCGTAAACAAGATTTTGCGGGCGCACAAAAGTGGCTAGCTAAAATCAAAAATCCCGAATCGGCATTGGTACGCAAGCAACAAGGGTATTACAACTACTTGCACGGCATCATGCTTTCGCAGACTAATTTAACGCAAGCTGAACGGTACTTTAAAAAAGCCATCGAACTGGGTTTAAGCATGGACATGGACTTGGCTGTTGCCAAACTCAACCTGGCTGGTGTAGCCCTTACCCGTCGTCGTAAACTCGAAGCTACCAACCTATTGAACGAAGCCAAAAAGCTCGACAAACAAGGCATGCTGAAGGAGCAAATTACAATGATGAAGGAACAGATGAAGAAGATATAGTTTAAAGTTTCAAGTTTCAGGTTGTAGAAGTATACTAAGAACGAAAAAATTAGTGAGTAGTATATAAAATTAGCCCTAAGAAAGAACGTGAAACCTGAAACCTGAAACAAAATAAACTGCGCTAGCCGAACTAAATCTTAATCCCTGGCGGCAATAAATCTCTGTACTGGGTGTTTTTTCTGAAGAACAAAGCAATTTTTGGAAAAATTGGCACCACTTTTAGCTTGCGCTCGTAGGCGATTTCCATAATGTTTTTAAGAAGATCCGAAATAAATTCTTCGTCGGTAAATCCTTCAGGTGTTTGAATCTTGGTTAAAAATATTTTGCGTTCCTGAAACGAATATTCTACCGTGATAAGCCCTTGCTCTACTGTGGTTTCAAATTGACGAGCAAAGGTATTGTCCTTAATAGCTATAGTAGTTTTGTGATCCATATTAGTTGTGGTGCATAGGCACTTCGATTAATAATAAAGTGGCAGCTGCCGTAGTTGTCATTTCAATAGCCGATGCGTCGGTTATTTCGGCGGCATCTCTTTTGCCTAGTTTCAAATCGTTGAGTAGTACTTCGCCTTCAATTACAAACAAATACAAGCCATTGCCAGCGATTTTGGTTTGGTAGCTCAACATTTGATTGGCCTCAAAAACACCCATACTAAAAAAGGAATCTTGGTAAATCCAAATTGATCCTTCGGCAGGTTGCGAATTGGGCGATATAACCGTAACCCAGGTATTTTTTTGACTTTCTAAATCAAAGGCTTTTTGGTCGTAACGCGGCGTTACATTTTGTTGGTTGGGAAACACCCATATTTGGAGTATTTTGGCCATTTCAGTCGAATTGGCATTCATCTCCGAATGTTGTATTCCGGTGCCGGCACTCATTACTTGCACCTCGCCGTAGGTTACTACTTTTTCATTTCCCATGCTGTCACGGTGACGAAGTCCACCAGCCAAAGGAATTGTAATGATTTCCATATTGTCATGCGGATGCGTTCCAAAGCCCATACCTGCAGCAATGGTATCGTCGTTTAATACCCGCAACATGCCAAATTGGATGTTGTTGGGATTAAAATAATGGGCAAACGAAAAGGAAAAATTAGCCTTTAACCAGCCGTGATCAGCGGTTCCTCGTTCTAAGGCTTTTCGGATTTGTATGTTCATATTTATGCCGTTTTTTTCGCTAAAATCGAAGCTATACTGCCAATTTTAAGGCTGCAAATTTCGACTTTTTAATTGAGATTTACGGCATACCTTACGTTAAAAATCAAGCTTACTTTTTGAAAAACAACTGTAATGCATTTCAATTTAAAATTGAATTCACTTTCAAAATTTAGCCAGCTGGGCAAATACTAAATGGAGATTTTGTAAGTTTATGGCTTTAATACGATTATTCCTTTTATGAAAAAATTTCCCTTTCCCGTTTGGATTGCTGTTGTGTTTGTATGCGCGCTGTTTTTGATTTTCGCCACATCAGTCAACCAAAAAAATAAAATCACCCGTGAAGGGACTTCCCAATTTTTTCCTGCTAAAATTGATTTTGCTGGCGAAGAAACGCCATTAAACATTACCGATGTGCGCGAGCGTCTCGATAGAGAATTATTGGTAAATGCCAACCTCGATGCCAGTACACTTTTAATTATTAAAAGAGCCAACCGCGTATTTCCCATTATCGAACCCATTTTGCAACGCAAAGGCGTGCCCGACGATTTCAAGTACTTGGCGGTAATCGAAAGCGGTTTAGTACATGCCGTTTCCTCAGCAGGAGCCCGCGGCATTTGGCAGTTCATGCCACAAACGGCCCGCGAAAAAGGCATGGAAGTTACCGATGCCGTAGACGAGCGTTACCATTTAGAAAAATCGACCGAAGCCGCCTGTGATTATTTAATGCAAGCCAAAGCCAAATTTGGTTCGTGGACCTTGGCCGCAGCAGCCTACAATGGCGGAATGAGTGGTGTTGGAAAACAAATTGAAAACCAACAAGTATACAATTATTATGATTTATTGCTCAACGACGAAACGGCACGTTATGTGTTTCGCATCTTGGCTTTAAAAGAGATCATGCAAAATCCTACCAAATTTGGGTTTGAAATTACCCCCGAAGAATTGTACAAAAATTTGCCTTCCAAAAAAGTGG
>JBJOOG010000084.1:0-4706 GCA_046051465.1 Bacteroidota bacterium | reverse complement strand
TGGATTTATTCAACCCGAAAATGACTTTTTGCGCAAAGTACGCCAGCGTTGCAACGAGGTGGGTGCTATGCTTATCATTGACGAAATTCAACCCGGATTTGGCCGAACCGGAAAATTATTTGGCTTCGAGCATTTTGGTATTGTCCCCGACATCATTATTGTAGGCAAAGGCATGGGCGGCGGCATGCCTGTTGGTGCTTTTATTGCTAATGAGGCCCATATGGATTTGCTAAGCCACAGCCCCAAATTGGGTCACATTACTACTTTTGGCGGGCATCCGGTAATCGCGGCCGCTTGTTTGGCCACACTTCAAGAAATTACCGAAACCAATTTAATGGCCGAAGCAATCGAAAAAGAACAGCTATTTCGTAGGCTTTTACACCATCCATTAATCACAGAAGTACGCGGTCGAGGCTTGATGTTGGCTGCGATGACACCCAGCGCCGACATTACCAATCAGGCCATTTTAGCCTGCCAAGACCGTGGCTTAATTTTATTCTGGCTCCTCTTTGAAGGCAAAGCCATTCGCATTACCCCGCCCCTCACGATTTCGAAAGCCGAAATTGAAAAAGGCTGCAAGATCTTGCTGGAGGTGTTGGATACTTTGGTTTAGTTTTTTTGTTTCAGGTTTATTCCGCTTTGCTTCATCAATCGGCTAAAGCCTCGAGTCAAGTTTCAGGAATTGAATAGTTCCGCTTCGCTATAGTACTTATGTTTTGTTTCAGGTTTATTCCGCTTTGCTTCATCAGTCGGCTAAAGCCTCGAGTCAGGTTTCAAGTTTCAGGAAATAAATAGTTCCGCTTCGCTACAGTGCTTTATATTTAATTCATCTTAGTATAATTCTCACAACTTGACTCGAGTCCCGAAACTTCGGGACGAACAGATGAAGCAAAGCGGAATAAACTTGAAACTTGAAACATTTCTTTTGGCGCAAACCAACACAACTTGAAACCTCAAACTTGAAACCTGAAACAACCCGAGAGCCTTTGTTAATTATTTTGTTCACAACAATTCGTTAAACTAACCGATTTAGAACAAACTAGCCTTACTTTTAATGTGCCCAACAAAAAGCAATTCCTATGCATTTGAATGACGAAGAAGAAGCCCACAACATTTCCTTATCTCGATTTGAATCGATGCTAAAAACAAATAAGGTTTTCTTTTTCGATTCGGAGGAATTTGAAGAGATCATTTTGCATTATTTGGATATCGGCAAAACTACATTAGCCAAAAAAGCCCTAAAACTAGCTCTTGATCAACATCCGCGTTCAACAGGATTGAAACTCGTGCAGGTAGAGATGTTAATCTTTGAAGACAAATTAGAACAGGCCGAAAAAATGCTGAATGAATTGTTTGCCATAGAGCCGCACAACGAGGAGATCTTTATTCAAAAAGCAAACATTTGTTCCAAACGAGACCAACACGCGCAAGCAGTTGAACTACTAAAAACTGCCTTATTGTACACCGATGATTTTGCAGATGTGTATAATTTAATTGGCATGGAATATTTGTTTATGGATGAGCTGGAATTGGCCAAGCAAAACTTTATCAATTGTTTGGAAGAGGATTTAGAAGACCAGTCGGCCTTGTATAATGTGGTGTATTGTTTTGAATTTTTGGATCAAAACCAAGCGGCAATTGATTACTTATTACAGTACATCGAAAAAAACCCGTACAGTGAAATTGCTTGGCACCAAGTGGGTAGATTGAGTTATGCGCTTAAAAAATACCCCGAAGCCTTACACGCCTTTGAATATGCAACCCTAATTGACGATGAATTTCTTGGCGCCTTCATGGAAAAGGCAAAAACCCTTGAGCGTCTTAAACGCTATGAAGAAGCAATTGAAGGATACACACGCACGATAGAATTGGATGATCCTACCTCCTATGCCTTATTGCGCATTGGAAAATGCCATGAAAAATTAGGGCACAAAAAATTAGCTATAGAATTTTTTAATAAAACCGTACACGAAGACCCTTTGTTGGATAAAGGTTGGATAGCCATAACAGACTATTATGTTCGTCAAAAAAACTTTCAAAAAGCACTTTTTTATGTCAATAAGGCCTTGCACATTGACAACCAAAACCGCTACTATTGGAAACGCTATGCAACCATTAACAAAGAACTAAACTTCTTTGAAGAAGCCGAATTTGGGTATAGAAAAGCGGTAGAATTTGGAGATTATGAATTAGACACTTGGTTGTTTTGGGTTGATTTATTGACAGTTTTGGGCGAGTATGAAAGTGCCATACAAACATTAAATCAGGCCTCAGATTATTTTCCAGATTCGTTTGAAATCGAGTACCGATTGGCTGGATTATATTTTATGTTTTTAGAAACAGACAAAGGAAAAGTTCATCTTCAAAAAGGGCTTACACTAAATTTCAAACAACAAACCGTGTTAAAAGAGTTGTTTCCAAAAGTATGGAACGAAAAAAAGGTACAAGCATTCATTCAAAAATTCACACCTAAAAACCTGTAATTAATTTCAAGCCATGTCGAATAAACTAGTGGGATTGTTGGGCAAACAAATCGCACACTCTTTCTCCAAAAAATACTTTACAGAAAAATTTGCTAGCCAAGGCATAACCGATTACAGTTACGAAAATTTCCCACTAGAATCCATTGAATTGGCACCAAAACTATGGGAAACAGAATCGGCTTTGGTGGGTATGAATGTAACTATTCCTTACAAAGAAAGCATTATTCCATACCTAACAAAACTCAACCGGCATGCAAAACAAATTGGCGCCGTAAACGTAATTAAAAAGCGCACGGACGGAACGTATAAAGGATACAATACAGACTATTATGGCTTTATGAAATCGGTATTGCCATTGTTGGAGCCACATCATAAAAAAGCGCTTGTTTTGGGTTCCGGTGGAGCATCTAAGGCCGTTCAATATGCCTTAAAAGAACTTTTACTGGATAGCAAAGTAGTGTCCAGAACACCCAAAAAGCTTCAGCTAAGCTATGCCCAGCTCACCAAAAAAATCATGCAGGAATACACCATAGTCATCAACTGCACTCCTCTTGGAACTGCGCCAAATACATCCGAATTTCCAGACATTCCCTACCATTTACTAGGACCACAACACTTGGTTTTTGACCTCATTTACAACCCAGAAGAAACGGTGTTTTTGAGTAAAGCAAAAGCCCAAGGTGCGCAAATTAAAAATGGGTATGAAATGCTGCTTTTCCAGGCTGAAGCGAGTTGGAAAATTTGGAAAAAATAAAAAAGCAACGCCCAAACGTTGCTTTTTTTTTACTGCATCTTTACCGGTTGCTTTCGCATGTTTACCTGTTTGGCTTGTCGATCGGCTTCTAATTTCTGGTAAATTTCAAATTGTTCGGGCGTAAGCATTGATTTTATCTCGGCTTCCCGTTGCGACAATAAAATAATGTGTTTTTGTTTTTTTTCTTCGGGTGTTAGCACACTTCGACGCAATTCGCCCATCAGGGTAGCATACCGTTTGATGATTTCTCGATAAGGAACTTGTTGTTCTTTGGTGAGTTGTAAGGGATCTTTAAGCGGAGCAACTGCAGGTTGATTGGTTGGACTTGCTGCTGGTTTTTCTTGTGCCACTACCGCTGAACTATTGCATAGCATGAAAAACGAACAAGTTAGGGTAAAAAGTACTTTTTTCATCGGTTAAATTAGATTTAATTAGAACGGCTAAAGTACAACTTCAATGCAAAAATTCAAATACTTTAACAACTTCAATACATGTCAATAGCGTCAACATTAGCGAGGGATTATACGCTAATCCCTTTGAATATTAGTATTGGTTTACTATCTTTCGCCCCAATTTAGTAGTAACCTTATACATGTAACAATGTTAGAAGAACAGAATGATAACCTGCCACAAGCAGATGGAAACCAAAATGAAATTCATGCAGAAGCAATTGAAAATGCTGAAACCCCAACGGAGTCAATTCCTGCTGTTGAAGAACAAGTAGTAGTAGAAGTTGTATCCGAAAATACTGAAGAAGCTGAAGAAGCTCATGTACAGTCTGCAGAATCAACAACTGAAGAAATTCAATCAACTCCCGAAGTAACGAGCCAACACGATGCAGTCATTGAGGAAATTGCCTCAGCCAATGCTGAAGTAAGCGAAGACGAAAGCCTGCGCGCTGAGATTCCTATGCTAGACTACCAAACCATGACCCTAGAAGAATTGGTGAACAATTTGGAAAGTCTGGTGGCTACCGATGCCGTGATGGCTGTAAAAGATCACGTTGAAGAGCTCAAAAAATCATTCTTGGCCCAATTTTATCATTTGTTGGATGAAAAGAAAGAAGCCTTTTTGGCCGAAAATCCAGATTCTACTGAATCGTTTCAATACCAACACCCACTTAAACCTAAATTTGATCAGTTATACACCCAATATAAAGCGCGTAAAAACGCCCATTTCACCAATTTACAAACTAATTTGCAACAGAACTTAAGTGTTCGTATGGCCTTGGTTGACGAATTAAAAAACCTCATCAATCCGCAAAATAACATAAAAGATACGCTGAAGCAATTTAACGATCTGCGCGAGCGCTGGAAAAATGCTGGTCCAATACCCAAAGACAAATACAACCACGTGTGGAATAATTACCATTTTCACATCGAAAATTTCTACGATTATTTGCACCTGGATCGCGAAGCCCGCGACATTGATTTTAAACACAATCTCGAATTGAAGCTTAAAATCATTGC
>JBJOOG010000083.1:0-7301 GCA_046051465.1 Bacteroidota bacterium | reverse complement strand
TGAGGATGTGGTTCCCGCACACAGCAATTTTCAATTGAGTTGTGTGGATAGTTTGCGTAAATATCCCGACAAAACGTATTTGGCTTTAATTGAGAAAGGCAAAAGCACCTACTCACCCACAAAATTCAACAAAAATACGTACCAAACCTATGTTAAAAAGTTGGGCACCTATGTCCTACAAACCGACACGGTAGCGCCCACTATAAAGTTTCTGAAATCAATTGAAGGCCGATGGATGAGTACCGAAAATCAGTTGAGATGTACCATCACCGATACGGGTTCGGGAATTAAAAGTTATATGGGTTACCTCAATTCCAATTGGGTTTTGTTTGAATACGATTACAAATCTGATCAGTTGCTGCACGAATTTGATCCTGCTTTTTTACGGGAAGGCAAAAACGAATTAAAACTTATCATAACCGATCATGTAGGAAATTCTGCTATCTTTGAAACCACATTTTTTAGAAGTCAAAAAGCTAAACCCTAACTCTTGAATACGTCAAAATTCCTGTTACTTGTATTGTTTTTTAGTTGTCAGATTACTTGGGCACAAAATGCGCGTATCAAAGGGGTTATTTTAAATGAAAGTGGACAAGCTGTTGCTGATGTTAATGTAAGTACATCAGATAAAAACACCAAAACAAACGAAAATGGATTTTATCAGTTGACGGTTCCAGCCAACAAGAAAATTCAAGTTGTATTCACGCATGTTTCCTTAAAAAAATACACGGTTACACTCGAATTAAAGCCCAATGAGGATTATGAGTTCAATCCCCAACTCAACGACAAGGCAGAAAGTTTAGGTGAAGTTGTTGTAACATCCGGAAATCGTAAACGCATTCAAGGTATAACCGTGATTGAACCCGAAGTAATTCGAAAAATACCAGGAGCCAATGCAGGTATAGAGAATATCATCAAAACCTTACCTGGAGTTAATTCCAACAACGAATTGAGTACACAATATTCGGTGCGCGGCGGAAATTACGACGAAAATTTAGTGTACGTCAATGAGGTTGAAATTTACCGCCCGTTTCTAATCCGTTCTGGTCAACAAGAGGGATTGAGTTTCACCAATACCGATTTGGTGCAAAATGTCGATTTTTCGGCCGGTGGATTTCAAGCCAAATACGGAGATAAACTATCCTCAGTTCTAGACATAACTTACCGCAAACCCACGCGCTTTGGGTTGGCTACCGAAGCGAGTTTTTTGGGTGGAAGTTTGGCAATTGATGCGGTTTCAAAAAATCAAAAATGGTCTGCATTAGCCGGATTGCGCTACCGAGACAACAGTTTATTGGTCAATAGTCAAGAAACTGCTACCAACTTTAGACCAACTTTTGCCGATATCCAATCGCAAATCAACTTTACGCCTTCTGCAAAATGGCAATTTAGTTTCTTGGGTAATGTGGCGCAAAACAAATACAATTATCAACCTCTAGTTCGTCAAACCAATTTCGGTACGCTTTCGGATCCAATTGCTTTGTTGATATTTTATGATGGGCAAGAAAAAGACAAATATGAAACCTATTTTGGTGCCTTAAAAACCACCTTCAATGCTACTGATAATTTCACTTTGAAATTCATTGGTTCGGCCTATCATACCTTAGAACAAGAATATTTTGATATCGATGCGGCCTATGCTTTGGGTGAAATCGATAGCAATATTGGTTCCGAGACCTTTGGTGATGTAACCTACAGCCGCGCTATTGGTTCTCAACTGAATCATGCGCGTAACGACCTTGACGCCTTGATCGTTAATGCCGAAGTAAAAGGATTTCACGACATCAAAAAACACCAAATTGAATGGGGGTTCAAGTACACACGAGAAGACATTCGCGACCGTATCATTGAATGGGAAGTAATCGATTCGGCTGGATTTTCATTGAATCCGCGAGACTTGGATATACCTGCAAATAACCAACCCTACACTCCTTATGTAGGACCTTTGGTTCCATTCAATAACGTTAGAGCCAAAAATTTCATCAACATCAATCGGTTTTCAGGATATACACAGTGGAGCTTAAAAACCAAGTTGGGATCAAGCGAAGTAGCCTATAATGCGGGTGTTCGCCTTCATCAATGGCAGGTTAACGGAGCGCCAACTGCCGGCAAGTCGCAAGTAGTTGTAAGTCCTCGGGCTCAGTTTGCCATTAAACCCGATTGGAATCGCGACATGATATTTCGCATTTCAGGTGGATATTATTATCAACCTCCTTTTTATAGAGAGCTACGGGATTCTTTGGGTGTAGTGTTGCCTAATGTCAAGGCGCAGAAGTCAGTCCATTTTGTGATCAGTAATGATTATAGTTTTAAAATGTGGAACCGTCCATTTAAAATGGTAACCGAGGCTTATTATAAATCGTTGACTGACGTCAATCCATATACCATTGAAAACGTGCGTATTCGCTATGCAGCCAGCAATACGGCGGTGGCATTTGCCCAAGGCTTAGATGTGCGTCTAAATGGAGAATTTGTTCCGGGTACCGAATCATGGTTGAGTTTTGGTTATTTGAAGACTGAAGAAAACATCAGCAACAGAGGGTACATTTCTCGTCCTACCGACCAACGATTAAAATTTGGGATTTTGTTTCAAGATTATATGCCCAATATCCCGAGTTTAAAAGTGTACCTGAATATTGTGTACAATACCGGTTTGCCTGGAGGCTCGCCATCCTATGCTGATCCATACGAATACCAAAACAGATTGCGTGATTACCGCAGAGCTGATGCAGGATTTTCGTATGTATTAACCGAAAAAAACAAGGATAGACCGGAAGGCCATTGGCTTCGAAAGTTCAAAGATTTAGCGGTTGGTTTTGAAATTTTTAATATGTTCAATAACCAAAATACAATCACCAATACCTGGGTACGTGATGTGTATACCAAAAGCCAGTATGCAGTGCCCAATTATTTAACCACGCGGGTATTTAACTTGAAGTTTTCCGTTCGATTGTAAGGATCTACCCTTCAAACGATTGCATGTTTACCAATTTGTAGTAGGTACCGTTGGCTTGCATTAATTGATCATGGGTACCTTGTTCTACAATTTCTCCTTTATGCATCACTACAATCAAATCGGCTTTTTGAATGGTTGACAAACGGTGCGCAATTACCACCGAGGTGCGGTTTTGCATCATGTTTTCTAAAGCTACTTGAACCAATTTTTCGCTTTCGGTATCCAAGGCAGATGTTGCTTCGTCCAAAATCATAATCGGTGGGTTTTTCAATACCGCACGCGCAATACTCAAACGTTGTTTTTGTCCGCCCGACAATTTATTCCCGCTGTCGCCAATGTTGGTGTAAATGCCCAAAGGCAAATCTTTTACAAATTCGTAGGCGTTGGCAATTTTGAGCGCGTCAATAATTTCTTCGTCAGTGGCATCCAATTTCCCCAAAGAAATATTCTCTTTGATGGTGTCGTTAAACAAAATACTGTCTTGGGTGACTAAGCCCAACAAACCGCGCAACGACTGCAATTGCATGTCTTTAATTGCAATACCATCTATGCTAATGCTGCCTTGTTCGATATCATAAAAACGCGTCAATAAATTGGCAATGGTACTTTTTCCACTGCCCGATTGCCCCACCAAAGCGACGGTTTTCCCTTTTGGAATACATAGGTTAAATTGTTTCAATACAGGCTCGGTATCGTAGCTAAAAGAAACATTTTGTAGTTCGATTTGCTGATCAAAGCTGTGTTTTGCTATAGCGTTAGGCCCGTCTTGTATCGGGTTTTCTTGTTCTAGTATTTCCAAGATGCGCTCGGCAGCAGCCGTTCCTTTTTTGATGTTGTAGGACGCTTTTGAAATCGATTTGGCGGGCGTTAAAATATTGTAAGCCAATCCCATATAAGCAATAAATGCCGCGCCATTCAGCGTTTTTTCTATCAATACCATGTGTCCACCGTACCACAATAAAATTGCGATGACCAAGATTCCCATAAACTCACTTACCGGTGAAGCCAAGTTTTGGCGGTTGCCAATGGCATTTGACAGTTGGAAAAAACGTTGGGTTGAGTCTTGAAATTTTTGGGTAAAATAAGATTCACTGTTGTAGCCTTTTACCACTTTTAATCCGCCCAAAGTTTCTTCTATGGTTGATAAAAATTCGCCTTGTTCTTGCTGGGCTTTGGTTGATTGCTTTTTGAGTTGTTTGCCGATTAACGAAATAATATAGCCCGAAACCGGAATGAAAATAAATACAAAAATCGTGAGCTTGGCGCTGATGCTAAACATGGTCACAATCGTAAATACTATCGTTAGCGGTTCTTTCACAATGAGTTCTAACAGCGACAAAAACGACGATTGCACCTCATTGACATCATTCGAAATTCTAGAGATGGTATCGCCTTTGCGTTTTTCAGAATAAAACGAGATGGGCAATTCGATGGTTTTTTTGTACATCGCATTGCGCAGGTCTTTGAGTGCGCCGTTGCGCAAAAAAGTGATGAAAAATAAAGCCAAATAATCGCTCAGGTTTTTGAGTAAAAATATACTGATAATCACGGCCACCATAATGGATAAGGTGTAACCCACACCAAAAGTATCAGTGGTAGTGGTAATAAAATAACTCAAGTAATCTTCCAAGAATTTTTTGGCAGTTCCTATGCCCTCAAAAACAGGTTCAACCGTGTTTCTTTTGGTTTGGTCAAACAACACCTGCATCATCGGAATCAAAGCCACAAAAGAGAGCGTGCTAAAAAGCGCAAACAGAATATTAAAAAATATATTCAGGTAGGCGTACTTTTTATACGGCAGTATATAAGGAAGTATTTTCTTGAAGTTTGTCATTAAATGATACTTAATTCTTGTAAAATCGTTTTTATTTTTTGGTCTAATTCGGCTTCTACTTCGGCTGCGTCTTCAATTCGATCCAATGGCGCATTCACACTCACATAAAACTTAATTTTAGGTTCAGTTCCACTTGGGCGTGCTGCAATTTTTGACCCGTCTTCGGTATAATAAATCAACACATCCGATTTTGGAATGGAAATGGGTTCAACGCTGCCGTCTAGTAAATTGGTTGCGGTGCTGTTTTTGTAATCTTCAACCATAATCACGCGTTGGTCATTCAAAGTTTTGATGGGGTTTTCACGCAGATCAATCATCATTTGGTTGATTTCTTGCAGGCCTTCGCGTCCTTTTTTGGTGAGGGAAACCAACTGCTCTTTGTAAAATCCGTGATCCACATACAAATTCAACAATTCGCGGTATACCGAGCTGCCCATGGCTTTGGCTTGCGCCGCCACTTCACAGATTAATAAGGTAGCCGCCACGGCATCTTTATCGCGCACCGCATCACCCACCATAAATCCAAAGCTTTCTTCTCCGCCGCCAATGAATTCCAATTCCGGAAAATCCTTGATCATTTTGGCAATCCACTTAAAGCCAGTCAAACCAACTTTGCATTCCACGTCATAGGCCGAGGCCAATTCAAGCATCATCGGAGTAGAAACGATCGTTGAACCTACAAATTGTTTGCCTGTAATTTTGCCTTTGTTTTTCCATTGTTCGAGCAAAAAGGCGGTCATCAACACCATGGTTTGGTTGCCATTGAGCAAGACCATTTTTCCTGATAAATCGCGTACCGCCACACCCAATCGGTCACAATCGGGATCGGTTCCCACCACCAAATCAGCGCCGGTTTTCTCGGCTAGGGCCAAGGCCATCGTGAGTGCTTCAGGTTCTTCGGGGTTGGGTGATTTTACCGTTGGGAAATCGCCATTGGGTTCGGCTTGTTCGGGTACAATGTGTACATGTTGGTAACCGGCTTGCGCCAAAGTTTGTGGTACAGCAGTAATCGAGGTGCCGTGCAAAGAGGTAAACACAATCTGTAAATTATCTTTATCGGCCTGCGGGGTATTAAAGCCGGCATGCGCAATAGACGAGGCAATAAAGGCTTCGTCAATTTCTTTATCAATAAAGGTGATGAGATTTTCGTTGGCCGTAAATTGAATGTCGGCGTAGTTTAACGATTCAATCACTTGAATAATTTCTTTGTCTTGCGGAGGAACCAATTGGCCTCCGTCTTGCCAATACACTTTGTAGCCGTTGTATTCGGGCGGATTGTGCGAAGCCGTGAGTACAATTCCTGCTTGGCAGCCCAAGTATTTTAGGGCAAAACTCAATTCGGGGGTAGGACGCAAATCCGAGAATAAATACACCTGAATCCCGTTGGCCGAAAATACGTCGGCAACCACTTTGGCCAAAGATTGGCTGTTGTGTCGGCAATCAAAGGCAATTACCACTTTTAGGTTTTCGCCAGGAAACGATTGGTGTAAATAATTCGAAAGGCCTTGGGTGTTTTTGCCCAAGGTATATTTATTAATTCGGTTGGTGCCAATGCCCATAATTCCGCGCATGCCACCGGTACCAAATTCAAGATTTTTATAAAAACTTTCTTCCAGTTCTTTTGCATTGCTTGCCGCCATCTCGCGAATTTGCGCCTGTGTTTCGGCATCAAAAACGGGAGTTAACCATTCGTTTACAGCGGCACTAATAGAAGTAGGTAAATTCATAGGGAAATGATGTTATTTTTTTTGAAGCTTTTTCCGGCTTTTCACTTTAGTTTTCAAGCCAAACCATGGCTTGAAAAGCTGCCGTTGCAATCCGGGCTAGGGTATAAGTATAAGGTACTTTTAGAGTTCTTTCGCAATTTTATAACGATCGTCGTTGTTTTTAGAGCGCAGGATAATTTCGCCCAAAAAGCCAGCCAAAAACAGCTGCGTGCCGATGACCATAGTGGTTAGTGCAATATAGAATAACGGATTGGCCGTCACCAAAATGGTAGGCATACCCGAATAGAGTTTTATGAGTTTTACCAATATAATGGCACCAGTCGAAACAAATCCAATCATAAACATGATTACGCCCAAGGCCCCAAAAAGGTGCATCGGTCGTTTGCCAAATCGGGACAAGAACCAAATGGTAATCAAATCCAAGAAGCCGTTGATGAAGCGTTCCATACCAAACTTGGTTTCGCCGTATTTGCGCGCCTGGTGTTTCACCACCTTTTCGCCAATTTTTGAAAAGCCAGCATTCTTAGCCAAAACCGGAATATAGCGGTGCATTTCGCCCGATACTTCAATGTTTTTGACTACTACATTTTTATAGGCTTTCAAGCCGCAATTAAAGTCGTTGAGTTGAACACCCGAGGTTTTACGAGCCGCCCAATTGAATAATTTCGAAGGTAAATTTTTGCTCACCACCGAGTCGTAGCGTTTCTTTTTCCAGCCCGAAACCAAATCAAAGTGTTGATTGGTAATTAGGTCATACAATTCAGGGATTTCATCGGGACTGTCT
>JBJOOG010000082.1:0-40280 GCA_046051465.1 Bacteroidota bacterium | reverse complement strand
CGCATGGCCGATGTAAAAACCATATCGGGCGTATTTACAGGCGCCTTTGCCGAGCATCCGTTTACCAAAGAACCTATTCCGGTTTGGATAGGCGACTACGTGTTGGCCGGCTACGGAACTGGCGCAGTGATGGCGGTGCCTTGTGGCGACGAACGCGATTATGCGTTTGCCCATCATTTTAAAGGACAAAACGGCATGCCCGAAATCAAGAATATTTTTAACCAAGATATTTCTGCGGCAGCCTATGCCGACAAAAGTGGTTTTGAATTGGTAAATTCCGATTTTTTAAACGGTTTAAATTACAAAACCGGAACCCAACGAGTTATTCAAGAACTAGAAAAAATAGGCGCAGGAAAAGCCAAAGTGAATTACCGCTTGCGTGATGCTGTATTTTCGCGTCAACGCTATTGGGGCGAGCCTTTCCCGGTGTATTATGTGAATGGCTTACCGCAGATGATTGAGCAAAAACACCTGCCCATCATCTTGCCTGAAGTAGACAACTATTTGCCCACCGAAGACGGTCAACCGCCACTAGGCAACGCCACTACTTGGGCTTGGGATATTGAAAAATTGTCGGTTGTGGGATGTGAGTCGATAGACCACAAAACGGTGTTTCCTCTTGAACTCAATACGATGCCGGGTTGGGCCGGAAGTTCGTGGTATTGGATGCGTTACATGGACGCACAAAACGAATCCGAATTTGCCAGCCAAGAAGCCTTGAATTATTGGCAAAATGTTGATTTATATATTGGTGGAAGTGAACATGCTACAGGGCATTTGTTGTACTCCCGTTTTTGGAACAAATTCTTGAAAGATTTGGGTTATGCGCCTACCGAGGAGCCCTTTAAAAAATTGATTAACCAAGGCATGATCTTGGGCATGAGTGCCTTTGTGTACCGCAGCGAAGATGCCAAAACACTGTACTCCAAAGGCCTGATTGCTGATAAAAAAGTGCAGCCCATCCACGTTGATTTGGCTGTAATCAATGACATGACAAATGAGTTAGACATCGAGGCATTTAAAAATCATCCCTTGTATTCGGACTATAAAACCGCCGAATTTGTTTCTGAAAACGGCAAATTTTTGGTGGGACGCGAAGTCGAAAAAATGTCCAAATCCAAATACAATGTGGTGAACCCCGATGATATCTGTCACGAATTTGGCGCCGACACCCTGCGTTTGTATGAAATGTTTTTGGGCCCATTGGAACAAGCCAAACCCTGGAACACAGCTGGAATCACCGGTGTTTTTGGCTTCTTGAAAAAATTGTGGCGTTTGTATTTTGATGAAAATGGCTTGTTGGTTACAACACAGGAGCCCAGCAAAGAAAGTTGGAAATCGCTGCACAAAACCATCAAAAAAGTTACTGAAGACATCGAGAATTTCTCGTTCAATACCTCGGTGAGTCAATTCATGATTTGCGTCAACGAATTATCGGCACAAAACTGCCACGAGCGCACCATTTTGGAACCCTTAGCGGTCTTGATTTCTCCTTATGCGCCGCACATCGCCGAAGAATTATGGAGTGTGTTGGGCCACGCGGGTTCAATTTCGGAAGTTTCTTTCCCTCTATTTGACGCCCAGTATTTGGTAGAAAGCGAAAAAGAATACCCGGTTTCGTTTAATGGCAAAATGCGCTTCACGCTCACCTTGCCGCTCGATTTAACCGCCGCACAAATAGAAGAAATTGTGATGGCCGACGAACGTACCCAAAAACAATTGGAAGGCCGTGTGCCCAACAAAGTAATTATCGTACCGGGAAAAATTATAAATCTGGTAGGCTAAACTGACAAAAATGCAGTTGAATTCGGATTGTTAAAGTTGGCCTGTAATTTGTAGCTAAAGGAATAGTAACTTTTAACACAGATAGTATGATTATATTAATGATTGGCATCATGTTGGCCAGCTGGATCGTGAGCAACCAACTGAAAAACAAATTTGAAACGTATTCCAAGCTGCATTTGCAAAATGGCATGAGTGGTGCCGAGATTGCCGAAAAAATGTTGGCCGATCACGGAATTACCGATGTGCGTGTCATCTCTACGCCCGGTCAACTCACTGACCACTACAATCCAGCTGACAAAACGGTCAATTTGAGTGAAGGCGTATATAACCAACGCAATGCGGCGGCTGCTGCTGTTGCTGCACACGAATGTGGTCACGCCGTTCAACATGCCGTTGCCTATTCGATGCTTACGCTGCGATCGCAATTGGTACCCATCGTTTCGGTGGCCTCCAATTATGTGCAATGGGTTTTATTGGCTGGTATTCTAATGGTACGCACCTTTCCGCAATTGCTCTTGATTGGCATTTTGCTTTTTGCCGCAACCACCATTTTTTCAATCATTACTTTGCCGGTTGAATACGATGCGAGCAATCGCGCCTTGGCTTGGTTAGAAAAAAGTCAAGTGGTTACGCCGCAAGAACACGAGGGCGCCGCCGATGCTTTAAAATGGGCAGCACGTACTTATGTGGTAGCCGCCATTGGTTCGGTGGGCACCTTGATTTATTATGTGATGATTTATTTGAATCGAAAATAAAAGAGAAAAGGGAGCGTAACACTCCCTTTTTTATTGCAATCTAATGTCTGTTTAGGCAACCACTACTTTGTCGGGATTGTAGCCAACATAAGGTATTTCGGTTTCTGCAAAGTGAATGCCGTATTCTTCTAGTTCGTGTAAAATGGGTTCGTATACTTCTTTTTGAATGGGCAATTGTACGCCAGGCGTAGTAATTTTGCCATTCAAAATGAGTAAAGCCGCCATGGCAACTGGAAGGCCTACTGTTTTGGCCATCGCTGTATACAATTGATCGTCGCCCAAACACACCATTTTGGAATCAATTTGTTTTTGTTGGCCGTTTAATTCGTAGCCAAATTTGTGGTACATCACAATCATGTCTTTGTCGTGTGGGGCCAAGGTCCATTGATCGGCAAGTATTTTTTCGAGCATTTGCGCAGGAGTAGCATTTTTTATCCCTACTTTTTTATTGGGATTAAAGATGTCCAATTCGACCAATTTATCCCACATGCTGTCGTCTTGTTCGATGCCCAATTGCAAGCGCATTTTAATTTCGACCGAATCGGTAGGGTGATAGGGCAAAAACAAGTTGGTGAATTCACGGTAACTGATGTTCTCTGAGTCGTCAATTACATACGAATCATCGGTCATACCCAGTTGTACAAACATATTCCACGCTTTTGAATAGCCAACACGGCGAATGGTGCCACGGTACAGCGTCAATATATCTTCTAAGCCATAAATCGAGCGGTATTTTAGTGAATCTCTATTGGCGTAGGCCTCAAATTTTCCGTAGCCTTCAACGTGTAAAAATTCGGTACGACGAAACAATTTATGGTACGGAATGTATTTGTATTTGCCTTCTTGGATAAATTTGGCCGCTCCGCCTTGTCCAGCTAATACTACATTTCGGGGAGCCCAAGTAAATTTATAATTCCACAAATTGGTATCCGATTCGGGGGCAACTAAGCCACCACAAAATGATTCAAACAATAGCATTTTGCCGCCTTGCTCCCGAATTTCGTCAATGACTTTCATGGCACTCATGTGGTCAATTCCCGGATCGAGGCCAATTTCATTCATGAAAACTAGGTTGTTGGCTTTGGCTTCATGGTCAAGCGCCTGCATGGCATCACTAATGTAGGACGCCGTAACCAAGTGTTTTTTGTAGGTGATACAATCTTTGGCTACTTCTATGTGCAAGTGTGCGGGCAACATCGAAATAACTAGGTCAACCTGTTGAATGGCTGCCGCACGGGCTTCGGCATTAAAAATGTCCAATGCTAAGGCGGTGGTATGCGGATGATTCTTGGTTTTTTGTTGGGCCAATTCAAGCGATAAATCGGCGATAAATAAATGCAATTGCTCAGATACTGCCTTATTCATCAAGTATTGAATTAAGGAAGTCGCCGAGCGTCCTGCACCAATAATTAGGATATTTCTCATGGTATACCGGTCAAATAACGCCCAAAGGTATCAATTTGTAGCAGTTAAAAAAATCTGCCCAAAGAAATCAAAAAACGGTTTTATTTACAGATTTTCTAGGTCTTCTAAATCTTGTTTTTTGTTGATTTCTTTGCGTTGTTCAAATTGTTTATCGGTTGCTACCTCGTCGGGAATTAAACTCCGCACCAAAATAAATACTAGGATTATCGCCGATAATATAAACAAAATAGAAGGGACTTTTTTTTGTGTTGCATTTGATTTAGCCCAGGCGAATCCACTTAAAATAAGTGTTAAAACTACCGGAATTAAACCTAGTGTTCCCATGGGAAGAACAATAAATAATACGCTCAAGGCGCAAAATAAGTAGGCAAGTAAGAGAGCAATTTTTCGCATAATATTATTTTTGATTGAGTTGAGTTAATACCAATTGACCTGTCCCAACAGGAATGCTAAACCGAATGAGGCAAGGTATTTTTCGGTCATCGGCTGTAAGATAAATGAGGTTTTTATCGGTGCCACGCAAGGCTGATGTTTGTGCGCCAATTGAAATTTTATAACATAATTTTTCGCCCAATACGCCAGCTTTGATGCGTTCAGTGCCCAGGTATTTTATGGCAACACCCAATTCTTCCTCGTCAAAAATAGCCGAAAATCGGGTAATTTGCCCTTTGGACTGTTGTGCAAAATTTAGGGTTCTCAATTTGTAAATGAGCGAAACAATATCTTGGGTGCCCGGTTTAATCGCTAGTGTAGATTTGGTTTCGGGTTTCTTTTTTTTCTGTACCGTACTTTCGATTGTTTTACCAGTTTTAAGAAACTTGTACTTTTCCTTTTTGGTAAATCCGCCTTCAAATATGTCGCGTTTGTACAAGAGTGGTTTAAGTGAAACCGGATCAACATAGGATTCGTAGCTGTCACGAATTTTAAAAAAAGTATCCCACTTGCTGTAGGTACTTGCTTCACAACTCAAGTGAATAGCTGATTTTGTAGCAGTCTGTACAGCTTCGGTGCTTAGGCTCACTTGCGCCAATTGGGTCATAAGTCCTGCCATGTTATAGGATGCAGCGAATACTAATTTTTCGCCTACGGGCACAATGCTTTTTTGTGCAGATGCAGACCAAAGGCCTACAAAAAGTAAAATAAGAGGTAGTTTTTTCATCAAAAAATAGAATTAGTCCTAGTATAACTACTAAATTTGAACATTAGTATATACACAGTTAAAATGGAACGAAAAATTACCTTAGTCGCCTCAATTTTAGGCATAATTGCGATTGTTTTAGGGGCTTTTGGCGCCCATGCGTTAAAAAAAGTATTAACTCCCGACGCTTTAGTCTCTTTTGAAACCGGTGTGCGTTACCAACTGTATCACGCGCTATTTTTGTTGTTTGTAGCCACAACTTCTCTTATTGACGAGGCACAAAAAAAACAAATTTTTTCCATGACTCGTTTTGGGGTGCTATTTTTCTCTGGTTCGATCTATATACTCACCACTTCGGCGCTCAGCGGGATTGATTTTGCTCCGATAGGTTGGGTAACCCCATTGGGTGGTGCATTGCTCATAAGCGCCTGGATCACCCTATTTATAGGGGTTTACAAGAAAAAAACCGAATAACTTAATTTTTGTGGTGGCGTACACTATTTAATTTTTACTTTTGTAACCGAAATAAAATAGTAAACACAAACCCAATTTTATGGATACATACGCCTCATTTACGAAATCGATTTCGTTATCCGATTATGGCATTGAAAATACAGTCAAAATCCACCACAACCCAACCTATGATTTTTTATTCCAAGCCGAACTCAATGATGAGCTTGAAGGCTTCGAAAAAGGACAACTCACCGAGTTGGGTGCAGTAAATGTAATGACCGGAATTTTTACCGGTCGTTCGCCCAAAGACAAATACATTGTAAAAGACGCCATTACACAAGACACCATTTGGTGGCCTTCTGAAAAAGCCCCCAACGACAATAAACCCATTTCGCCGGCTACTTGGAACGCTTTAAAAGGCAGTACAGTTTCGCAACTCTCTAATAAGACCTTGTATGTAGTCGATGCCTTTTGTGGCGCCAATGCCAATACCCGATTAAAAGTACGCTTCATTATGGAAGTGGCTTGGCAAGCCCATTTTGTAACCAATATGTTTATTCGTCCTACGGCTGCTGAACTAGCCGAATTTGGAGAGCCTGATTTTGTGGTAATGAATGCATCCAAAAGCGGATTCAAAGACTATGCGGCTCATGGTTTAAATTCGGAGGTGTATGTAGCGTTTAACCTCACCGAGAAAATACAACTCATTGGCGGAACTTGGTACGGCGGAGAAATGAAAAAAGGCCTCTTTTCGATGATGAATTACTATTTGCCCTTGCGAGGGATTGCTTCGATGCACTGTTCAGCAAATAAAGGCTCAGCCAACGACGTAGCCATCTTTTTTGGTTTATCGGGCACCGGAAAAACTACCTTATCTACCGATCCCAAGCGCGAATTGATTGGCGATGACGAACACGGCTGGGATGACGAAGGCGTTTTCAATTTTGAAGGCGGTTGCTATGCCAAGACCATCGATTTAAGTCCAATTAACGAACCCGATATTTACCAAGCCATCAAACGCGATGCTTTGCTAGAAAATGTAACAGTTGATGCCCAAGGCAAGATCGATTTCACCGACGGATCGGTTACCCAAAATACACGTGTTTCCTATCCAATCAATCACATTCACAACATAGTTAAACCCGTTTCAAAGGCAGGACATGCCAACAAAGTAATTTTCCTTACCGCCGATGCTTTTGGGGTAATGCCACCCGTAGCCAAATTAACACCTGAGCAAACCAAATATTATTTCTTGTCGGGATTCACGGCCAAATTAGCTGGAACAGAACGCGGCGTAACCAAGCCCGAGCCCACTTTTTCGGCTTGTTTTGGTAAAGCCTTCTTGTCATTGCACCCCACTAAATACGGCGAAGAATTGGTAAAAAAAATGGAACAACACCAAGCGCAAGCCTATATGGTGAATACCGGTTGGAACGGCAGCGGCAAACGAATTTCTATTAAAGATACCCGCGCCATTATTGACCGCATTTTAGACAGATCCATTGATCAGGCCGAGATGCATACTTTGCCCGTGTTTAATTTTCAAATTCCAACTGAATTGGCTGAGGTTTCGAGTGGTATTCTAGATCCCAGAAAAACCTATACTGATGCACAACTTTGGACCGAAAAAGCGACTGAATTGGGCGGGTTGTTTGTTAAAAATTTCCAACAATACACCGATACCGCTGAGGGCCAACAATTGGTCAAAGCAGGACCACAGGTATAAAAAAAGAGTCGCTAATTCAGCGACTCTTTTTTTTATTAAAGTTGGAAAATTATTTTCCCTTGTTGGCTTCGGTAATGTACTTGTCTAAGGCCATGGTCATCGAAGGCGTTTCAGGCGTGGGCGCCAAAATGTCGATGCGCAAACCGTGTTCTAAGGCTTCTTTTTGTGTGGTGCTTCCAAATACCGCTATTCGGGTATCGTTTTGCTTGAAATCAGGGAAATTCATAAACAACGATTTGATTCCAGTTGGACTGAAAAAGGCCAATACATCATAGTACACATCGGCTAAATCAGACAAATCGCTTTGAACTGTTTTGTAAAAAGTACCCTGTGTCCAGTTTACTTTTAGGTTGTTAAGTGTTTGCGGCGCATCAGCGTTTAACTGATCAGATGCGGGCAATAAGAATTTTTCTTCTTTGTATTTTTTAATCAGTGGAGACATGTCGGCAAAATCTTTTTGTCCCACATATATTTTTCGCTTGCGGTATACCACATATTTCTGCAAGTAAAACGCAATCGCTTCTGATTGACAAAAGTATTTTAATCCTTCAGGGATTTTATAGCGCATTTCTTCTGCAACTCTAAAAAAGTGATCTACCGAGTTTCGGCTGGTTAAAATGATTGCCGTGTAGTTGTTGAGGTCGATTTTTTGTAAACGAACATCTTTTGCATTGACCCCTTCAACGTGTATAAATGGCCTGAAATCAATTTTAATTTTATGCTTTTGTTGCAAATCAAAGTAGGGAGAGTTCTCTACCTTTGGTTCTGGTTGCGACACCAAAATTGTCTTCACTTTCATTTGTGCCATGTTCTGTATTGCTAACTTTTTGTAAACCAATAATACAAGAAATAGTAGGGCGCTATTTCAAGTGCGCAAAGATATAAAATAAAATAAAACAACTTGCCTACTAATAAATTTTGATGATTCTTCAACGAAGTCAAATAGGTAAAGAGATTAGCTGTTAAAATCAAAAAAATCAATACGTTAAACAAAAGATCGGGCAGCGATTCATTGTAGTAAAGCACAACATTAATTGGAAAAAGCAGTAAGGCAATGTAATTTCTATAACTGGCTTTTTGCAGGTTAAATTGATCGGCAAATTCTTCCATTGAAAATGCAGTTGCAATAATTTTATCAATTAAAAATTTGGCCAACACAAAAACACTGCTGTAAGTAAACAATTGAATAAACACGATTCCATCTGCTTTGCTTGTAGAATAAAATTGGTGCAAACACAGCTGCATAAAAAAGGAAATCGACAGCATTTGAACTACAAAAAGGATCAAGGTAAATCCGCTCCAAAGATGGGAGCTGTCTTTGTAAATCTTGAGGTATTTGTCTGAAACAATCAACCGAATAAAATCAGTAAAACGGGTTTCGAATAATGATTTACACAGGGCCAACAGCACCAACATCAATACAAATAAAACAGTGACCCAATCATTGGAATCCAATACCCTAGGATGTAATTCAGTAGCAATCATCTGTCTGCAAAATTAACAGATTTTTTCAGCAAACCGCTTAATCGAACGGTTTATATTCGGTTGAGTGGTGCAGCCATTTTTTTAGTCATTAATTATTAACTTTTTTCTAAGAAGCAACTGTTATAAATAGTTTATTTTTGGAAGCAGATTTATTCATCCATGAGCGACAGTATCGTAATTATTCCCACTTATAATGAGATTGAAAACATCGAATCCATGATTCGAACCGTGATGAATTTACCGCATTCTTTTGATTTATTAGTGGTTGACGATGGATCTCCCGATGGAACTTCGGTTAAGATCAAGCAGTTGCAATTGGAATTCCCAGAACGACTTTTTCTAGAAGAACGCGCCAAGAAATCAGGATTAGGCACGGCGTATGTGCATGGTTTTCGCTGGGCATTACAGCGTTCGTATGCCTATATTTTTGAAATGGATGCCGATTTTTCGCACAATCCCAATGATCTTATCAAGCTTTATGAGGCCTGCCATTTTGGTACTGCCGATTTGGCTATTGGCTCCCGGTATGTTACCGGTGTAAATGTGGTCAATTGGCCTTTGAGTAGGGTGCTCTTGTCTTATTTTGCTTCTGTTTATGTGCGGCTCATTACAGGAATGCATATTCATGATGCAACAGCCGGGTTTATTTGTTACCGAAGATCTGCCTTGGAATCGATCAATTTATCCAAGATAAAATTTATTGGGTATGCTTTTCAAATTGAAATGAAGTATCGAATTTTTGCCAAAAACTTAACCATTCAAGAGGTGCCAATTATTTTTACTGACCGAACAAAAGGCCAATCAAAAATGAGTAATGCTATTATTAAAGAGGCTATTTTTGGTGTTATCTCCCTGCGCATCAGAAAATTTTTAAATCGATTATAATATGTCAAAAATAATTATCAAGAACGCAACTATTGTTAATGAGGGACATTCATTTGTAGGCGATGTACTCATTGAAAACGAGTATATCGTAGCGGTAGATACCTTTTTAGACACACCAGACGATGCACAACTAATTGATGCTGAAGGTTTATGGCTTATGCCAGGAATGATTGATGACCAAGTGCATTTTAGAGAGCCAGGATTAACACACAAAGGCACAATCGCATCCGAATCCAGAGCCGCAGTTGCGGGCGGAATCACTTCTTATATGGAGCAGCCCAATACAGTGCCCAATGCGGTTACTCAAGATTTACTCGAAGAAAAATACCAGATTGCAGCAACTGATTCATATGCCAACTATTCTTTTTTAATGGGGGGAACCAATACAAACTTGGAGGAACTCTTAAAAACAAATCCCAAAAACGTAGCTGGAATTAAGTTGTTTTTGGGCTCGTCCACAGGCAATATGTTGGTAGATAATACCGAAGCCTTGGAGCAAATATTTTCGTCAACTCCACTCATCATTGACGTGCATTGTGAAGACGAGACCACCATTCGAGCCAATTTGGAAGAATACAAACAAAAATACGGCAACGATATTCCGGTATCGGCGCATCATCTCATCCGCAGCACAGAAGCCTGCTATATGTCATCATCAAAAGCGGTCGCTTTAGCGCAAAAAACGGGGGCAAGACTGCATGTCTTTCACCTTTCGACCGCTGCAGAGATGGCCTTGTTTCGCAACGATATTCCGTTACAAGAAAAGAAAATAACAGCTGAGGTGTGTATTCATCATTTGTGGTTTACCAATGATGATTATGAAACCAAAGGCAACAGCATTAAGTGGAATCCTGCTGTGAAAACTGCTGCCGACCGCGAGGCCTTGTGGGAAGCATTAAATGACGATCGAATTGATGTTATTGCCACCGATCACGCTCCACATACTTGGGAAGAAAAAAGTAAATCTTACCTCGATGCACCATCGGGAGGGCCATTGGTTCAACATGCCTTGGTTGCTCTACTTGAAGCGCATTATCAGGGTAGAATTAGTGTCGAAAAAATAGTTCAAAAAATGGCGCATAATCCTGCCATTTTGTTTCAAGTTGAAAAAAGAGGGTACATCAAGCCCGGATTTTTTGCCGATTTAGTTCTTGTAAATCCTAACGACCCTTGGACAGTGACCAAAGAAAACATCATGTATCACTGCGGCTGGTCGCCATTTGAAGGGACTACTTTTAAAGCCAAAATTACCCATACATTTGTAAACGGACATTTGGCTTATGCCAACGGGGAAGTGAGTGAAAAAAGAGCTGGAAAACGTTTGTTATTTGATCGTGCATAAGATGAAAAAAATAGGATTACTACTGCTTTTGGCCTTGCAACTCCTGTCTTGTAAGCAAGGACTGGAGAAACCCGATGCGTTTATTGAAGAAGATAAAATGGTGGCCATTTTGTATGACATTGCCGTAATGGATGCCTTAAAATCATACAATTTAAATTCGCCAACGGCCAATCCTGTTGATTCGAGAGAATATTTATTAAAAAAATACCAGGTTGATAGTTTGCAGTTTGCTCAAAACAATCAATATTACGCAGCCGATATGGTGCGGTATAAGAAAATGTTTGAGAAAGTAAACCAACTCTTAGAAGCCGAAAAGAAAAAATACGAAGCTGAAGCGCTTAAGACGGGTAATCAAAAACCAATAGAGGATTAATTTTTCTTGAACAGTTGAGCGGTTTCATGGATTACCGTTGAAATGGGAACAAACGAGTAGTTCAGTTCTTTCGAAATTTTTTCTGATGAGTAATGCTCATTTTCAGACAAAGTTCTAACCAATTGTTTGCTCAACATCCTTTTTTTCCCAACTACAAATCCCAGAAAAAAATCAATTGCCCAGGCTGCCCATAGCATCCAATTGGCAATCAAAATCCACCGAATTTCAACAGCAAAAGCGCCCGCTATTTGTTTTACTATTGCTTCATAGGTAAGGTTTTCGGCTACCAGAATGTAGCGCTCTCCCGAGATGGGTTTTTCCATAAGTTGAACCATAAGTTGAACAACATCATCGACACCTACAAATCCAGTTGCTCCACGCGTATAAAACGGAAATTTGTTTGCTACTCTAGTAAACAGCTCTCCACTTCCTGTTTCCCAAAAATAGGGCCCTAAAATCACACCCGGATTAACAATTACTACAGAAAGTCCTTCTTGATAGCCACGCCAAATTTCCATTTCGGCACCATATTTAGAAATGGCATAATCGGTGTGGGGCATTTCAGGATTCCATTCGTGCGTTTCATTGCAGGACATAGTTTGTATTGGTGTCATTCCAATGGTCGCGATTGAACTCACAAAACATAATTTTTGTACACCAAAGGCCAAGCACAGGTTTACGATATTGGCAGTCCCCTCAATATTGGTTTTGCGCAATGCTTCTTCGTCTGCCGGATTAAAAGATATCAATCCAGCACAATGATATACCTGAGTAATTCCGGCAAAAGCAGTTTGCAGTTGAGGTAGATCAGTTAGGTTGGCTTGAACCCATTCTATTTGTTCAAAACGATTTTGCTTGTTGTATTTTGAAAATAAAGCTTTCGTTTTTAAAAGCGATGAATTGGAGCGAAAAGTTGCCCGCACATTTTGGTTGCTTTCTAACAACCGAAGTGCCAGATGAGCTCCTACTAAACCGGTTGCGCCTGTAATTAAAACCATGCGTCAAAGATAATTAGTTTGTCCTATTTTTAGGAGTTTGCATTTTCAAATTATGCAATTAAACCTATATTTGCGCAAATCCTAAACCGAATGGAAAACCTTATCGCAGAATTGCAATGGCGTGGCTTGGTGCACGACATGATGCCCGGAACTGAAGAACAACTTTGCAAAGAATCAACCCCTACCTATATTGGTTTTGATCCTACTTCGGATTCCTTGCACATTGGCAGTTTGGTTCCGATTATTTTGTTGGTTCACTTGCAAAAATTTGGGCACAAACCCATTGCTTTGGTGGGAGGTGCCACCGGAATGATAGGTGATCCATCTGGCAAATCAGACGAACGCAATTTACTGGATGAAGCTACCTTGACCCAGAATGTAAATGGGATTAAAGCGGTTTTGGGTCGCTTTTTGGATTTCAACGCACAAGGCCCAAATGCACCTGTTTTAGTCAATAATTACGATTGGATGAAGGCGTTTTCATTTATTGATTTTGCCCGCGAAGTAGGCAAACGCATCACCGTAAACTACATGATGGCTAAAGATTCGGTTAAAAAACGTTTGTCTGCTGAGGGCGAGGGGATGTCGTTTACCGAGTTTACCTACCAACTCATTCAGGGTTATGATTTTTATTATTTACACAAACACTATGCTTGTTTACTGCAAATGGGTGGCAGTGACCAGTGGGGTAATATCACCACCGGCACCGAGTTGGTGCGCAGAATGAATACCGATCATTCGGGCGAAGGGGCTAAAGCATTTGCGCTTACCTGTCCCTTAATTACAAAGGCTGATGGTTCTAAATTTGGAAAAACCGAAGGAGGAAATGTATGGCTTACCGCCGACAAAACTTCGGTCTATAAATTTTATCAATTTTGGATCAACACCACCGATGTCGATGCCGAAAAATACATTAAGATATTTACATTTTTAGATCAAGCTACCGTTCAGGCATTACTGGTTGAACACCAAGAAGCGCCACACCTTCGTGTATTGCAAAAACGCTTAGCCGAAGAAGTGACTACTTTTGTGCACGGCAGTGAGGCCTTGGCCAAAGCCATTCAAGCTTCAGGGATTTTGTTTGGAAACGCATCAGCTGATGATTTGAAGGCATTGGATTCAGCTACCTTTTTAGAAGTTTTTGAGGGAGTGCCACAAGCTGAAATTTCACGCGCTGAGTTAACGAATGGTCTTGATATCGTAACTGTTTTAAATGAAAAAACGGGATTTTTAAAATCAAATGGCGAAGCACGTCGCGCATTGGCTGAAAATTCGATAGCTGTTAATCGAGAAAAAGTAACCGAATCGTATGTCTTTACGGCTATGGATTTGATTAATAATCAATTTGTATTGTTGCAACGTGGGAAGAAAAACTATTTTATAGTGCGCGTGGTTTAGCTTTTTGTACTTAAAGCACCATCAAATTACAACCCCGAATGTCACTGCTGTCAAAACGGCCCAACACCTCAAAGCTGCCATTGTCGTATTTTTTGCCCAAATCTTGTGTGGCAATAAAGGAGCACGAATTTATATTGCCCAAATCGATTACGTTTATTCCGCCTGTTTTTCCGTTGGATACATAACTAAATGCGTCATCAGTATCGCGAAGGTGTACTTGCATCCAAGGCGGGCATTCAAAAACGCCATTACCTAAAGAATACGCTTGCGAAAGTAACTCGGTCATGCCGTATTCGGAGTGTATGCTTGATACCCCAAATCCGTTGCAAAGTAACTCGTGCAATTCCTCTCGAATGAGTTCTTTGCGTTTGCCTTTCATGCCACCCGTTTCCATAATGATTGTGTTGTTTAACTGAACGGGTTGTAATTCGATTAGGTCTAATAAGGCATAGGTCACGCCAATCAGCAAGACGTTCTCCCCTGCTTGATCAAGCCGAAGCAGCGTGTGCAGCAGTTCGTTGTAGTTGTGTAAATAAAATCCAGAATCTACTTTGTTTGATTTTTCGATTAGGTCTTTAACCATGTAGATTAGGGAAGAATCGTCTCGTTCTAAGTAGGAAGGAAGCAAAGCTAAAACCGTGTAATTTTCGATGTTGCCGTAAAACTGCGCAAAGCCATTGAGGTAACTGGCTTCGTATAAGGAAACATCGATTAGGTGATGCGCACTGGTGGTCATGCCGGTTGTGCCACTGCTTCGAAAAGTAGTTTCAATTGGCGATTCACCTGAAATAACGGTTTGGGTTTTAAAAAAAGAGATGGGCAAAAAAGGAATGTCGGTTATTCTTGATACCGATTGTTTGTCTGACTTAACTAATTTGCACCATTGTTGATATACCGGATTATGGTCGTATTGGTACCGAAACGTCTTGAGCGCCATTTTTTCAAATTGCTTGGCGCTGTAAATCGAGAAAATGTCCGTAGGGGAAATCACAATGTTTAATTTATCGATTACAAATATACGCAAGGCAGGGGCTAAAACTAAAAAAGCTCCACAAACTGCGGAGCTTTTTAGAATGGGAGTGGGTTGAAATTACTCTACTACCAATTTTTGAGTAGCCGTTTTGCCGTCTTCTGTAATTTTAATTACATAAACTCCAGCTTGTAATGAGCTAACATCAATTGTATTTTCGTTTGTAACTGTGCCAAGAACTTGCTTGCCTAATACATCAAAAATAGCAATAGCTTTTGTTGTATTTGCAGCGGTTTCAATGGCTAATTTACCGTTTTTAACAGGGTTTGGATATACTTTTAATCCTTTGATTGCAGGTGCATTTACAGCTAATAATCCTTCAACTGTGGTGTTGATGCGCAACTCGTCAATGATCATTGTGGGTGTTTTTGCATTGTCATCTTGACGAATAATGAATCCTCCTAGATCAGTAAAGGCTACCGCTGGAGTAGCAGTTAAAGTGGCTGGAGTAGCAGCAGTAAATGTGCTCAAGTTTGGATTGATCCAAGCGTTTAATACGTTAGTTCCAAAATCATATCCCATAACAATAAATACCACGTCACCTACATTGTACACGGCCGCATCATAATTGGTTGTGGCATTCATGGTATCAAAACCCAATTGGTATTGCGTGCCATTTTTCTTGAAAAACATTCTTGACTTGTATGATTTAGCAGCATCTGTAACGCCAACAAAATACGTCTCAGTAAGATCAACAGTTACATTGGCCATGTCAGTGATGTTTAGCATAAAAGAGGCGTAAACAGCACCTGTTGTAGTTGTAGTAAAAGGTGTAAAACAGTCAATTCCAGCACCTGAAAAGGTGATTGAATTTCCACTCACATTAGGGAAGTTAGGGTAAGCTAAATTACCAGCAGCTACAACTATTGCATCACCTGAATTTTGATTGGCCCATTTTTGAGAATTTCCTAGCGAGCTACCCACTGCATAATTAAAGGCTTCGCTGTAAGGCAATGGATTAATTGGTTTACATTCTGGCGAAACAATGTTGGCAGATAAGTTACACGTACCACCTGTGATAGTAACAGAAAATGCTGTCCCTTCTGGAATTCCAGAAACCGTAATGTTTCCTGCTGCTAGCGTTGATGGATTATCTCCACCTACTGTACCGGCATTTGGAACGATACTATATGTTGCATTACCACCTCCTGTGTAGGGAATTGTAGCCGTATAGGTGTCAGTTCCTAAAGTTGATACATCACAAGCGGCTGTTACAGTGCCTAATACTAAAGTACACGAAGCAGAAACGCTGCTTAGTTTCACATCATCAAGACGGTATTGTAGAGTTGTTGCAGATTTAAAACGGATAGAAAGCGTAGCCGATGAAGGAATAACTCCACCGCTTATGGTTGCTAAAGTCCAGCCTGTTCCTGTAGGTGTATAAGTGATAGCTGTCCAATTTGTAGCATCAGTACTCACTTCAACAGTCAATACGTTGCTCACATTTGTAGGTGTATTTACACCAAAACTAAGTTGCAAATCAGCAGATGAATAAGCTGAAGAATTGAGCCCGTCAATTTGAAAGAATTCATCAATGGCATTAATTAAGATATTCCCAGCTCCAGAGGCACCATTGTAGCCCGATGAGGGAGCGGTTGCTCGAGCATCTGCGGTACCGGTGTAAACTATTGGCGATCCGTTTTGAAATACATGTGCGCTAATAGCTGTAGTAGCAGTTGGCGTTCCCATGTTTTCTGAGTAGAAGGTTTGAGCAAAAGCCGTTGCGCTCACTACTAATGAAACTAAAAAGTAAAGTTTTTTCATTGAATTAAATTTAAAAAAATTAGTGGACAAATATAGAAACAAATTACACAAGGAAGCGGAATTTGCATTAAAATATAAACAACAAATGAGTTGAAATGGAAACCTATTATTTGATAATCAGTTTTCTAGTAGAAGTTAAATCGCCTTCACGCAATTTAATGATGTATACACCAGGAGTAAGGTTTGCAATGGAAATTTCTTTGGAAGACACCACGACTTGAAATACTTTTTTCCCCAACACATCAAATATAACAACCTCTTTATCTAAGGTTGATTTTGAGGTCAAGAACAATTTACCATTGCTTACAGGATTGGGATAAAACCCAAGTAATTCTTGTTGTGATTTGATTTCTTGACCCTGAACAGAGCAAAAAAACAAAGTACAAACAATGGCTATGAAGTTTTTATACTGAAGCATTTTGGTTAAATCTATGGCACAAATATAGGTATATAATTTAGGTTCAATAGGTTTTGCAGCTTTTTTTAACGTTAAGTTCAACTACTTCTTGATGAAATTATTTTTCAATGTTAAGAAATTGTAAACAAAAAGTATTGTTATTGTAAAATAAAATATATATTTGTTATCGAATTATTAACCCAAATACCTTATATCATGAAAAAATTACTCTTTATAGCTTTGTTAGTTTCGTCTCTAACCTATGCACAAAACAGCACGCCAGAATTAGAAATAAATGGTAACCAAGTAAAAGCAACGTACTATTATGAGAACGGAGCCGTTCAACAAGTGGGTCATTTTCTTAATGGGAAATTAGAAGGCAAATGGATTTCGTATGACCAAAACGGCAATGTGCTGTCGGTTGCGGAGTACACAAATGGAACTAAAACTGGGAAATGGACGGTTTATTCGCACGCCCTATCTGTAAAAGAAGTTGACTACGTGTCCAATCAAATTGTTTCGATTACAGAATCGACATCAACGGCCTTGGCGTCAAAAAATTAATGAAACATACAAGCATAAAAAAACCACCCATTGGGTGGTTTTTTTATGCGTATGAATTTTATTATAAGTTTCTAATCCAAACACCATTTAAAAATGGAGCGGTATTTGCACCAGTTGCATTTGCATTTATTGTAAATAGAGCATCAAGGTTTGTCGTGTTTCCAGAGATACCATTTTTTGTCAATGCAGTAATAAATGTTACACTTGCATTAGTGATTTTTAATGAACCATCTTGAAATTGATCTAATTGATTTCTCAAGTCAGCTCCATAACCAACTCCAGTAACTTTTACGTTTGAAATTGTTCCAGCAGTACCTTCTTTGAAATTAAATGCAGCTTTGCTGGTGTTGTTTGAACCTGTAATGGTAACATCTGATACAGTTGGATTTGCACGAGGCGTACTGTTGAACTCTACAGGCAAATTAGAACACTCAAAACCAAAATCGCCATTAGAAGGCTGGATGATCCAAATGTTGCTCAACGTACCTCTGTAACCTCTGTCCCAGTCTATATTGTCATCTTCACAACCAAATGCAGCTAAATTAATTGCATTTACAGTGCCTCCAAAAAATTCAAATGCATCGTCTGCTCCTTTGTAAGCTTGTAGGTTTTCTAATACAGTACCTGATCCTATTCCAAAGAATGAAAATGCATTATATTCGGCTGTACCTCCAGTAATTGCAGCACCTGCATATTCTACACGAACATATTTTAGTGAGCCTGAGTTATCAGTATCATCTGTACCACCATATACAAGTCCACCTGCTTCAGCAACCTCAGTTCCTCCAGCTACGTTGATTCTTGCTTTACCATTCATTATTATACCACCCCAAGAACCAATTTGACCTGATTGAGCAGTAAATACAATGGGTTCTACAGCTGTTCCATTAGCAATCAATTTTGCTCCCTGTTCTATTTGAAGATAATTTGCTCCTAATCCTTGATCTGCTGTTGAAACAGTAAATGTTGATCCTTCTTCAATAGTAAGTGTAGCTCCAGCTTTAACTACTACAACTCCTTTTAAGCTGTAATCACCAGCCGGAATGTTTAAATCGGATGTAATGTTTCCTGAAAGAACAGTGCCTTCAAGATTTGGAGTTTGTGGCCCTGAATTTTCTTCAGATGAACACCCTGTTGCAAAACTTAGGGCTACCAATGTAAGTAAAGTAAATGTTCTAATTTTCATAATAATTTATTTAAGTTTAGGCAAAGGTAAATTGCGAAAAACGATTGTATGTTAGCTGTATGTTATGTTACAGTTACCGGTATGTTTATTTATCTTGTTTGCTTAAAAAGTGTATGAAAACTCTAGAGAAACATTTGTTCCTTGTGTCATCAAATTGTTAACGTTACTAAAGTTTGCTGGATCTACAACAGGCCTAGTTGGATCTTGAGTGGCCAAAATGTTTGCATCCAAAATGTTTTTAACTGTTAAATTCAGTTGGTATTTCTTTTGAAATGAATTTCTCCAAGTAAAATCCAACATGTTAATTGGTTTTTGTTTTATGTCAGCTGCACCATCTGTTCCAACAGCATAAATTCGATCTGAAAAGGTGTTGTATATAAATGATATTTTTGATTCTACCTTTTCGTTTTTGATTAAATCATAAACTATATCTGTATTGATAATGAAATCTGATGCGCCTTGAAGTGATCTATTAGTAGATGTGATTCGAGGAAATTTAGCTTTATCTGCTTTCTCCTCAGATTTCATATAAATAGTGTTGATGCCAAGTGAAGTTCTTTTTGAAAAATAAGATTCACCAAAAATCAAATCAAAAGTAAAATTCGATTCCAATTCGATTCCAAATAAGTTGGCTTCATCAAAGTTCTCGTATTTTGTTAAGAAACCAGTTGATGATCCTTCAAGCAAACGTGTGATAGGTTTTTGTATATGTTTGCCAAAAACTCCAACGGCAACTAAGGCACCTTGACTTGGAAATAATTCATATTTAATGTCTACATTATAGTTTTGTGTGTTTACCAAATCTGGATTTCCTTTGCTGAAGTTACCATCACCATCTTGGTATCTAAACGGAAGGATTTCTCTAAATCTCGGTTTTGTAGATGTTTTGGATGCTGTGAATCGTAGATTAGTTTTTGTGTTTAATTTATATTTTAGGTTAATAACAGGACTAAAATCTAGTGGACTGTATACTTTTACATCAAATCGATCATTTATCGAAGCATTTTCTGTTCTTGATTTTGTTTGTCTGTATAAGTATTCAAATCGTAAACCTACATCGAGTGTCAATTTTTCCCAATTTCTATTGTAATTTACAAACGCAGCATTAATATACTGAGCAACTTTTACTTTGTATGTTGCATCTGCAGTACTTACATACGACAATGAACCATTCTCAAAATTTGCATCAAAAAATGCCTGTGGGTTATTGGTGTCAATTGTAGTGTCTGATAAATTATTGTCATCTGTTCGAATAGTTCTATTGAAAAAATCGTATTTAGTAAGATCACCTGCATAGCCAAATCGAATTACATTCGAAGAAACATTATCTGTTTCCTCACCAAATTTTATTTCATATTCTAATTTTGAATTGACGTTATAATTATCTAGAATAGAGAAAAAGCGAAACGGGTTTGCTCCGTTAAAGGTTACATAATCAGCTGCTGTTCCTACTCCTTCAGTAATCAATGTTTTTCTATCCGGCATATTGTTTTTACCTATTGTGGCCGCTATACCATATTCCAAAGTGTTTTTCTTGTTATTGAAATAAAACGTACCCAATTGCTGAAATCCAAGTGAAGTATTTTCGATGTATTTTGTATCTCGGAGAAAGAATGGCCTGTCAATAGTAATAAAGTCTGTATTTTCTCCTTGAATTTCTTCAATGGTACTTTCAGAATTTTGAAGGTAAATTAAATTAAACAAGAAAGTATAGCGATTTGGTTTTTTATAGTTTAAAGAAACCAATGACGATTTTTGTGTAAAATACTTGGAGTTTGAAACATCGAAGTCTTTAAAAGCAGTACCTGATGAATTCAAATTTCTTCTTTTACCGGTTTGTGAAAGATAATTATTACTGAAATTTACATTCACCAAATAACCAATTGTTTTGTTGTTTGATAAATTAAAGGAATCAGAATTAGTAATACTAGTACCTACACTTAAAGGCGCATTCGTTATTTCTGGCGACCATGAAGAATTAAACATATCTTTTGATTCAATAGAAGTAGCTTGATATCCTTGCGCAACATTTACTCCAAATACAGCAGGTAAATTCCGGTTATTCCCTGTGTAACCAAAAAAATCACTTCCGGTTTCACTTCCTGATTTAAAGTCTTTAAAGCTAGTATTTGAATTATACCCGGTAGTGATGCTTACTTTTGAAAATGCTTTAGCACTTACATCTTTTGTCCAAATGTTAAGCGATGCACCAGCAAAATCTTGATATAAACCCGAGTTAAATGTTTTAAATACGTCAATATTTCTTACAATGTCTGTTGGGATAAAATTAAGTGGAATGGTTTTTAAGTTTGGATCTGACGGAATAAAGTTAAGACCATTTATTTGCAAATAATTGTAACGATCATCTAGACCACGGATGAAAATTCCACGATCTGCTACTTTTGAAACACCTGAAATTTTAGCTACGCCTTGTTCTACTGTAGAAACCCCTTTCCTAGCCATTTCTTGTGCACCAATACTTTGTTTGATTTCTACAGCATTTTTTTGTTCCAAAAGGAGGGCAGTTTCTTTTTCTCGGCTGGCTACTTTTTTGATTACTACATCTTGCAGTTGGTAGCTTCCTGATCCGAGTGCTTTATTAATGGTAATCGTTTCGCCACTTTTGATGCTAATTTTTTCTTCGATACTTTCATACCCTATAAAACTAAATTGAATGGTGTAGGTTCCGGGTGCAAGATTTAATTTATAGGTCCCTTTTTCGTCGGTGGTTACTCCTGTAGTTGACCCTTTTATCAATACATTTGCAAAGGGAAGAGGAACATTGTTTTGGTCTTTGTCAGTTAATGTTCCGCTAAGCGTTCCTTTGTTTTGAGCGAATGAAATAACGCTTATTAATAATAAGGAAAAGATTAATTTACATTTCATTTTAGATTTCTTAAAATTTTTTGCAAAGGAACCACTGTATTGTTAAGCAATTGTTAAGCCAGTATTATCATATTAAGTAATTATTGTGTCCAAATCATTACTAAGTTAAATTACCTGAAGGCAGTGATACGGCATTATTATTAATATATATCTTTACCATCGATTACAAAATAGTACTAGTTTAAAAGTATTTTAAAAAGGCATGAAAAAGAAAGACATCAAAATATTATTGGTAGATGATGAACCGGATATCTTGGAAATTGTAGGCTACAATTTAAGTCAAGAAGGCTACAAAATTAGCACCGCTTCCAATGGAAAAGAGGCAGTTGAAATGGCCAAAAAAGAATTGCCGCATTTAATTATTTTAGACGTTATGATGCCGGAGATGGATGGGATTGAGGCCTGTGAGTTGATTCGAAAACTGCCTAAGATGGAACAAGTAATCATTACTTTTCTTACCGCCCGCAGCGAAGATTACTCCCAAGTGGCCGGATTTGATGCCGGAGCCGATGACTACATCACCAAACCAATCAAACCCAAAGTGTTGGTTAGTAAAGTAAAGGCCTTGTTGCGTCGTTTGAAGTCAAATGAATCAACAAATAGCCAAACTTTACATGTTGGTCCCATTGAAATTAACCGAGAAGAATACAAAATTATTCACAATCAATTGGAGATTGTACTTCCTAGAAAAGAGTTTGAACTGTTTTATTTACTAGCTTCGAAGCCTGGTAAAGTATTCAACAGAGAAGAAATTTTAGAACGCGTTTGGGGAAATGAAGTAGTAGTGGGCGGAAGAACCATTGACGTACACATCCGAAAACTGCGCGAAAAAATTGGTGAAGAATATTTTAAAACACTTAAAGGGGTAGGATATAAGTTTGAGATCTAGGTGATTCGATTAACAAAAACATACAAATTTGCAGTAATTACTGCACTTTACCTTAGTATTTTTAGCACCGTATTGGGATTAATTTTTTTCAAATTAGTTCCGATTTCTTGGTATTCCCTGCCGTTGTTTGTTTTTCTCCTGTTTGTTATTTCCACATTTATCATTCAATTTCGAGTAGAACGGTTTATTTATCAGCGTGTAAAGAAAATTTACGACGACGTTTCCCTGCTCGATTCTACTTCATTCAGCAATGTTTCGGTTACTACCGACATGGATACACTTACTAGACAAGTAAAGAAGTTTGCCACCAACAAAAAGCTAGAGATTGAAATGCTTAAAGTGCGCGAGGAATACCGCAGAGAATTTTTGGGGAATGTATCTCACGAGTTAAAAACGCCTTTGTTTACTGTGCAAGGGTATTTGTCAACGGTGCTTGAGGGAGGCATAAAAGACAAAGCCATGCGTCAAAATTATTTGGAACGCGCCGAAAAAGGGGTTGAACGACTCATTCGTATTGTAGAGGATTTAGACATGATTACCAAACTCGAAGTAGGTAATCTTCAATTAAATACCACAAAGTTTGACATAGTGCCGCTCATTCAAGAGGTGTTTGATTTGTTAGAAATGAAAGCCTCCAAAAAAGACATCATCTTGATGTTTGACATGAAGTACAGTAAACCTTTTTATGTGGATGCCGACAAAGAAAAAATCGAACAAGTTTTAATTAATTTGATTGTAAATTCAATAAAGTACGGCAAAGACAAAGGCACTACCGAAGTGAGCATCGAACAACTCACCAAAAACTTATTATTGGTACGTGTAAAAGATGACGGCGAAGGCATTGCGCCTCAGCATTTGCCGCGTTTGTTTGAACGCTTTTTTAGAGTTGACAAATCGGGCTCCCGAGATGCCGGCGGATCCGGTTTAGGCTTGTCAATTGTAAAACACATAATAGAGGCCCACGAACAAAAAATATATGTTGAAAGTGAACCTGGCCAAGGTGCCGAGTTTTCATTCACGATCAAAAAGGCACAGTAAATTTTTCCAATTCTCTGTTTTTTCGCTCGAAAAAGGCGTCTTGTATAAATCTACCTCAAGTAAATGTTCTAGTTTAAATTGGCTTTGTTTGGCAAAAGGAAAAAACCCAGCTTTTTTTAATCGTTTAGCCAAATATTCTTGTTCAAATTGACCAGGAGTAGGAATAAAAAACGCTTTTTTATTCAGGGCAACCAAATCCATTACCGTACTGTAGCCCGACCTACACAGCACCAGTGCACTTTCTTGCATGGCTTGCTCAACTTGAGAAGAGGTCATGAAATTCATATAGGTGTGGGAGTCCAAACTAAATTTCTTTTGCTCGGCTTCAATTTTTCCGCTCACAAAAAGCAGGTTGCCTGTATAACTATTCAACATCTCGCGCAACTGAATTTCAATTTTTCCTCTATGTGGCTCAGGCCCTGAAAGCAAGACAAATAAGTCGTATTTTTTAGGTAACTCTTTTTTGGTAAATCGACTCAAAGGCCCAATGTATTTGTGGTTTGGCTCTGGGTTTTTAAGGTGTCCCATTTTTCCAGACAAATTGAGTTCGTCTGCAAAGTCGGGGATCCATACTTCATCAAATTTTTGAATAAAGTTTTGATGCAACGATGACGAAAACCAAGTAGTCGATCCAGTCAGTACGCGTAATTGGTGCGTTATAAATACCGAAGGTACCTTTTTAGAGCGCACACCCAAGCGGTTGTCTGAGATAATCCCACACAAATTGTATTTGTTTACCCAGCCCTTGATTATTTTTTTTTCGGCCAAAAGCGCCTCAAGAATTTTGGGCAATTGTTGCATCATTTTCCATCTAAATTTTGAGGCGTCTTCGGGGTATTCAATTTGGTACGAAGGCAACTCCAAACAAAGCAAGTATGGAAATTCTTTTTTCAATAAGGCCAGTGCTTCGCCGTCAGAGGCAATAATTGGCGTATAGTGGTTTTCTTGTAATGCACGAATAATGGGAATGCATCGCGTGGCGTGGCCTAATCCCCAATTTAATGGGGCAACTAATACGGCGTTTGGATATGATTTTGGTGTCAAAAATGAAAAAGTTAAAGCGTGTAAAAGGTGCAATTTAATTACAATAATCGTCAGTAATATTTCCTTAGTTTTGCCAAAACATTAAATTATCGTGGGAAGTAAAAATAAGTTAAAAAGATTTAAAGAAAACGAAAACTTTGGCAATGTGTTTCAACCCACCCGAGAAGAGGTGGTTGCCGATGCCTTTCCATACAAAGGCCGTTGGTCCGATTTTTTTAAGAACAACAACCCAATTGTGTTGGAATTGGGCTGCGGAAAAGGCGAATACAGCGTGGGCTTGGCCGAGCGTTATCCCGATAAAAATTTCATTGGCATTGACATCAAAGGCGCCCGATTCTGGCGAGGTGCCAAGACAGCAGTTGAAAGCGGCATGCACAATGTGGCCTTTGTGCGCACCCAAATCGAGTTGATCGACCACTTGTTTGCTGCGGGAGAAGTGTCCGAAATTTGGATTACGTTTCCCGATCCACAAATCAAATACAAGCGCACCAAACACCGCATGACCAATTCGGTTTTTTTGCAGTTGTATAAAAAAATCTTGCAACCCACGGGTGTGGTTCACCTTAAAACCGACAGTGAATTTATGCACGGCTACACCTTAGGCTTGTTGCACGGCGAAGGACACGATGTAGAATATGCCAACCATAATATTTATAAAAATGAAGGTAGTCCAGCCGAAGTGACCGAGATTCAAACGTTCTATGAAAAACAATATTTGGAAATCAACAAAGCAATTACGTATATTCGTTTCAAAATCAAGTAGATGACTGTGTTTTTTTCGTTTATCGCAGGCTATTTAGCAGCATTTGTGGGGATTTTTCCGCCAGGATTAATCAACATGACAGCCGCCAAAATTAGTTTGGAGGACGGAAAATCACGCGCAATGGGGTTTGTTTCAGGCGCCTTGGTAATAATTGCTGTGCAAGCATTTATCTCGGTGTACGGCGCAAGATACATAGACAGCCACCACGAAGTTGATTTGATTTTGCGCGAAATTGGCTTAGTGATATTTACTCTAGCCAGTATCTATTTTTTCTTTTTGGCAAAAAAACCCCAACTTGTTTCTCAAAACGCCTTAGTCAAAAAAACGAGCCGCTCTGCTTTTTTATTGGGCTTATTTATATCGGCCATCAATTTGTTTCCTATTCCGTATTATGTCATTGTAAGCATTGCCTTGGCTTCCTATGGTTTGTTTGGTTTTCAAACAGCCGAGATTTATGGCTTGGTATTGGGTATTTTATTGGGGTCCTTAACTGTATTTTACGCCTATGTAGTAGTGTTCAATCGGTTGCGATCCAAAACCGATTACTTGATCCGCAATATGAATGTCATTATGGGCAGCATTACTGCAGTAGTGTCTATGCTCACCTTATATCAAGTGGTAAAATATTATTGGTAAATGACGCAGGATTCATCCCTTCCCGAACTTTCGTTTTTTGAACGCGTGTACCAAGTTGCCCGCCAAATTCCAGTTGGAAAAGTAACCTCCTATGGTGCAATTGCCAAAGCCATTGGATCAGCTCAATCGGCGCGCATGGTGGGCTATGCCATGAACGCTTCGCACAACATGCCCGATATTCCGGCGCATCGGGTGGTCAATAGAAACGGATTGCTCACGGGGAAGCATCATTTTCAGGGCACTTCTCTCATGCAGCAATTGCTCGAAAACGAAGGAATTACCGTGGTAAACAACCAAATTGTAGCTTTCGAAAAGCATTTTTGGCAGCCAGAAATACAGCGCTAATTCGTTGCTATTTTCCCTCTTTTTCCGCTGAAACTTTTGTATTTCAGGTATATGCATTTCAACTTTTCAACCTATCTTTGTGTTCGAAAATTTTGAGCACTAATGCGAAGTTTTCTCCCTATGAAATTAGACAGAAAAGAAATTTTAAAAGCCTTAGAATCCATTTCGATTGCCGGTGAAGGTAAAAACATGGTCGAAAGTGGAGCCGTGCAAAATGTGGTCGTTTTTGGCGATGAAGTGGTGGTTGATTTGGTAATCAGTTCACCTGCTATGCACATTAAAAAGCGCGCCGAAGACGACGTTAAAAAACTGATAAACGAACAGTTTCCATCGGCAACTGTAGTAAAAATAAATACCAAAGTTGAAGCGCCAGCTGCTGCTGCAGTACAATCAATTAAAGGCAAAGCCATTCCCGGCATCAGCAATATAATTGCAGTGGCTTCTGGAAAAGGAGGCGTAGGAAAATCTACAGTAACAGCCAATTTGGCTGTTTCATTGGCCAAGATGGGATTCTCAGTCGGGATTTTAGATGCCGATATTTATGGCCCGTCAATGCCCATCATGTTTGATGTAGAGAATGAAAAGCCCATTTCGATTGAGGTGGATGGAAAATCAAAAATGAAACCGATAGAAAGCTACGAAATCAAATTGCTTTCCATTGGTTTTTTTACGGCACCCAGTCAAGCTGTTATTTGGCGCGGTCCTATGGCAGCCAAAGCACTAACCCAAATGATCTTTGATGCCGACTGGGGTCAATTGGATTTTATGCTCATCGACTTGCCTCCTGGAACTGGCGATATTCATTTGTCAATCATGCAATCGTTGCCAATTACCGGTGCCGTTGTGGTAAGCACTCCACAAGCGGTTGCACTTGCCGATGCCAGAAAAGGCGTTTCGATGTTTTTATCCGAGAGCATCAACATTCCCATTTTGGGTATAGTCGAAAACATGGCCTATTTTACGCCTGAAGAGTTGCCCAATAACAAGTATTATATTTTTGGAAAAGAAGGCGCGCAACAGTTGGCCGAAGATTTGGCAGTCCCATTTTTGGGCGAAGTGCCTTTGGTACAATCGGTGCGTGAAGCGGGTGATATTGGTCGGCCTGCAGCCATGCAAGACAATTCAATTGTTGCGAATGTCTTTGAATCCATTACCCGAAATGTGGTGCAGCAAGTGGTGCATCGCAACGAAGCTTTACCCCCAACCGAGGCAATCAAAATTACAACTATGGCCGGTTGTTCGGCTGTTAAAAAATAATAAAGTCCAACTAATAACCAAAAGGCGTAGGCTATGAACCACGAACAATTGACCGAGAATGTACTGAAAGCACTCGACGAAATTAGACCTTTTCTTAACTCAGATGGAGGCGACATATCCTTGGTTTCTATTGAAGAGAATAAGCACGTTAAAGTTCGTTTAGAAGGCGCTTGCATTAGCTGTAGCGTTAACCAAATGACGTTAAGAGCGGGGGTGGAGACGACCATTAAAAAATATGCTCCGCAAATAGAGACCGTAGAGAACATCGTGTAAAATCGATAGTTTCTTAGTACAAATCCCAGCGAGCATATTTCTTAGCTGCTTCGAAATTGAATAAGATGATTCAAACAGATATATTAATTATTGGCGCCGGACCCACCGGACTTTTTACCGTTTTTGAAGCGGGATTACTCAAATTAAAATGCCATTTGATTGATGCCCTGCCACAGCCAGGTGGTCAATTGGCTGAATTATACCCTAAAAAACCCATTTTTGATATTCCGGGTTATCCAACTGTTTTGGCCGGTGAATTGGTGACCAATCTCATGGAACAAATTAAGCAGTTTGAGCCGGGATTTACCTTGGCCGAAACCGCCGAAACCATAGATAAACTAGACGACGGTACCTTTGTTGTTACCACCAATAAAGGCACAAAACACCATGCCAAAGCGGTAGCCATTGCAGGTGGTTTAGGTACGTTTGAGCCCCGTAAACCCTTGATTGACGGGATTCAAAATTACGAAGAACGCGGAGTAGAATATTTTGTAAAAGACCCCGAATTATTTCGAAATAAAAAAATTGTAATTGCCGGAGGTGGAGATTCTGCCTTAGATTGGAGTATTTTTTTGGCTGATGTGGCTTCGCAAGTAACCTTGGTGCACCGCCGAAACGAATTTCGAGGCGCTTTGGATTCGGTAGAGAAAATACAAGAATTAAAGAAAAGCGGTAAAATAAACTTAATTACGCCTGCCGAGGTGGTCGCGATTCAAGGCGATGGACATTTGCAATCCATCACCTTAGAAAACGAAGGCGTACAACAAGTATTGGAAACGGATTTCTTTATTCCCTTATTTGGGTTAACGCCCAAGTTGGGTGCCATTGCCAACTGGGGATTGGAAATTGAGAAAAATGCCATCAAAGTAAACAACGCCCTCGATTACCAAACCAATATTCCTGGCATTTATGCCATTGGCGATGTGAATACCTATCCGGGCAAATTAAAACTCATTTTGTGCGGATTTCACGAGGCCACACTCATGTGCCAAAGCGTTTACCAACGGTTGAATCCGGGTAAAAAATACGTACTCAAATACACTACAGTTTCGGGTGTTGATGGCTTTGACGGTACCCGCAAGGAAGCCGAGAAAGCCGTAGTCAAATCGATTGATTAAGATGGATATTACGCTTAAAATTACCGACAGAAACGGACAAGTGCACGAAGTACAAGCGCCTACTGACATGAACATGAACATCATGGAGTTGGTCCGCGCCTACGAAATTGCCGAAGAGGGAACCATTGGCATTTGCGGCGGCATGGCCATGTGTGCATCTTGCCAATGTTATGTATTAAATGAAGTAGAATTGCCTGAAAAATCAGACGAAGAAGAGGCGATGCTTTCAGAAGCCTTTCACGTAAAACCCACTAGCCGCTTGGGTTGTCAAATTCAACTCACCGAAGAGATCAACGGGCTAGAAATAGAATTGGCACCGGAGTCCTAATCACAACCATTGAACGAATATCGCCTACCATTTTTACCGTTTACTTCCATTTTTTCTTTATCTATTCAATTCGCTTTTAATAATTTAACATACCTAAAAAAAGCATAACTTGTTATTAAAGAATAATTTATAATTTTGATTTGCTATCATTTTTAAAAATTATACTTATGAAAAAACAGTTAAAAACCTATTTTGGATTAATTATTTTATTCTTTTCAGTTTTAGCTTGTTCAAGTGGAGGCGATTCAACCGCTACAGGAGGAAGCATCTCAATTACTGGAAAAATTGTAAACGAAAACAATACGCCCATTGCAGGTGTCGAGGTCAAAAGTGGTACTAGTACTGCAACCACTTCAGCAGCTGGCGAGTTTGTCTTGACTAATGTAACTGCCCAAGCTCGTATCGTAGTTAATGCTACAGCAGCAGGTTATTTTACTGCCTATAGAGCAATTAATATGGAAGGAAGTAATGACCAGTTTCTTACCATCATGATGGAATCAAAGGGAACACCAATTAACTTTTCATCGTCAGCAGGAGGTAATTTAACCAACCTTGGCGGAAGCGTTACGCTAGCACCAAATTCAGTGATGGATGAAAATGGAAATGCCTATGATGGCATGGTGAAGGCCTACTTGCGCTTTCACACAACAGATCAAGCAAATTTTAGTCGAATAATGCAAGGCGGCGATTTTGCGGGTCAAAATGCATCAGGTGAGAATGGAGTTTTATCATCGTATGGTTTTTTTTCAATAGAAATGGAAGATCCTTCAGGTAACACCCTAAATGTAAAGACCGGAACTACAGCTTCATTTAGTCAGCCTATTGCCACAAACCAAATAGCTTCTTCTCCAAATTCAGTAAAGCTTTGGTCTTTTGACAATGAGTTAGGCAAATGGAAAGAAGAAGGCACTGCAACAAAATCAGGCAACAAATATGTTGGCCAAGTGAGTCATTTTTCTGCTTGGAATTGTGATGATTGGGCAACTACTGCTACCATTAAAGGTAAATTAGAATGTAATGGGGAGCCTTTAGCAAATAATCAAGTAATCTTAAACAACGAAGCGAATCAATTAATTGCCAATACCGATTCTGCAGGTAATTTCATTTTCATCATACCCTCAGGATTCCCTGTTGAGGTAATCATTCAAGGTGATGGCCCAATAAATATTGCTCCTTTGACTACTGATCAAGTATATAATCTTGGGACTCTAACACCAAGTTCTTGTTATGGTACATTACAAGAAGTGTTGATGTCTGGCACTTGGGAAGGAGATTTGTGTTTTGACCAAGCCTATCTTGACATATTAACTTCTGATTTTTCAATATTAACTTTTTCTACCAACAAAGTTTTTTGGGAAGGACAAGTAATTCCAACATCAGATGCTACATACCAAATTCAAGGGAATCAAATAATTATTTCATATTTTGATATTGATTTAGGTCAAACCTGTTCACTAAGATGGAATGTATCAAATTATACACAAAATGAAATTACATTTGCTTCTCCAACAAGTTCAGATTATTGTGATAATACAGGGGGTAATTTATCCTGCGTGCCCCATTTAGTAAAACAACAATAAATGTAATTAAAAAGCCTGCTATATTCAAGCAGGCTTTTTTTAATCAATTATATTCAAAAATTAGACTAACTCCATTTTAAGAGAATAAATATATTCAAAATCGCATATCAAAATTTTATTCCAATTTTCAACAATCTTTTCTGATTTATTGAACGAGTACCGAAAGGGCCTTGGGTAAAATTCGGTCTACAAATTGTGCATAAGCCAATTCCGAAGGATGTAAACCGTCTGAAGCCACAAGCGCTGGATTCACTAATCCTTGTTGGGTGATGTCGGTAATGTAAACAAATTCAATTTGATTTTGAGTGCAATAATTTTGCGCAAATGTATTGTAAACATTGAGCTGAGTTGTAATATTAGCAGCGCCTTGTCCGAAAGGAGTATAGGCATAATCGGGAATCGAAACGACAATCACATTCGTTTTATCGCCTTTGGCCAATTGAATCGCTTTTTGCACCAAGGCAGGAAACTCTTGTTCATACAGCGAAAAAGGTTTGTTTTGGTATTGGTTGTTTACCCCGATTAATAAGGTAACCAAATCAAAATTGGTAGACGGATTGACCAAGTTAATTTCTGAAAGTAGATTGGTTGTAGTCCAACCTGTTTTTGCGGTAACTTGCAACAAAAAAGGATTGTTTGGATAGGCGGTTTGTATGCGTGCCTTTAATTGCTCGGGAAATCTACAGCTGGTGCATACACTTTGTCCAATGGTGTAACTGTCACCCAAAGCCAAATAATTGATTTGTTTGTTATTTGGGTTGTCAATATAAATCGGAAGTGTTTGTTCGGTGCTACAACCTACAAGGATAAAAAAGAGCCCTGCTAAAAACCAAATTTTGGAGATCCATTTCATATTAAATGATTTAGTTTTAAGCTCGGATGCATAAGTCCTAGGAACTAGGCCAAGGCTACTTGCTGGGAGATGTTTTCCTCAATTGCATTCCAAAGTCCCAATCTTTTTTCGAGTGCTTCAGCCGATGTTTGGCGAACTTCTTCCCATTTTTGCGCATCAGAACCACACAATTCGGTTATCATTTGCATAGCCATCGGACCATGCTCATCAGCGTCTAATTCGATGTGGCGTTCAAAATAGTAAATCAATTTGCTTAAATCGGTTTCGGGAAAATTGGTTTGAAACGAACGCAAGATTTCGGTAAACATACTTGGAATTAAATCTTCACGGCCAAAGGTAAAAGCAGCCGCGATGTTGTGGGCTTTACCTTCTTCTATTACACGAAATGTAAAACTCAAAAATTCTTTAACCTTGGGGTGTAAATCCGCCGATTTAATGGCTACAAAAATATTTTGTGTGCGTTGTACGGTATCTAAAAAAGCTGTGATATTAGCAGTTGAGGCGCCGCATTGTTGCATGGCGTCCAAATACATTTCAAAATGACTTTGTCGGCTGCCGTCCATGGCCAAATCAGTTTCTTCGGCTACTACAATTTCATTAATCAAATAGCGTAAGGCCGGATTTCCAACGGGCATCCAAGGAGTGCTCGTACAAGTGAGTTTAATTTGAAGTGCTTTAAGCAAAGACATAAAATCCCAAACGGCATAAATGTGCTGCTCCAAGAAAACATGCAAATCGGCAATGGTTTGCACTTTTTGGTAAAGCGAATGCTGAATTAATGCGTCTTTTTGCGGTTGAATTTGCTGATTTATGCTAGAAATATCCATGGATTTTATTTTGCCGTAAAAGTAAATAAGCTCCCCTTTTCAGCGAAGCTTATTGTGTCATTTTAGCTATTTTTTAATACTTGTTGACAATTATTTAAAGGCAGGAATTCCGGTAATATCGGCACCCGTAATGAGCAAGTGAATGTCATGTGTTCCTTCGTACGTTATCACTGACTCTAAGTTCATGCTGTGACGCATGATCGAGTATTCGCCGGTGATTCCCATTCCACCCAAAATCTGACGGGCTTCTCGTGCAATGTGTATCGCCATTTCAACATTGTTTCGTTTGGCCATTGAGATTTGAGCCGTAGTCGCTCTTCCTTCGTTGCGCAACACACCCAAGCGCCAAGTTAATAACTGGGCTTTGGTGATTTCGGTAATCATTTCGGCCAATTTTTTTTGCTGCAATTGGGTTCCAGCTATCGGCTTGTCAAACTGGATACGCTCTTTGGCATAACGCAAGGCAGTGTCATAACAATCCATGGCGGCACCAATGGCTCCCCAAGCGATACCGTAACGAGCAGAATCCAAACACTGCATCGGCGCGCCCAATCCAGTTTTGCCTGGCATCAGGTTTTCTTTTGGAACTTTTACGTTGTTAAACACCAATTCTCCGGTTGCCGAGGCACGAAGTGACCATTTATTATGTGTTTCTGGCGTGGTAAATCCTTCCATTCCACGCTCTACAATGAGTCCGTGAATTCTACCTTCTTCATTTTTGGCCCACACTACAGCAATATCAGCAAACGGTGCGTTCGAGATCCACATTTTGGCGCCGTTTAACAAATAATGATCGCCCATGTCTTTGAAGTTGCTGGTCATGCCACTTGGATTTGATCCATGATCGGGTTCCGTTAAGCCAAAACAACCCATCATTTCGCCGGTAGCTAATTTGGGTAAATATTTCATGCGTTGTTCTTCGGTTCCAAATTTCCATATCGGATACATCACTAAGGATGATTGCACCGATGAAGTAGATCGAACTCCCGAATCACCGCGTTCAATTTCTTGCATGATTAAGCCATAGGATATTTGGTCTAAACCGGCGCCTCCATATTCTTCTGGAATGTAGGGGCCAAATCCGCCAATTTCTCCCAACCCTTTGATAATTTGATTAGGAAACTCAGCACGTTGCGCATAGTCTTCGATAATGGGAGAGACTTCCCGTTTTACCCAAGCACGGGCCGAATCGCGCACCAATTTGTGTTCTTCTGTTAATAAATCATCTAGGTTATAGTAATCAGGAGCTTGAAATAAATCAGGTTTCATAGGGTTTTTGATTAGTGTTGAACCGTTTTTCTTTCGAAAACGTTTGCAAATTTAAGTAAAGAATTTTGAGTAACGTATGAACAATAGTTATATTTTGCAGATAGGTTTTAGTCCATCTTGAGGTAAAATTCGCGGGTAAGTGCTATATAATCAGATGTGTATTGGTGTCGATCCGTTTCAATAACCAATTCGTTTGTGGGAATTTTAGCCAAGGTATTTCTGCTAAAAGCCAGTAGGCTGCGCACAATTGCAGAAGTTGGGTTGCCCTTTACGCGGGTTATTTGATAAGGAAAAAGTTTGCATTCGGCACAAAGCGCAATAAATCGCATTTCTTCTTTGTACGGAATAATCACCGAAAAGAGGCCTTCGTCACTCAATAATACATCAGCTGCATGCACCAATTCTTCAAAGGGAAGGGCGTCTTGAAATCGGGCGAGATCACGTGCCGAATCTTGGCTTTTAACATCTTCCGAATAAAAAGGCGGATTACAAACAATAAGATCATAACACGCGCATTCGCCCAATTCTTCCAACTCAGTTTCGGCTTCTTCTACCAATTCATCCAAGGCCGCGTGGTAACAAAATAGGCGATCACCCCATGGCGATTGTTCAAAATTATCAACGGCTTGTTCGTAGGCGTTTTCGTCAATTTCAAGCGCATCAATCTGAAAAGCAGAACTGCGTTGGGCCAATTGCAATGCAATCAATCCTGTTCCGGTTCCAATGTCTAAAATACGCTCGGGCTTCAACTCAAGTGGTGTCCAAGCACCCAACAAAACTCCGTCAGTGCCAACTTTCATGGCAGTTTTGTCTTGTTTGATAGAGAATTGTTTGAATTGAAACACTTAATTAATGAATAGTTAATAATGAAAAATGAATAATTAGCAGGGTGGGGGTAAATGGGGTGGAAGTGTGAAGACAGAAGATGGGAGCGGGAAGACGAAAGTGGTAAGTTCTTACTGATCATTCCGAGGCTTCGAGATAAAAAATCATCCATAATCAACCCCGTTCTTAGTAGACTACTACAATTATTAATTATAAATTTTTCATTATTAATTAAAGATACATTTCCACCAATCCCTCTGGCAAATTCATTTTAACCTTTTTGTTGGGGCGATCAATTTCAACCAAAAAGAGGTCAATCATGGGAATGAGAAGTTCAACCGAGCCGTTGAGTACTTCAAAAAGCGGTTGCGCCGTCGAGTCGTTTACCGATTGGATTACACCTATAACACCCAATCGCTGGTCTTCGATTTCAAAACCAATCACTTCGTGGAAGTAGAATTTATTGCCTTCTAATTTGGGCAATTGACTCAGCGGAAGATATACCGCACAGCCTACTAATTTGTCGGCTTCTTCTTCGCTGTCGACATCTTCAAATTGCACACGCAAAAAATCATTCTTGTGCAAGGAACTACTTTCAATAAAAAATGGAACCAGATTTTTGTTGAATTCAACAAAAACAGATTCCATTTCTTCATATAATTCGGGTTCATCGGTGTCTAGATAGACAAGTACTTCCCCTTTAAAACTAAACTTTTTCGCGATTTTACCTAAATAGTAACATTCTTCTTTACGCATAAATCGCTTAAAATTAGGCTTCTTCGCCTTCGCTAGCTGCTTCTTCTGTTGCAGGAGCTTCTTCAACAGCAGGAGCCTCTTCAGCTACCACTTCTTCAGCAGCAGGAGTTTCTTCTGCAGCTACTTCAGCTACTACTTCTTCTGCGCTTTCTTCGGCTACTACTTCTTCTTGTTCTGCTTCTTGTGCAGCAACTTCTGCTTCAGCAGCGGCAGCCATACGTTTGGCATTTACTTCTTTTTCAGCTTTCAAGGCTTTGGCTTTTGCATCAGCTTGCGCTTTTGATAAACCGTCTTTTTTCGCATCTACTTTACCTGCTTTTGCTTCCAACCAAGCGGCTAGTTTTGCATCGGCTTGTTCTTGCGTTAAAGCACCTTTACGAATACCGCCATCTAAGTGGTGTTTCAACAACGCTCCTTTGTATGAAAGAATCGCTCTTGCGGTATCGGTGGGTTGAGCACCATTGTGCAACCATTGTACTGCGCTATCCAAGTTTAATTCGATAGTTGCAGGGTTGGTGTTTGGATTGTACGTACCAATTTTTTCAAGGTATTTACCATCTCTTTTTGAGCGAGCATCTGCCGCTACTACCCAGTAAAAAGGTTTCCCTTTTTTACCATGTCTTTGTAATCTAATTTTTACTGACATAATCGTATGATTAAATTTTGAGGTACACGACCTCGGTTAATTAAGGGCGCAAATATACAATTAATATTCAAAAATGCTAATCCCTTGTGCAATAATATTTAAACGCGTTTATTTCGCTGTAACTAGTCAATTTTTTTAAATATCTGTGGCCAATTTGGTTTAAAAAGTTATTTTTGTTCTTTAAAATTTTAAAAATGAAAAAAATACTTGCCCTAGTTTTGGTTGCTTTGACCTTGAATTCATGTGTTGAAGACGTAAAGTTTAACGACAAATCCGTTTTTCAGTGTGTGAAAGACAACGAAGCCTGGAAAGGGGGAGATGCAATTGCCACTTTTTATGCAGATGGTAAATTTACTATTGAAGGGTTTAAGTTAAATGAGTCAATGTCATTAACAATGCCAAAACCAACTACCCTAATTGATCCAAATTTTCCAAACACGTATGTGCGCCACACTTTTGGAACCACACTGAACCGCACAGCAGCTTATTCATACATCATCAACACAGTTGAAACCAATTACACCACTGGAATTGGAATAGGAAATGGCGAAATAGAAATTACGGAATACGATGGGGAATATGTGTCTGGAAATTTTCGATTCAACGCTGTTAATTCTGATGCAACCTCAGATGAGCCAGAAAATGTAAATGTGCAAGGCGGTTATTTTTACAAAGTTAAAATAGTTGACGGCCTGTAAATAGCTAAAACAATCTCTAATTCTAAACCGCTTTCTACAGGCGGTTTTTTTATTATTGGTAATTTTACTTGATTTATAGTGCTTTAGAATTATATACCTCTATATTTGTTGCAATTATTATAAATAAGTACATATGAACATTTTTGTTGGAAGTCTTCCATTCAGTATTGAGGAAGCAGATTTAAGAGAGTCTTTTGAGGCTTACGGTACAGTTGATTCTGTAAAAATTATTTCGGATAAATTTACCGGAAGAAGCAAAGGATTTGGTTTTGTTGAAATGCCAAATGACGACGAAGCGCAAAAAGCGATCGACGAATTAAATGGAGCTACCGTTCAAGGTCGTGCCATTGTGGTAAACAAATCAGAGCCAAAACCAGAAGGCGAAAGACGTTCTTTTAACAGCAACAGAGGTGACTCTAGAGGCGGTTACGGAGGAAACAATCGTGGTGGAAGCCGTGGTGGGTATTAATTAGAAGGATAAAATCTAGGTTTAGATTTTCTAATAATTTTTTAATTGAACCATTCTTAAAGCTGAAAATTCAGTTTTGGGAATGGTTTTTTGTTGATAACTTCCCACGAATTGCAGCTCAAAAAAAATTAAATTTGAAACTCCTATAAAAGAAGCAAACGCTTCATTGGACTTCAAATTCAGCTATGTATTTAATTTTTGACACCGAAACTACCGGCTTGCCCAAACGTTGGGATGCCCCCTTGTCTGACACCAACAATTGGCCACGCTGTGTGCAAATTGCTTGGCAATTACACGACGCCATGGGAGGCATTTTGGAGCACCGTGATTTTTTGGTGCAACCGGAGGGCTTTAACATTCCCTACGAAGCTGAAAACATTCACGGGATTTCAACCGAATTGGCCCAGGCGCAAGGCGTTTCGCTAGCTGATGTTTTAGCCGAATTTCAAGCCGTTCTCCAAAAAACACAGTTTGTTGTAGGACAAAATGTAGGCTTTGATTTAAACATCATGGGCTGCGAGTTTTTCCGTGTGCAAATGGAAAATCCCTTGGCTGGAAAGCCCGTATTGGACACCTGTACCGAAATAACCGCCTCTTTGTTACAATTGCCGGGCGGTCGAGGCGGAAAGTTTAAATTGCCTACGCTCACCGAACTGCATTCCTTTTTATTTCAAGTACCTTTTGCCGAGGCCCATAATGCGACCGCCGATGTCGAGGCCACGAGCCGCTGTTTCTTGGAACTCATTCGCTTGGAAGTTTTTAGTCCACAAGAATTGCGCGTTGAGGGCAGTTATTTTCAGGAATTTCAGCACAAAAATCCACGTCCAATTGCCTTATTGGGCTTGCAACATACCAACCTAAAAGAAGCTTCTGCGCGTTTGCGTCAACAGCATGGTGACGCTCAAGTGCCATCACTATCCAAGCAGGAGGTTTCCAACAACAAAACAATTTTAGATGCAGCGGTCTTTGCGCATTTACATAACCACACCCAATTTTCGGTTTTGCAATCCACCATTAGTGTGGCCAGTTTGGTTGCCGAGACAGCTGCCCAACGCATGCCCGCGGTTGCCCTGACCGATCACGCCAATTTAATGGGTGCCTTTCATTTTGTGCGCGACATCTTAAACCACAACAAATCAGTCGACAGCAAGAACGCGGCAGCCATCGAAAAAGGGGAGGAGCCCAATCACGTGCCCATCAAACCCATTGTGGGCTGCGAATTTTTTGTCTGCGAAGACCATTTGGATAAATCCAGAAAAGACAACGGCTACCAAGTAGTGTTCTTGGCCAAAAACAAAAACGGCTACCACAATTTGGCCAAATTATCTTCGATAGCCTACACCGATGGTTTTTATTATGTGCCCCGAATTGACAAAAAATGCATTGCACAATACAAAGATGACCTCATGGTGTTGTCAGGAAATTTATATGGCGAGGTGCCTAATAAACTCTTGAATTTGGGCGAAAATCAAGCCGAAGAAGCCCTTTTGTGGTGGAAACAACAGTTTGGTGCCGATTTTTATTTGGAGTTGATGCGCCACAATCAAGAAGACGAAAACCGCGTGAATCAAGGATTATTGGCCTTGTCCAAAAAACACGACATTCCGGTTTTGGCCACCAACAACACCTTTTACATCAAAAAAGCCGATGCAAATGCCCACGACATTTTACTCTGTGTGCGCGACGGCGAAAAGCAAAGTACGCCCGTTGGCCGTGGCCGCGGATACCGCTATGGCTTGGCCAACCAGGAATATTATTTTAAATCGGGCGCCGAAATGAAACAATTGTTTCAAGACATCCCCGAAGCCATTACCAATATACAAGCCCTCATTGATAAGGTCGAGATTTACAATTTGGCGCGGGAGGTGCTTTTGCCTAAGTTTGAAATTCCGGCTGAATTTATCGTGCCCGAAGACGCTACTGATGGCGGCAAACGCGGTGAAAACAGCTACTTGAAAGAGCTCACGTTTAAAGGCGCCAATCGCCGCTATGCCGAAATTACGCCCGAGATTCAAGAGCGCCTTGATTTTGAATTGCTAACCATTGAGAATTCGGGCTATCCGGGTTACTTTTTGATTGTACAAGATTTCATTGCGGCCGCCCGCAAAATGGGTGTCTCGGTAGGACCGGGAAGGGGCTCGGCCGCCGGATCGGTGGTGGCCTATTGTTTGGGCATTACCAACATTGATCCGCTCAAGTACAATTTGCTTTTTGAGCGTTTCTTGAATCCTGATCGTGTGTCCCTGCCCGATATTGATATTGATTTTGATGACGAAGGACGCAGCAGCGTGATGGATTATGTGATCAATAAATACGGCTCCAAACAAGTGGCGCAAATTATTACCTACGGCACCATGGCGGCCAAATCGGCCATACGGGATACCGCGAGGGTACTGGATTTGCCTTTGTTTGAGGCCGATAAAATTGCCAAACTGATTCCCAATAACATCAATTTGGCCAAAATTTTCTCGCTTGATGATGCCAAACTCAAAGCAGCCCTTCGTCCCGAAGATTTTGAAAAAGTAAATGAACTGAAAGCCCTGGCAACCGCCCAAGATTTGGGATCCGAGACCTTGCAACAAGCCCAATTGCTCGAGGGCAATTTACGTAACACCGGAATTCACGCCTGTGGGGTGATTATTACGCCCGACGACATCACCAAGTTTGTGCCGGTAGCCACAGCCAAAGATTCGGATTTGTATGTGACGCAATTTGACAACTCGGTGGTAGAAAGTGCCGGCTTGCTCAAAATGGACTTCTTGGGTCTGAAGACCCTTACCTTAATTAAAGACACCGTAAAATTGGTGAAGTACCGTTCGGGCATCGATTTGGATCCCGATGCATTTCCGATTGACGATTTGAAAACCTACGAATTGTTTCAGCGTGGAGAAACGGTAGGGATTTTTCAGTACGAGAGTCCGGGCATGCAAAAATACATGAAGGAACTTAAGCCTACGGTTTTTGACGATTTGATTGCCATGAATGCCTTGTACCGCCCGGGACCGATTGCGTATATTCCGAGTTTCATCAAACGTAAAAACGGCGAAGAAGCTATCGATTATGATTTGGACGCTTG
>JBJOOG010000081.1:0-7880 GCA_046051465.1 Bacteroidota bacterium | reverse complement strand
TTGTGCGTCTATGCTAGTAGTAACACCTTACAACAGGGTTTTGAAATTAATCGATTTACATCAAGAAGAGAAAAACAGAATTCAACTGGCAGCCGATAACAATCGTCAAGCGCAACAGTTGATTTATGCAAGCTATGCTCCAAAAATGTTGGGCGTTTGCCGTCAATACGTTAAAGATATTCATCACGCTGAAGATGTAATGATAACCGCTTTTATGAAAGTATTTTCCAGCCTATCAAATTTTGAACACAAAGGGAGTTTTGAAGGTTGGATTCGCCGAATTATGATTAATGAATCTATTTCCTACATCAGAGCCAATAAGAAAATAAGTTTCTTGGATGATGAACAGTATTCAGAAGAATTTGCAAATTCAATTGAAAGCCAATTCAATGTCGAAGAAATTCAGTTACTCATCGACGCCTTGCCCGAGGGCTACAAAATGGTTTTCAATTTGTATGTTATAGAAGGGTACAAACACCAGGAAATAGCTGAATTACTTTCAATTAGTGCTGGCACATCCAAATCGCAATTGTCACAGGCCAGAAGAATTTTGCAACACGAAATCAATACCTTAAAATCACGTCAAAATGGAACTAGATAAAATAGAAAAAGAAATCAAAAGCCAACTTGATCTACGCGAAATCCAACCTTCGCCAGTTGCTTGGGATCGTTTGGATGCCATGCTCACTGCTGCTGAAAGTAAAAAGGAAAAACCTAAGTTCAACTGGATTTATATCGCCGCAAGCGTAATCGGGTTTTTCATGCTAGGATATGTGTTTTATAACAATTCGGGAGAATCAGCTGAGGTAAGCAGTTCAAAAGCAATAGTAACTAATGAGGCTCAGTCAACAAAAACTTCCGCAGAAAAAAAACAGCAAATCCCAGTTCAAATTCAAAAAGAAAGCCAGGTTATAGCTGAAAATAAAGTGATTCCACCAAAAAAGAAACCATCCATTTCATCTCATCGAACAAACAATAGGGACAGTGCCCCCCAACAAAATCAATTGGCAACTGCTTCAAGCACAAACAAGAAAATAGAAGCACAACCAATCGAGAAATTAATCAGTACTCCAAAAACAGATGAAATCAATCCATCTAAACCGGAATCTCAACTTGCCGAAATTTCAACAAAAACGATGCAGCCAACCGTAAAAGTAAACCCGTCCACTTTGCTTTCTGAAGTAGACAAAGAACTCACGTTTTCATTTCGCGAGAAGGTAATTCGAAAAATCGATAAAAATTATAAAACCGTAAAACTGGCTTTGGCCAATCGAAATCAACAATAAACAATCTACAAACATGAAAAAACACACCTTTTATCTAGCCGGATTTTTACTTTTATTCTTCTCACAATTGTATGGTCAAGACAGCTTTGAATCTCGTGCCAAATCTATTGCTTTGAAAATAGAAAGCGTAACCAACGAAGAAAAACTTGCCTTAAAAGCCGAAGTCGAGCTGGTGAACATGGACTTGGAAAAAAACAACATAACCAATGTGCAAGCCGACGAGAAGAAAGCCAAGTTGGCCCAAGATAGAGCCAATAACATCGAGAAAAGAGTAGCCGCCTTGCAAATAGAACTTAATAATCTTGTGCAAGAAAAAGTAGATGGTAAAATTAAAGAGGAGGATTCTATCCGAAGGTATTCGTTTACTTTTCCTAGTATGAAAATCAGCGACCGATACAAAGTGGGTGAAAACAGAACCACGACTCAATTCATTTTTGCCTTTGGAATAAATAATTTGGTTACCAACAAAGCTGTAGCCAATTCTGATTTTCGTTATTGGGGGTCGCATTTCTACGAATGGGGCTTCACATTAAATTCCCGAATTTTAAAAAACAACAATCTTTTGCACGCCAAATATGGGCTGTCATTCATGTACAACAACTTGCGCCCAACAGACAATCGCTATTTTGTAGTAAACGGCAACCAAACCAATCTTGAAGTTAGTGCTACACATTTTACCGATTCCCGTTTTCGAAATGTGTATTTGGTTGTGCCCATGCATCTCGAATTCGATTTTTCGAAGAAAACGCAAAATAATGATCAGCCGGTTTTTAAAACCCATCAATCGTTTCGTATCGGTTTAGGAGGGTATCTAGGGGGTAACATAAAATCCAAACAATTTTTATGTTCCGTAAATGAAAACGGCAACGACGTCTCCCAAGTTGCAAAAGGTGATTTTAATGTCAATGATGTGATCTACGGCGCAAGTTTCTACGTTGGATACCAAGTCGTGAGTTTGTACACCAAATACGATTTAAGCCCACTTTTTAGACACAATGTGCTTAGACAAAACAATATTTCACTTGGTCTCAGATGGGATTTTAATTAATAAAATCTTGTAAATAGATAATTAAAGCACTTCCTTGGAGGTGCTTTTTTTGTAGCCGGGAACCTGCTATTCGCTCTATTTTTTACGCCAAACGCTGGCGCAAAAAGATGCCGCTGCTATCAGGGCTAGGCACATCAACTACAGTCAATATTCATCTCAATCCACAACTCACATCAACAAAAAATTCCTAACTTTGAACCTTTCCTTCATTTCAAATTTCATCAACTTTTGATTTCAAAATCCTCCATAGATACCGTTTTCGAAACCGCTCGTGTAGAAGAGGTGATTGGCGATTTTGTACAACTCAAACGCGCAGGCAGTAACTTCAAGGGCTTGAGTCCGTTCTCGGATGAGCGTTCGCCCTCGTTCATGGTCTCGCCGGTGAAGCAAATTTGGAAAGATTTTAGTTCGGGCAAAGGCGGAAACGTGGTGGCGTTCTTAATGGAACACGAGCATTTTACCTACCCCGAAGCCATTCGGTATTTGGCCAAAAAATACAACATCGAACTCGAAGAGACCGAACAAACCGAAGCAGAGAAAGCCGCCACCGATGTACGCGAAAGCCTATTTTTGGTTTCGGAATTTGCCAAGACCTATTTTCACGATACCTTATTAAACTCAGAAGAAGGCAAGGCCATTGGAATTACCTACTTTAAAGAACGCGGCTTTACCGCCGATACCATCCAAAAATTCTCTTTGGGCTACTCGCCCGAAACCTGGGATGCCTTTTCAAAAGAGGCCTTGGGCAAAGGCTACCAATTGGAATACCTCGAAAGTGTGGGCTTTACTATTGTAAAAGAGGAGAAACTCATCGACCGATTCCGAGGCCGGGTAATGTTTCCCATTCAAAGTATGTCGGGCAGAACCCTGGGTTTTGGTGGTCGAATATTAACCAACGACAAAAAAGCCGCCAAATATCTCAATTCGCCAGAGAGCGAAATCTACCACAAAAGCAAAGTCTTGTATGGTATTTTTCATGCCAAACAAGCCATTGCCAAACAAAACAATTGCTTTTTGGTTGAAGGCTACACCGACGTAATTCAGTTTCATCAAGCAGGTATCGAAAACGTGGTGGCTTCGTCGGGAACTGCCCTCACGCCCGATCAGATTCGACTCATCAATCGCCTAACCAAAAACATCACCGTACTCTATGATGGCGATGCAGCTGGTTTACGCGCCTCGATTCGTGGGATCGATTTGATCCTAGAAGAAGGCATGAACGTGCGTGTCTGCACCTTTCCCGAAGGCGAAGATCCCGATAGTTTTGCCAAGAAAACGCCACTCGATGAATTGCTGCAGTACTTAGACGACAACGCCCAAGATTTTATTCAGTTCAAGGCTTCGTTGTTGATGACAGATGCCAAGAATGATCCGATCAAAAAAGCCGAGCTCATTCGTGATATGGTGGGCAGTATTTCTAAAATTCCCGACCGCATCAAACGCGAAATATATATCCAAGAGTGCTCGCGCATTATGGACATCAGCGAGCAAGTGTTGCTCAATACCCTGGCGCAATTGGTTCAAAAAGACCTGAGTGAGTTGGGTAAAACACAAAAACAAGCCCAAAAAAGCTTTGAAATTCACCGAAACGATCAGTCTTTGCCTGCCGAAAAGGTTGATGTGCTGTATGAGTTAGAACGCAAAATCATAGAAATTTTGTTGCTTTATGGCAATCAGGAACAGGAATTTGAAGACCTGTTGTTGCAAACCAACGAAGAAGGCGTAATGGAAATGGTGTCAGATTTTAAACAATACAAAGTCTATCAGCGCATTTATTTGAGTTTACAAGAAGATGAGGTTGAATTGGCACATCCGTTATTCAAAAAAATATTCCAAGATCTGATGGCTTATTTTAACCAACACGATGACTTTCACTTGGAACAGTACTTGATGCATTTGGCACCCGATCAAATTCAAGAAATTACCAATATACTCATGGCCGAGGAACAGCAATTGCTGCACAAGTGGGAATCCAAACAAATTGAGGTAAAAGGCAAAGACCAAACGGTTGCTCAATATGTTTCAGAAACCATCTTAACGCTCCGTTGGTTTCTGGTTGATCGAATAATAGAGGGATTAAAAGCCGAACTCTCGACCGAATCGGCAGCAGATAATTCAGAGACTTTAGGTTTAGCGATGGATTACAGCAAGCTAATCCACAATTTTTCGCAAAAATTAGGCCGGGTGATGTCGCGCTATCACTAAACGATTTCCAGTGTTTTGGCTTTGTTTACTAAATCAACCAAGTTGGTGACATTTAATTTGCTCAATAGCCGTAATTTATAAGTGCTTACGGTTTTCTCATTCAAGCCCAAAATGGCTGAAATTTCATTGTTCTTTTTACCATTGCTCAAGTAGCGCAACACTTCAACCTCTCGATTGGACAGTTTACGATACAAGCGTTCGCTTTTATTTTGCTTGGCAATCAATGCCAAATTACGCTTCAAGGAGTCGTTTAAGATGGTTTGTCCTTGGTGTACCTTCATGATGGCTACGCCCAAGGTTTCGATTTTAGCTGTTTTGTGCACATAACCCGAAACTCCCGCTTTAATTGCATTTGGCGCATAGACTTGCTCAGGATAGCTACTAAAGACAATCACTTTTGTTTTGGTGTAGTACTTAATAATTGCCTTTAATTCATTTATGCTAGTAAGCCCATCTAAGTCCATATCAATCACTAAAACGTCGATGTCTTTTGTGTATAATACGTCTTTTACCATTGAAAAATTCCCCACATTGGCTACAATGCTAATGTTTGGATTGTCTTTAAAGTAGGATTTAATACCAAAATGTACTGCAGGATAATTATCTGCCAAACAAACGTTAATCATGCTATTTATTTTTAGGAAAAAACTCCGTTTTTACGGGTCTAAAAATAGTTAAAAAATAATTAAAAAATAAAATAAGCACAATGAAATCAATCGGTTACCTCGTGAGCTTACAAACCGGAATTGGATTCATTTTGTGTTGGTTGGCTTGATTTAAACGCAGGTAAATGGCCATTACTTCCTGTTGTCTAGCTGTGAATTCTAGCGTTGAATACTGCATTTCCACTGCAGTCATGGCCCATTCCAACTCGTCATATGTTGCGCCCAGTTGATCCTCGTCGCTGCGATCATCGCCAAATAATCCGTCGGTAGGTGCAGCAGTTAATATCGATTTTGGCACACCCAAATGGGCACCCAATGCAAATACTTCTGATTTCACTAAATCTGCGATTGGGCTCAAGTCAACTCCGCCGTCACCGTATTTGGTGTAAAATCCCACACCAAAATCTTCAATTTTATTACCTGTTCCGGCTACCAATCGATTATGAAGACCAGCAAAATAATACAAAGTTGTCATGCGCAAACGGGCTCTGGTGTTGGCCAGCGTGAGTTGTAACTTGTTTGAGTTGTCACTGCTAGGGAAATGATTGACGAGCGTATCAAACAAAGGCGTCAAATCGGTTTCAGTATGTTGCACATTTGGAAAGCGTTGTTTGAGTTGCTCAATGTGTTCGTACGCGCGACTCACATGGCTTTTGGCTTGATGAATGGGCATGGTTACACACAGTACGTCTAGGCCTGTAAGCGCGCACAACGTAGAGGTAACTGCCGAATCAATTCCGCCAGAAATGCCCACAACAAATCCAGTACTTTTGGATTCAAGGGCGTAATTTTTCAACCAATTTACAATCTGGTTGCTGGCGCTTTCTGCCGAGAATGAATTATTTAATGCCATGCAGTTGATTTTAGAATTACGGAGAGTATCTTTGCAAAAATAATAATAATTTGCTGCGCCGGTTTGCTTTTTTTGAAGGCTTAAATGGAGCTTTTTCCTGCTGTACGCTTTATTCCCCGCAAAAAAATAATCGGGAGTTTCCCTCTTTTTTTTGCGCGGCGATACCGCTGCCATCAGGGCTAGGCATACGAAAAACAAGCAAATGCAGTTTTATATGTAAATCAACACCCATTCATGAATAAAGTAGTTGTAAAAACAGGAATTTTTGTAGCAGCCTTACTGCTGCTTTTCGCGTGTGACAAACGCTCCAAAGTAGAGCAAGAAATCAGCAAAAAACCACTCACGCTTAAAGTGACTCGTTTTGACAAAGCTTTTTTTGAAAGCACTCCCCAAGAATTGCCTAAACTCAAAGCGGCTTATCCTTATTTCTTTCCAGCCGACACCGAAGATGCAATTTGGTTAGATAAAATGCAAAATCCCATGTGGCGTGAATTGTATGGCGAAGTACAAAAGAAGTTTGGTAATTTTCAAAAAGAACAAACCGAAATCACCGATTTGGTGAAGCACATGCAGCATTATTTTCCAGGAACCAAAACCCCCAAAGTAATTACAATTATTTCTGAAATGGACTACCACAACAAGGTGATTTATGCCGACACCTTGCTGCTCATTTCACTTGAATTGTATTTGGGTAAATCGCATCGTTTTTATGAGTTTCCAAAATACATTTCACAAAATTTCGAGCCCCAGCAAATTCTGCCCGATCTGGTTTCAGCTTTTGCCTTTCGTAAAATTCCACCGCCACGCGACGCATCATTTTTGTCTCAACTGGTCTATGCCGGAAAAGAATTGTACCTCAAGGATTTGCTATTGCCATCGTATTCTGACGCCGATAAAATGGGCTATACGCCCGAACAGATTAGCTGGTGTGCCGAAAACGAAAGTTACATTTGGCGCTATTTTATAGATAAAAAAATGCTCTACAGCACCGATCAAAAATTGGCATCCCGTTTTATTAATCCGGCTCCTTTTTCTAAGTTTTATCTAGAAATTGACAACGAATCTCCCGGGCGCGTGGGCGCGTGGGTAGGCTGGCAAATTGTGCGCGCCTATATGGAGAACAACAAAGTGAGCATCCAAGACTTGTTGGTTGCCGATGCAAAAACTATATTTGAACAATCACACTACAAACCCAAGAAATAATGGCAAATACATCAACTTCTGAGATTAAATTCCTGGTTCAATTAGACGAAAATCGGGTGCCCGAAAAACTGCATTGGACCGCGCAAGATGGAGGCGTAGAAGCCGAAGAGTCAAAAGCGATCATGTTGTCAATTTGGGACAACAAAAACAAAGAAACGCTTCGCATTGATTTATGGACAAAAGACATGCCAGTTGATGAGATGAAAGTATTTTTTCATCAAACCTTGGTGGCCATGTCCGAAACCTATCACCGCGCTACAGCCGATGAAAAAATGGCAGCAACCATGAAAGATTTTTGTGATTATTTTGCCGAAAAATTAGAATTAAAGGCCTAAAGTAACACAGCAAATGCATTGTTTGCCAAGTGTTACAGCAACTTTAGCACTTGAATTAAATCGTATAATTAATACGGTTTGTCTTGGAATAATTCGCGGTTGATTTCCTCGATGTAGTTTAAGAGTATTTCTTTTCCGGTTCCTTCGGTTGATGAGGTGATGAAGTGTTGCGGCATTTCAGCCCAATTGTTGGCCAATAGTTGTTTTCTGTAGGCTGCTACATGCATATCCACTTTTACCCGGCTAATTTTGTCGGCTTTGGTAAATACGATGCAAAAGGGAATT
>JBJOOG010000080.1:0-16354 GCA_046051465.1 Bacteroidota bacterium | reverse complement strand
GATTTGGATGGCTTTGTAAAAATATTAGCCGATGCCAAAACCGATGAGGTCTTGGGCGTGCACATGATTGGTGCACGTTGTGCCGATTTGATTGCCGCTGCGGTAACTGCCATGGAATACAAAGCTTCTGCCGAAGACATATCGCGCATGAGCCACGCACATCCTACCTTTGCCGAAGCCATCAAAGAAGCGGCCTTAGCTGCCACAGAAAATCGTGCCTTACACGTATAATCGGTTTATTTATAAAAACTAAATCCTGCTCACGAGCGGGATTTTTTTGTGGTAAAATTTAATTTTTTAGCCAATTTATAAAACTAGAATACTGTATTTTTGAACATCAATTTTATGTCCATGCGTAGCATTTTTACCCCCGAAATTTCTTCTGTTGCTACCTTCAAGCAGCAGCTGTTGCAATGGGCGCAGGCGCATACCGAAGTATTGGTTTTGGACAGCAATTCACACGTAGATCGGCATTCAAGTTTTGATTTATTGGTGGCGGTAGATGCCTTTACGTCCTTGAAAACCGACGAGTCCAATGCGTTTCAAGAATTACACAATTACCAGCAAGCTACTCAAGATTGGATTCTAGGCTATCTCACCTACGATTTAAAAAACAATGTAGAAAATCTGCAATCGCACAATTTTGATGGACTGGAATTTCCCGAATTGTATTTTTTTCAGCCCAAAAAGTTATTTTTATTTCGGGGTGAAAAGTTTGAAATGCATTACCTCAAATTGTGTGACGACGAAATGGAATCAGACGTTGCGGCTATTTCACAACTTCAAGTTGAGCAGATAGTAAAAGCCAATAACTTGCAAATTGAAGCGCGTATTTCTCGCGAAGCGTATTTGACGAAAGTCAATAAAATGAAGGAGTACATTCAGCAAGGTGACATTTACGAGGCCAATTTTTGCATGGAGTTTTATGCCGAGCAGGCACGCATTCATCCTTTGCAAACTTACAATCAACTTAATAGTATTTCACAAGCTCCTTTTTCGGTGTTTTATAAAAATAAAGCCCAGTATTTGCTGTGTGCCTCGCCCGAACGTTATCTCCAAAAAACAGCTACTCGTGTAATTTCGCAACCCATCAAAGGAACAGCCAAACGAAGTCCAGATTTGGCGGTGGATGACCATATTAAACAAGCATTGGCAACTGATGCCAAAGAACGGGCCGAAAACATCATGATTGCCGATTTGGTCCGCAATGATTTATCCAAAACAGCCATTCCTAATTCAGTAATAGTCGAGGAATTGTGTGGTATTTACTCCTTCAAGCAGGTGCATCAAATGATCACAACCATTGCTTCAGAAGTTGCTGAAAATTGTCCGCCTGTCGACTTACTCAAAACAACCTTTCCGATGGGCAGCATGACCGGTGCGCCCAAACTTTCGGCCATGCAAATTATTGAAGAATTAGAAGAGACCAAACGCGGCTTGTACAGCGGCTCTGTTGGCTATTTTACCCCAAACGGCGACTTTGATTTTAATGTAGTCATCCGCAGTATTTTGTATAATGAAGCCAACAACTATGTGTCGTTTTCGGTAGGCAGTGCCATCACTTCTTTGGCCCAAGCCGAGCAAGAATACGACGAGTGTTTACTCAAAGCCAAAGCCATGCGCGCAGTGTTGCAATAATCTGCGGCCAATTCCTTACTTTTGACCATGCTGTCTTCGTTTCAACAACATCTACAAACTCATTTTCCATTTCTTGCTCAAGCCAAATTGCTGGTGGCATGCAGCGGTGGATTAGACAGTGTTGTCTTGCTTCAGTTGTGCAAATCATCCCATTTAGACCTCGCAGTCGCGCATTGTAATTTTCAGTTGCGCGGACTCGAAAGCATTCAAGACCAGCAATTTGTACAAGACTTGTGTTTGGATTTGCAACTGCCTTTTCACACCACACATTTTGACACCAAGGCCTATGCGCAGGATGCCAAATGTTCTACGCAAATGGCGGCACGTGACTTGCGTTACGATTGGTTTGCCGAGTTGGCTCAAGAATTTCATTACGACTATATCCTCACCGCCCATCACGCTGATGATGCTTTGGAAACTTTATTAATCAATTTGAGCCGAGGAACCGGATTAGATGGATTAGTGGGCATTCCGTCGGTGAATGAAAATATAGTACGGCCGCTGCTTGTATTCAGTCGGGAACAATTGCATGACTTTGCGCTGCAACATGGATATACCTGGCGCGAAGACAGTAGCAATGCCAGTGATCACTATTTGCGCAATGCCATTCGCCTCCAAATTGTGCCTCAACTTAAAACTATTCAACCTAATTTTTTACAGGCGTTTCTCACTACCCAATTACATCTTCAAGATAGCCAATCCTTGGTACAAGATGCACTCAATATGGCCTATGAATACGTAGTGACCGAATTGCCCGATCGTTTGCAAATTGATCTGGATAAATTGAGCGAATACGAAAACTATACGGCCTATTTGTTTGGATGGCTCAACGATTATGGTTTCACGGCCTGGGATGATGTGTATCATTTGGTTCATGTGCAATCGGGCAAAAAAGTATTTTCCCCCAATTTCACTTTATTGAAAGACCGATCCACTTTGTTGTTGTATGCCAACGAAACCGAAAGGAGAGAAGATGTATATTATATTCCTGACCAAACGATAGAAATTACCCTACCCATTTGTCTTCAATTTTCGAATCAGTCAACCGCCAAAAACGACTCAAAATCTGTTATATTTGTCGACGCCGATTTGTTGCAATTTCCGCTTGTTTTGCGCCGATGGAAAACCGCCGATGTGATTTACCCCGCAGGAATGAAGGGCCAATCCAAGAAACTCAGCAAGTTTTTTAAAGACGAAAAATGGGCCCAAATTGACAAAGAAAAAGCCTGGTTGTTGTGCAGCAAGGACCAACTCATTTGGGTAGTAGGGCATCGTCAAGACGAGCGTTTTTTAGCTACCCATCAAACCAAAAACACAATTCAAATTAGCTATATCCCATGAAAAAAATAGTGCTTTTACTAGTCATATTTTTCACTCAATTCACCCAAGCCCAATTGCTTGATCCGGTAAAATGGACCCAGAAAATTGAGAAAATTTCCGATACCGAATACAATTTGGTGTGTAACGGAATCATAGACAAAGACTGGCATATGTATTCCCAATACACTCCCGATGGTGGCGCTTTGCCGCTCGAAGTTCTGTATGAAAACGCCAAAGGAAATTACGAGCCGGTTGGAAAAGCCAAAGAAAGTGCCTACAAAAAGCACTTCAATGAGGTATTTGGAGTAGACGAATACTATTTTGAAAGCAAGGTTAAAATTCAACAACGCATCAAAATAATCAATCTCAACTTGACGCAGGTTGTCATTAAACTCAATTATCAAGCCTGCAAAGAGTCGTGCATTAACCAAGAAAAAACCTTCACTTTTGTACTTCCTAAAACAGCATCAGCCACTGCAATTGTGGAGCAAGATAGTTTGGTGCCTGATACCGCAGCAGTAGTGCAAACTCCAGTTGAAACTACAAAACCCGAACCAAAAGAAACAGCTGTGATTACCACAGAAACTAACACAGATAAAGGTTGGCTTACTATTTTTATTTTGGCCTTTTTGGGTGGATTTGCCGCCTTGCTTACGCCTTGCGTGTTTCCGATGATTCCCATGACCGTAAGTTTCTTTACCAAACAAAGTAAAACACCAGCCCAAGGAAAGAAAAATGCTATTATTTACGGCATTTCAATTATTGCCATCTATGTGATTTTAGGTCTTTCGGTTACGGCTATTTTTGGTGCCGATGCATTGAATGCGCTTTCTACCAATGTCTGGTTTAACCTGATTTTCTTTTGCTTATTGCTTGTATTTGCGGCCTCATTTTTGGGCGCCTTCGAAATCATGTTGCCCAATTCCTGGGCCAATAAAGTTGATCGCCAAGCCGATCGCGGTGGAATTGTAGGCATCTTGTTTATGGCTTTGGCCTTGGCCATTGTTTCATTTTCTTGCACCGGACCGATAGTGGGAACCTTGTTGGTAGAAGCCGCTTCCAAAGGCGGATTTGCACCCGTAATTGGCATGTTGGGATTCTCCTCGGCTTTGGCCTTGCCGTTCATGCTTTTTGCCATGTTTCCGGGTTGGTTAAATTCTTTGCCCAAGTCGGGTGGTTGGCTCAATACCGTGAAAGTATTTTTGGGCTTCTTGGAATTGGCCTTGGCCTTTAAATTCCTCTCCAATGCCGATTTAGTTTTGCAATTGCATCTACTCGAACGCGAAGTGTTTTTAGCCATTTGGATTGCCATATTTGGAGTGTTATCCTTGTATTTATTGGGAAAAATTACCTTGCCACACGACAGTCCGTTGCCGAGTATTTCAGTGAGTCGCTTGTTTATTGCCTTACTAAGTTTATCATTTACGATTTATTTAATTCCCGGACTTTGGGGTGCGCCACTCAAATTAATCAATGCATTTCCACCACCTATGGAATACAGTGAAAGTCCCCTGGGTGTGGGTAAAACAAACTCCGGATCAGCTGGTTCTAGCGCTGCCTTACCCGAAGGTGCCGAGTTGGGCCCACATCAGTTGGTGGTGTTTAACGACTACGAAAAGGGATTGGCCCATGCTATAGCCGTGCATAAGCCGATATTGCTCGATTTTACCGGCTATGCCTGCGTGAATTGCCGCAAAATGGAAAACAACGTGTGGTCGGATCCGCGCATTTTAACCATTTTGAAAAACGAGGTGGTGTTGATTTCGCTCTATGTGGATGACAAACGAATGTTGCCTCTTTCTGAGCAAATAAAATCGGCAGAAACGGGCGAATTGTTGGAAACCATTGGCGACAAATGGACCGATTTTATGATTGCCAAATACAAAACCAATACGCAACCCTTATATGTGTTGACCGATTTGGCTGGAGCCAATTTAAATTCCACCACACCAACTTGTAGTTACGATCCCGATGTAACCAAGTACGAAAGCTGGTTAAAACAAGGCATTTCGAACTTCAAATAAAATTCAAAAATCCAATCGACTCGGTTGGATTTTTTTTTGACTAGCTAATTCGTACAAAGCATTTTTTAGTATTTTAGTGGCTTAAATGTATACGCCATGTTAGTTAAAGTATTTGGAAGCGCCGTTTTTGGGGTCGAAGCCACGACCATTACCGTAGAAGTAAATTGTGACAAAGGCATTGGGTACCACCTGGTTGGATTACCCGATAATGCCATCAAAGAGAGTAGTTACCGCATCGCCGCGGCACTCAAAAACAACGGGTATTCTTTGCCCGGAAAAAAACTCACCATCAACATGGCACCCGCCGATTTGCGCAAAGAAGGTTCAGCCTATGACCTGACTTTGGCTTTGGGTATTTTGGTGTCGTCGGGCCAACTGCAAACTGATGTATTGGCAGAGTATGTGTTTATGGGCGAATTGTCCTTAGACGGCAGTTTGCAGCCCATAAAAGGCGCCTTGCCCATTTCCATCAAAGCCAAAGAGGAGGGATTCAAGGGCTTCTTTTTGCCCAAACAAAATGCCAACGAGGCTGCCATCGTACAAGATTTTGCAGTTTATGGAATTGATTCCATTCAAGAAGCCATCGATTTTTTATTGGGTACAAGTGATTTGATTCCTTACCAAAGCACCGTTTACGAAGAATCAGCTGCATTACTCGATTTCCCCGAATTTGATTTCAGTGAGGTGAAAGGCCAGCACACCATCAAACGCTGCATGGAAATTGCGGCGGCTGGTGGACACAACATCATTTTAATAGGTCCTCCAGGCTCTGGAAAAACCATGCTAGCCAAACGTCTGCCCAGCATCTTACCGCCCATGACCTTGCCCGAAGCACTCGAAACCACCAAAATTCATTCAGTGGCCGGCAAACTCAAAGAGGTGGGCTTGTTGTACCAACGCCCGTTTCGGGCACCACACCATACTATTTCACATGTCGCCCTTGTCGGCGGGGGAAGTTATCCGCAACCCGGTGAAATTTCAATGGCCCACAACGGGGTGCTGTTTCTGGATGAATTACCCGAATTTAAACGCGACGTACTCGAAGTGATGCGGCAACCTTTAGAAGATCGTGAAGTGACCATTTCCCGGGCCAAATTTACCGTGACTTATCCGTCTTCGTTTATGTTGGTGGCTAGCATGAACCCGAGCCCCGGAGGTTATTTTAACGATCCTTCGGCGCCCGTAAGTAGTAGTCCGCAAGAAATGCAGCGTTACTTGAATCGCATTTCGGGACCGCTCTTGGATCGGATTGACATTCATATTGAAGTGCGTCCGGTGCCTTTTGAGAAATTGGCCGATACCCAAAAAGCCGAAGCCAGCAGTGTGATCCGTCAGCGGGTGATACAAGCTCGTGCTTTGCAAACTGAACGGTTTAAAGACAATCCAAAAGTAAATTACAATGCCCAAATGACACCCGCATTGTTGCGCACCCATGCGGTCTTAGATAAAAGTTCGTTGCATTTGCTGAAAACCGCCATGGAGCAATTGAACTTATCGGCCCGTGCCTTTGATCGAATTCTAAAAGTGGCCCGTACCATTGCTGATTTGGAATCCGCAGAAAATATCTGCGCGCATCACATAGCCGAAGCCATTCAATACCGCAGTTTGGACCGTGAAGGGTGGTTGGGATAATTCTGTAAAAAGTTAGGCGTTTCGCCACGAAGATTGTATTTTTGAATTTCATTTTTGATAAACCATGAAAATTTTACTTTCTCCTGCCAAATCACTCGATTTTACTTCGCCACTTCCAACGGCGCAGTTTTCGATGCCTGCCTTTGAGAAAGAAAGTGCAGCGGTGATGAAGGTGCTCAAGAAAAAATCGGCGAAGCAGTTGGCTGATTTAATGGATCTTTCGATCAAATTGGCTGAGTTGAACAAAGAGCGAAACATGGCTTGGGAACAGCCCTTCACTCCAGAGAATGCCCGTCCAGCGCTGTATGCGTTTGCTGGCGATGTATACACCGGTTTGGAAGCTTACACGCTCGCTGAATCTTCTTTTGAAATGGCCCAAAATCAGGTTCGAATTTTATCGGGCTTATACGGAATACTGAAGCCCTTTGATTTAATACAAGAATACCGTTTAGAAATGGGAACTAGCCTGCCTATCGGAAAAGCTAAAAATTTATATGAATTTTGGAAAACCAAACTCAGCAAAGCCTTGCGTGCCGAGTTGCAACCGGGTGAATTGTTGGTCAATTTGGCTAGTAAAGAATATTTTTCGGTGTTGGATGCCAAGCAATTTTCTACCGAATTGGTTACGGCTGATTTTTATGATTTCCACCAAGGCCAATACAAAATGATTAGTTTCTTTGCCAAAAAAGCCCGAGGCATGATGGCCCGCTATTTGATTGATTCGCAGGTCAAAACCTTAGAGGACATCAAAGGGTTTTCCTACGGTGGTTACCAATTTGATGCCAATCAATCCACCGACAAACGATTGGTTTTCACAAGATAATTCAATACAAATACTATACGTTAATACACAAAAATATGATTAGAAAAAGTTGGCTAGTACTGGGCCTTTTGAGTTCGGTGAGTTTATTTGCTCAAGATGAGTTGATAAAAAAAGTAATCAATAATGCGTCCTTAAATTCTAAATTTGAGTTTAGAGAAGTGACCAATATTTCTACCACCTCGGTAAAAAGTCAAGGTTCAGCCGGAACGTGTTGGAGTTATTCGGGGAATTCGTTTTTGGAAACCGAAATGATTCGCAACGGGAAACAACCGGTTGATTTGGCCGAAATATTTACCGCCCGTCAAGTCTATTTGGGAAAAGCCCGAAATTTTGTCTTGTTTAATGGCAACTTGGGATTAGGCGATGGGGGAGAAACCCACGATGTGTTGAATATTTTCCGCAAGCATGGCGCCATGCCACAGCAGGCCTACACCTTGGAAGATTATGGAAAAGGCGTGATCAAATCGAGCGAATTTCAAGAGGGATTCAAAGCCATTTTGGATGCTTATGTGAAAAATCCAAGTCAACAAGCTACTTGGGTGAAAGACGTGAATGCCTACATGGATGAAAAATTAGGCAAATTGCCTGAAACCTTTGATTACCAAGGAAAATCGTATACGCCTCAATCCTTTGCCAAAGAAGTTGTGGGCATAGAAGCTTCCGATTATTTGGAATTTACCAATTACAAAGACAGTCCCTATTACGAAAAAATGGTGTTGCCGGTGCCCGATAACTGGAGTTATGATATGGTGTACAACGTGCCCATGACCGAACTTACCGATATCATTGATTATGCTTTGTCAAAAGGATACACAATTGCATGGTCGTCTGATGTATCGGAACCGTATTTCAGCTGGAGAAATGGGGTTGCATTTGTACCGGATATGGATTTAAACAACATTAGCCCCGAACAAAAAAAGACCTTATTTGACGGCCCAACTGCCGAGAAAAAAGTAACCGAAGACTTGCGTTTAGAAGGATTGTACAACCTAACTACTACCGATGATCACGCGATGCAAATTGTGGGAGTTGCCAAAGACCAAAACGGAAAAGATTACTATAAAGTGAAGAATTCCTGGGGAGAAACCAATGATTACAAAGGGTATTTGTATGTCACCAAAGCTTATGTGCAACTCAAATCAACTGGAATTTTATTGCACAAATTGGGTGTTCCCAAAACCACCAAGCAGAAAATTAAAGTAATGTAATTTAGGTTTTAAGCCAATTTGCCAATATGGCTTTGCCTTGCGGAGTTAAGATACTCTCTGGATGAAATTGTAGTCCGTGAATGGGTAACGTGTTATGCGAAATGGCCATGATGCAACCTAGTTCATCGGTTGCAGTAATTTGTAAACAGCTTGGAAACGTTTTACTCGATATTGCCCAGGAATGGTATCGGCCAACTTCAAGGGAAAAAGCTAAATGTTGAAACAACGGATTGCTTGATTCAAGTATTTTAAGTACACTCGCTTGGCCGTGTACTACCGCCGACAAATTTTCTAAAGTGGCTCCAAAGTATTCACCTATGGCTTGATGTCCCAAACAAATCCCAAGAATTTTTTTACTGTGGGCATAGCGATCAATAACGTTCATACTCAGACCTGCATCTTTAGGAAGTCCAGGTCCGGGAGATAATACAATGGCATCAAAATCCTGCAAGTCTTCTAAGTCAAATTGATCGTTGCGAAACACAGTTACATCGCAACCCAAACCTTCGAAGTAATGCACCAAATTAAAGGTAAAACTGTCGTAATTATCTATAATAACCAATTGATTGATGTTGCTCAAAGTATTCGTTTTTGGAACGGCTAATTTAGTTATAATCAAAAAAAAACACGTCGGTAAAGACGTGTTTTTTGTACGTTATAAAGAGGTATTGATTAGTAAACCAATTTGATTTTCAAATCAAAATCATCGTAAATGGCTTTGTCTCCAAGGCTTCCCAAAAAGGTTTCAGAACCGTATTGTACATCGTATTTAGCACGATTAATTTTTACATTAGCTGTGGCTCCAGTTGCTGAAGTAACTAAGGTAAACGTTACAGGATTCATTTTTCCTTTGATGGTCAAATCAGCCACAACAGTATAAGTAGAAGCGTTTACTGGAGTTACTTTTTTGAAAACCAAAGTAGCCGTTGGGAATTTTTCAACCCCAAAGAAATCATCTGCTTTCAAGTGACCGTCTAATTTGTCTTTGTATTCGCCTGTTAAGTCAGTAGTTGAAATAGATTTCATGTCAACAGTAAATGTACCGGCAACCAATTTATTTGATTTGAATGTGAGGATACCATCTAGGAAATTAATAGTTCCTTCGTGTTGTCCTGTAACTTTTTTACCGGTCCATTGGATTGAACTTGAAAGGGGTTTAATTTTTTTTAATTGTGCTTGAGTAGCTTGAACAGTTACTAACGCAATAAGCAATAAGGCAATCTTTTTCATAATTTTTGTTTTTAAAGGTTAAAGTATTAAAGGGTAATAAATAATTCGTTTGTGTTTTTTCTTACTTTGGTCATGTGTTGGTATTTGTCTTCGGCATGTCTGTAGCCAAGCGCAGTAAGGGCAACGGCATGTAACCCTTTTTCAGGTAATCCCAAAATCGCGTTTACTGCCTGCGCATCAAATCCTTCCATTGGGGATGCATCTATACGCATTTCAGCGGCAGCGTTCAGTAAATTACCTAGGGCCAAATATACCTGCTTGGCAGTCCAGTTTTCTTTGGTATGGTCATCCAATTTGTACACAAAATTTTCTACCATGGAGCGAAACCCACTAAGCGCCTCTACGTTGGTGCCACGAGTTTGAGCAATATTCTGAAGGTAGGCATCTATTTCTGATTCGCCTACTGTATACTCGCTGGCAAAAACAAATAAGTGGGAGGCGTCTACCACTTGTGTTTGGCCATAGGCCGCCGATTGCAATTGAGCTCGTAAATCAGGATTTTCTATGATAAGTACTTTGTAGGGTTGTAATCCCAAAGAGGAGGCTGTTAATCGAACAGCTTCTTTTAAAGTGTCGAGGTCTGATAATGAAATTTTTTGAGTTGCATCAAATTTCTTTGTAGCATATCTCCAATTTTGATTTTCAATAAATGAATTCATTTTTTTGTTTATAAATTAGGGTTGAGAGCGGTATTTTTCTAACAATTGATTGAGCATTTCTGCTTCCGTAGTACTTAAATTCACATGTAATTTTTGTTCAAATTGATCCACTTTAGGATCAATTTTAAGGAGTAATTCCAAACCTTTCGGAGTAATATTTACTTCCATTTTTCGTCTATTGTGTGGGCAAATTTCCCGTGTAACAAGTGATTTTGCTAAAAGCTTATCTACAATTCGAGTGGTATTACTTGTTTTGGCAATCATGCGTTCTTGTATCAAACTCATGTTGGCCGGTTTGCCGTTTTGTCCACGTAAAATTCGCAGTACATTAAATTGTTCAACCGAAATTTCAAACGGTTTTAAAATATCATTGAACGAATCCTGCAATAAATTTTGTGTGTAAAGAATATTGATTACCGTTTTTTTTGGTAGGGCTAATGATTGAATATTCTCTAAAACAGTAGTCATATATATTAGTACAATAATTGTATGTACAAATGTATAAGTGAAAACCATAATTAAACCAAAACAACTGTTAAATTTTATACAAATAAAAACACAATCGGTAACCTTATCCATTTGAATAGGTGTTGCTGCAAAAATTCTACTATTTTTGAAAAAACATTCAAGATGAATTTATCCCAAGAACAATGGGCAAGCCAATTGGCAGCAGACGACAATGCCCTAGTGCTCGATGTACGCACTCCCGATGAATGTGCCGAAGGAATTATTCCAACTGCATTGATGATTGATATTTACAAAGGCCAAGGTTTTATTTATCAAGTAGAAGAATTAGACAAATCAAAAAACATCTATGTGTATTGTAAGGCAGGAGGCAGAAGTGCGCAAGCCTGTGCTATTATGAATCAATTGGGATTCAGCAATACCTATAATTTACTTGGTGGCTTTATGGAGTGGGAAGGCGAAGTTGCCTTACCTTAAATTAGTTGTTTTTTCGTACTTGATTACCTCTTTTAGTCGATCAAAAGAGAGCGGTTTACCAATGTACCCTTTTAATAATTTATACTCTTTTGCTTTTTGTACATCTTTTTCGTTGAGTGAAGAGGTGATAATGTAAATTGACATTTTTGAAATGCATTCAGCAGGTAGCTCAAGTATTGCATCCAATAACTCAAACCCATTCATTTCGGGCATGTTGATGTCTAGGAAAACAATGGTTTTTGGCACATTATCCAAAGTAAATTTTTGTTTGATATAGCCTAATGCTTCATTACTACTCGTAAAATCCACAATCTCGGCTTGCTCATCAACCTGTTTAATCACCTTTGCATGAACAAAGTTGAAAATCGCGTCGTCGTCAATTAATACGTAAAACATTCGTGTTTAGTTTAGTTGTAAAGGAACTTTGATGCGTACCGTAGTACCTTTTCCATATGCTGATTCCACATCTATTTCACCTTGTAATCGGGTGATGATTTCCTTGCAAATATACAAACCTAATCCAGTTCCCACACTGCTACTTGAAGCTCTGTAAAACATATTGAATATTTTGCCAATGTTTCCTTCACTAATACCTTCGCCATTGTCTTCTATTTCAAATAACAGAAAACCATCTATTCGGCTAAGTTTAAAATCAACATAGGCCAATTCCGAGTCTGTTTTTCGGTATTTAACCGCATTGCCTATCACATTTTTTAGTACAGTATTGATTCGGTATTTATCAGAATAAATATAAGAATCTCCTTCTATATTGGTTGTGAAGCGCACTTTAACATCTGTAGAAAATTTGATGTCATTGAAAATATCTTGCACCATTAAAGCTACGTCAAATGATTCTAATTTTAGCTCTAAACGGGCATTTTTAGAATATTCTAAAATTTCTTGAATTGTTTCATCCAAACGTATTACGCTGCTTTCTATGAGTGTGATGTACTCTGTAAGCTCTGCATCAAGTTCTACATTTGTAAATATTAAAGAAACAAGCCCTTTAATAGAAAGCAACGGCCCGCGTAAATCATGTGAGACGCGGTAAACAAAGTTATCGAGCTCGGTATTTACTTTTTGTAATTCGCTGTTTTTAGATAAGATATCTTCTTGCGTATTTTTTAGTTCACTTATATCTACACTACTGCCCACAAGTTTCAACATCACTCCATCTGCATCACGTTCGGCTATGGTTAAATTTTTGATGTAACGAACAGCTCCATCGTTGGCTCGAATAATCCGGTATTCCAATTCTAGACTATCTAACGTAGACTTAATGAGGTAATCCGTTTGTTCTAATACGCGTTCTCTATCGTCTGGGTGTATGGCATTTTTCCAAAAAGCATAATAGTTCCCGTCAATTTTTTCTCGTGTTGTTCCATATTGCGCCAAAAGTATATCATTCCAATGATGATGATCACTATGTTTGATCCACTCCCAAATGCCAATTTTAGACTTTTCAGTAATTAAATCGTAGCGTGAATTGATTTCCAATATTTTTTCCTTGGATTCTATTTCGCTACTGATGTCCTTTTGCAGTGAAATAAAATTGATGTGGTTTCCTTTCTCATCAAAAACAGGTATTATTTCAAGTAAATTGGTGTAAGGATTTCCGTCTTTGGTATAATTTACAATTTGCACTTCGATGGTTTCTTTTTTTTGAAGAGCAGTTGAGAGTTGTTGCTGCGCTGGATCACCAGGCACTGTACGTTGTAAAAAATCCTTTGGCTTTTTACCAATTACCTCATCCAATGTATATCCTGTAGTTTTTGAAAACGATTCATTTACCCACTCAATTTCACCAAATTGATTGGCGATAATTACTCCATTTTTTGTTTTGGTGGCGATTAACGATAATTTTTTAAGCTCAATTTCAGATTCACTAATTTTTTTACTCTTGATTCGATTGCTAATCAAAGATTGAAATTGTTGGGTAAACAAACTAAATATCGTTTCATGTTTGCTTTGTAATTTTTCGTAAAAAGGTGATTTATCAATAGAGATAAAGCCTAAAATATACACCCGATACTGAAGTTCTTGGTCTTCGAGCGCATGAAAGATTACATCGGTATAATTGTTTAAGGAATCAAATTGATCCAATAATCGCTTGTTCAGAATACAACTTTTAGATAGGCCAATTTTGCTGGCCATACTTAGGCATTCTTGTTTAAGAATTCGAATCTCATTGGGTGTAGATTTTATTCCTTCACCATAAAATTGTTCAAAGTGCTCGCCTACAATATAAATGGCCGAACCCTCAATTTCAAGAACATCTACAATAGTTTCGGCTGCCAATTGAATAAACTCCTCATCACTGTGAAATTTTAGCGCTTCATTATTAAACTGATTCAATCGTTTATACAAAATTAACTCATGATCCAATTGGTCTTTGGTGTTAATGAGTTGTTGTTCAATAAACGAAAAACGAGTAACCCGCAACTGTAGATCGCGGTATTCCTTCAGTAAATTATCGTATTTAGATTGTTCTATCATTTAATTTCTACACGCTTCTAACGGTAAATTACATAGAGCGCAGTGGTGTAGTTGTGGTAGGTGTTTTTTCCTCCCAATCGGGCAAATTCTCCAAATCCATACATACCCAACCAAGGCGGACATTCCCCATTCGTATAAAAAGGCAATTGCATTTTACTCACCAATTCTTCTTTTAATATACGATCGACCATGAATCGTCCTCGTGCCAAACAATCGGCATGGAAAACAGCTACTGCTTTTTTATTGGGCTCTCTTTTTTTCATTTCGGCAACCATGCGATCCATTTCGATAAAAATCAAATCTTCGTCACGAACAGTCAGCCATAATGAGGTTCCTTCAGCACAAGTAGTGGCATAGTAGATGCTGCTTCCTTCGTGTTTGGTAACCACTCTAAGTATGTGTTGGTTTCCGTATTCAATAGCTTCTGCATCAGATAATTTTTCAGCTAATGCACCAATAGGAATACTGTCACCACAAGTCGAAGATTTGGCCAATCCTAGACGGTGCAAGTATTCTTCCCAAGCTGGTTTGCCGTTTAATTCATGTATAATATGACCTTCTGATTTTGTTACCACAAGCGGTTCACCTATAGCCACAAAACCATGAGTGGCTTGTGTGTCTACCGAAAGCGATGGATCACAAAACCCGATTGCATAGGCACCGTGTTCATATACCTTGTCGTTTACAGCTTGGTAACTAATAAATCCTTTCATGTTATCCGACGAGGTGGCTCCAAATACAGTAACTTCTGGTCCAAAAACAGATTCAAACGCACGAATACATTCGTCGTTGGCGATATCAATTCCCGATCCCAAAAAGTAGATCATGTTGATGCCGTCTTTTTGTTTCTTCATGGCATGGGCCATTTCTAGGCATTTTTCATATGAATTGTGTCCATAGAAATCATCCGTGTGTGCAAGCGCAAAATCATTTCCTTTAACAGCCATAAGCGCTATGTCTTTCATGGATTCGCTCACGCCTTCACGACCAACTACGCCACAGCATGAAGCGGCAACAATTTGTGCTTTGGGTGACAAGGCTTTAGCTTGCGATAATATATCCGAAAAATCATGACCAATGGATGCATGAAAAATTAATAAGTCAGCTTCATGTGCATGTTCACCCAAGGCAATTTCTACACATTCAGTAACACCACGTTTGGTGTTGATAATACGAGCCGAAGCAGAGTGAAAAGATAACATAGGCAAAGGTTTAAGTGAATAAAAGGTAAATCAAATGGAAAAATCCAATTGAGTAATGAAAAATAAACAAAACCTGCTACATATAATCAATATGTATTGATTATTCGACGAACTACACTATTTATTGAATATTGTTTACCGAACAATCCTACAATTTTATGCTGCATTTCTCATTTGCGCAAGCCGTTTTAAGCTCATCAAAGCTAAATTGCGTCAAATTTGATTTTAATAGTTCTCGTTTTTGCTTTGACATTTTCTTCAATTCGATTCCCTCACAAAATCGACGCAATTGGGTTTGATTTTCAATTTCTAATCCCGGAACCGCAATTAAATTTCCATTGTCATCTTTTGCCGCCATTGTAAAATAGCAGGAGTTGGTGTGTTGCGAAACACCTGTTTTTGGATTTAAGGTTTCTACGCGGATGCCCACAATCATGGATGTATTTCCCACATAATTAACCGATGCTTTCAAGGAAAGCAAATCGCCCACCTCCACTGGATTCAAAAACTCCACACCATCTACAGCTACTGTTACGCAATAACTAGCGCAGTGTTTGGTGGCAGTTACATAAGCCACTTTATCCATGAGCGAAAGTAAAATGCCACCGTGTACTTTTCCGCCAAAATTGGCATACGAAGGCAACATGAGTTCGGTAATGGTCGTTTCGGAGTCGGTGATTTTTTTGAATTGCATGGGATTTAATTTGGTGTGTTACAATAGTACGAAAAAATGATTTAGCGATTAGCAGACTGTTGTTTGCTTTTAGCTTTTTGGAAGTTATAAGGTATCAGAGTACCGAGAACAGACAACGGATAACCGAGAACTTACAACAGCAAAGAGAGTAGCTTCGCTCAGCTCCTGAACTCCGTTCCTGCAAATGCAAATCCACTGTCTTCTGACGAAGACAGACGTCTTTAAGCACAAAAAAATCGCTCAAGTAAACTTGGCGATTTTTTTTGTGCTTACATCCGTTTACCGGATTTGCGCTTGATGTGGAGTCGGGGAGAGTCGAACCTATCACAGAATCCCTTATTTTTCAAGGTTTAAAAGAGGTTGGATTTTTAAGGTAACCGATTTTACCACCCTTTTTACTATTCAAATTGTCATAAATCTTATGGTTTAAATATAAGTATTTATTATTTAAAAAGAAAGTACCAAGACTAAAAATTGAACAAGTAA
>JBJOOG010000079.1:0-6425 GCA_046051465.1 Bacteroidota bacterium | reverse complement strand
CAACAGTTGCAAGACGACAATGCCAAAATGCAAAAGCAATTGGAGCAACTCTTGAAAGAGAAAGCCAAAGGTTTGGTAGGCGATTTGGCCAAACAACTAGAATCCCGAAATGGTATAGATTTTCTAGCTACTTCTGTTGATTTATCGCCCGAAGGAGCCAAAGATTTGGCCTATGAATTGGGAGCCAATAAAACCAATTTATTCTTGGTATTGGCCACCGTGCAAGACGATAAACCGATGCTTACTTGCTACATTTCAAAAGAATTGGTCGCTGATAAAAACCTCAATGCGGGCCAAGTGGTGCGCGAATTGGGTAAATTCATCCAAGGAGGCGGAGGCGGTCAGCCGTTTTTTGCTACCGCTGGCGGAAAAGATGCGAGTGGAATAGCGGCAGCATTGGCTAAGGCGGGGGAGTATTTAAATTGATTTAAAGATTTTGCCACGAATTCACGAATATTAATTTGGAAATTTGAAAATTGGATAATTTGAAAATGCTACTGTTTGCGATGACTACTTCAGTCATTTAGATCTGTGTTAGATGCTTGGTTGACACCCAGTCTTCTGAATTGGAATTTGGGTTTTCAGTATTGGAATTTAAAATATTCGTGGCTAATATTTTTCTGAATACGGATTATAATTCAAAATTGAACTAGCTTTAGATTGCTTCTTTAATGCTAAAATTTACCGTCGTGTTTAAGGCATTAAATACTTTTAGGATAGTTCCAAATCGGGCATCGGTGAAGTTGTTTTCTATTTTGCAAATCTGTGCTTTTTTTACACCCACTAAAATTCCCAATTGTTCTTGGGTGAGTTTTTTTTCAATTCGAATTTCTTTAATGCATTGACCAAGCGCATCTAAGCGTAGTTCGGCATCAAAGGCCTTTCTTTTTTTGGAGCCAGTTGGGCCAATGAGTACATCGGTTACTTCTTCGAGGGTATGTGTTTTCATTTTATCTGTTTTGATTGTAGATATTCTTGTCTAAGTTGTTGCGCTTTTTGAAGCTCCAAGCCGGGTGTTTTTGCTGTTTTTTTGACAAATCCATTCGTGCAAATTACACAACGCACTTCCGTTTCAGATGAATACCAAAAAGACAAAAGTCGATATTGCTTTTTTTGATACAGCACTCTGAATTCCCAGATATCAGTGCTGATCTTTTTAAATATTTCTGCATCTTTTGTAAATCGTGCTTTCCAAAGCACATACAGTATTTTCTCTTGTGATTTTGGCTCTAAACTTTCTAAAAACCGCAATGCCGGTTCAAGGAATTGAATGGTAAATAAATAATTCATGGTATGGCGTTTAAATGATGCCAAAGATATAAAGTTTCCTTTAAAAGAAACAAATTAATTTATCCCGAAGTTTCGGTCCCGAAGCGTCGGGGTTATAATTCGTGCATTCGTGGAAAAAAATTTTTTTGAACACGGATTGGAGAAATACGATAAATTTTTAAAATTTCTTTATTCTGTGTTGCATGTTTTTTTGTTCAGAGTTTTCTGAATTGGGATTTGGAATTTCGATTTTGAGATTAAAATTCGTGCATTCGTGGCAAACAATTTTTTTGAACACGGATTCAAGAAATTGCAATAATTTATAAAATTTCTTTAATCTGTGTTGCATGCTTTTTTGTTCCGAGTTTTCTGAATTGGGATTTGAAATTTCGATTTTGAGATTAAAATTCGTGCATTCGTGGCTCACATTTTTGTACACTTCATAAGAATATCTTAAATCTTTTTTATTTGTTTTAATTTAATTGGTCTGCAATTATTTTTGCTGCACGAATGAAAATTAAATTAGTCTGTTAACTAAAATTTTAAAAAGATGAAAAAAATTATTGTTGCCTGTCTCGCTTTATTTTTTGCAGTTTCTTGTTCGTCAACCGATTCGCCAAGCACATCTCAGGATATTTTGGTAAAACGAACCGTCAGTACGGATGAAGATGGAATTGAAGAAACGCTTTTGTATTTCTATAATGGAAACAAAGTTGATAGAATAGAAGGTCCAGATGGATTAAAAGTTGAATATACTTACACGGGTGATTTAATTACCACTGTTAGGTATTTTGTGGGTGCAATGGAGTTTCAAACTGAAACCTTCACTTATAACAGCCAAGGACAGATGATCAAGCATGTGCTTTTGGCCTTGTTGCAAGATTACGGAGCAAAAGAGGAATACACCTATAATACTGATGGATCTATAAATTATACAAGAGCAATAGGCGATCTAGTCTCACAAACCGAATCGCCATCTACTGGAAAGTATTTTATTACCAATGGCGAAATAACCAAAAAAGAATCAAATGAATTTGGCGCAACATCAGTAGTAAATTATACCTACGATAACAAAAACAATCCGTTTAAAAACATTACAGGTATTTCTAAAATTTCATTTGCCGATCAAACTGTTGGTGGATTTAATCACAACATACTTACAGAAGTACACACTACATTTCCTGATTCAAATGTGAGCGCTGTATACCAGTACAACAGTAATAATTATCCAATTTCTGCTGTAGAAACATCTACATTTGGTGAAAGCAGTACTTTGTTTTTCTACGAATAAGCAGTAAGAAGCTACTCTCAAATTTAAATTGTCCCCATGTGTAATCTTCATGGGGCTTTTTTATGCCTTTATTTCGCTATTTTTGGCCAAATGAAATCCATACAACTCAGCACATCCGTTGCCCTTAAGCCGCTAGAAACCAAAATTGATTACCACTCGCAGTTGCTGTGGATGGGTTCCTGTTTTGCCGAAAATATGGGGAATCAATTTGCGCAACTGGGCTTTTCGCAACTCAGCAATCCGTTTGGAATTTTGTTTCAACCGCTGGCGTTACAACGCCTGGTGGAGCGCGCCTTGCAAGCAAACTATTTTATTCAAACTGATTTAGTTTATCACAACGGGCTATGGCATTGTTTTGAACTGCATTCTATTTGCAGTAATTCGGATCCAGAGGTGATGTTGGAACAGCTAAATGCCAAATTAAACCTACTCAAAATACAGCTAGAACAGGCCACACACATTGGTTTTACACTGGGAACAGCTTGGGTTTATCGACATATAAAACGCAACGAAGTGGTGGCCAATTGCCACAAAATTCCGCAAGCTCAGTTTGCCAAAGAACTACTATCGGTAGGGCAAATAGAAACCGCCTTGCACAAACTTATTGAATCTATACTAGCGGTGAATCCAAACGTGCAAGTGGTGTTTACCGTTTCGCCGGTGCGCCACAGCAAAGACGGTTTGGTTGAGAACCAACGCAGCAAAGCCCAACTCTTGGTGGCCTTGCATCAGCTGCTCGAAACGCATCAAGCGTATTATTTTCCCGCCTACGAAATCCTGCTTGATGAATTGCGCGATTACCGCTTTTATGCCGATGATTTGCTGCATCCCAGCTCTTTGGCTATCCGCTACATTTGGGAGAAATGGCTCAGCATTTCTACCACGCCCGAAACCCAAGCACTGATTGCCGAGGTTGAAGCCGTGCAAAAAAGCAGGCAACACCGCCCGTTTAATCCGGATACGGCGGAGCACCAAGCTTTCTTAGAAAAGTTGGAAAAAAAAGTGGAGGAGCTGCGAAATAAAGGCGTGATTATTAATTAAAAATGAATAATTAATAATTAATAATTGCGGGAGTATACTAAGAACGGCTGATAGCTATCTGCTGACAGCTTTCAGCTTTTCGCCTCGAATTCACGAATGCTTGAAATTCCAATAAATAAATTCCAAAACCCAAAACTTCAGGATTATTGATTTGGAAATTTGAAGATTTGAAAATTTGGAAATGATGCGATGGCTTTGAAAAAATTTACAATTTCCAATATCTTTTAATGGCACCACCGAAGACTTTTCAGACCATAGGATTTGGCAGGCGAGTATCAAAAGGGCAAAACTTCTGTAAAGAAACTCGAACTGTTTGAGGCGATAGCCGAGTTTTTGAGTTTTAGGAAGTGAGCCTATTTTGATCGCCGAAAATCCCAGGTCTTGATTTTTTGTTTCTTTTTCATCAAGGAAAAAGAAAGAGAATTAGCTTTTAGCCACGAATGCACGAATTATATAAATTTCAATTTTTGAAATTCCAAATCCCAAAACTTCGGGACCTAAAACTGGATTATTTGATTTAGCAACACAGATTTGTAAAATTTGAGAAATAAATAAAATTTTTCAGATTATATACATTTCTTCAATTCGTGTTCAAAAAAAAAGAGCGAAGCGACTCTTTGCGCCTTAGCGTCTTTGCGAGAGAAAAAATAGTCGAAAGTCATAAAGTCAAAAGTCCGTCACAGGAAAAACTCATAACTCATAATTCATCATTCATAACTCTCAAAAATGCTTAGTGTACTTTTAAAACCGACAACAGATAACCGACAACAGACAACTCAAACCATTCGTAAATTCGTGGCAAAAAAAGAGTTTAGACTAAAAGATAACGGATAATAGACTGTACTTAGAACGCAACCTACAACCTACTACCCACAACCTACAACCTGTTTCCGACAAACTCTCACCCAAAAACACATTCCGCTACAACCGACTCTATTTGTTAAGAACTTCTAAAAAATTTAACAAAATTAGTAGCATTAAATTACATGTGGGATGAAACTCGCAAAGGGCTTATTTTTTTCACTGAACCCAAACTGCAGTTTCACGTTTTATTACTCCTAAAAAGCGCAATTCATATGCACTTTATCGATGAAATTATTACGTACATCGATTTTAGACTGTTAAAAAATTGTTATCATAAATTAATTACTATGTTAGTATATTAAAAAGAATTTTAAGCATAATTCACACCCATAAAATCGGGTGTTTTTTTAACCCAAAACCAACCAAAAAAGTAGCCGTTATGATCACAAAACTACCTACAACCGCAAGCACAAAAACAACCAGAAATTTCACGTTGTCTTGCACTCCAAAATTTTTACAAACTACTTTGCTAAGCGCCTTGTTTTTCTTGCTCTTGGGAGTGGGGGAGAGTAGGGGGCAAACAACCTTAATTTCACCAACAGGCGATGGTGGATTTGAAACAGGAACTACTTTTGCAGCTAATGGTTGGACAGCAGTTCAAGGTTCTACAACAACAAGAGTTTGGTATTGTGGTACTGGTCAAACAGGATATACTGGTTCTAGATCTGCTTTTATTGGTGACAATGGAACAACAGTTAGTACAGCAACAGCAAGTAGAATAGTTCATATTTACAGGTCCATTACAATACCAACTGGCGCAACTAATATTACCTTAACCTTTAACTATAAACAAGCAATTGCAGACAATACATTTGATTATTTAAGAGTTTCTTTGTTGTCTACTACACCTGTCAATGGAACGCTTCCAACTGCAGATATATTAACAACAATTGATCCAACATCAGCTATTACTACTTATGCTTCTCAGTCGGTTACAATTCCCTCTAGTTATGCTGGTACAACAAGAAATTTAGTTTTTACATTTAAGTGTGATGGAGCATCTCCTCATGCCTATGGAGCCTTGGATAACATTGGATTAACATATGTAATTCCTGCCTGCTCAGCCCCAACAGCACTTCTTGCTTCAAGTATCACAACTACCTCTGCTAGTTTAAGCTGGACAGCTCCTGCTTCAGCTCCTTCAAATGGGTATGAATATGCTGTAACATCATCGGCAACCCCTCCTTCTAGTGGTACAGCAAATGCTGGCACTAGTGTTTCAGTTTCTAGTTTATCAGCAAATACAACTTACTATTTACATGTGCGCAGCAATTGCGGCGGCTCAGGGTACAGTAGTTGGGCAACTTCAACTAGTTTTAGAACGCCGTGTAATGCAACAACAACACCTTACACGCAAAATTTTGAATCAGTTACTGCAGGGTCAATACCTGCTTGTACTCAAGTAGTGCAAGCTGGAACCGGAAATCTATGGAGCACTGTAAGTGCTCCAGGAAATGGTTTTACGAATATGACACTAAAGTATTTGTACAATGGTACAAATGCTGCTAATACTTGGTATTTTGTAAATGGATTAAATTTAACAGCTGGAGTTACATACATTTTATCCTATCGATATGGTACTGTTTCAACGGCTACATATTTTGAGAATTTAAAAGTAGCATATGGTACATCTGCAACAGCTGCAGCTATGACAACAACTTTGGCTACACATGCAAGTGTGGCAAACGGTACAGCTACAACAAATTCGGTGACTTTTACACCCCCGACTTCGGGAACTTACTACATTGGTTTTCAGTGCTATTCAACAGCCAATCAAAATGTATTATATTTAGACGACATAGCTGTTGTTAATCAGCCGACAATAGCTACCAGTGGAACTATTAATGCGTTCACAAGTTGTATAAATACCACATCTACCGCTCAGAACTTTACTGTAACGGGCGCTGATTTAACGGCCAACTTAGTTATTACAGCACCTACTGGTTTTCAAGTTGCTACA
>JBJOOG010000078.1:0-6436 GCA_046051465.1 Bacteroidota bacterium | reverse complement strand
ACAATGAATCAGACTCAATTATATTCTGTATTTGTGATAATGATTCATTTATTGAATTAGTTTTTTGTACTTTTTTTTTAGTACAACTAATCGAAGTAAGAAATAAAATGAAAAAAAATATCCTTTTCAATTTTGTTTTATTAAGTGTTGGTGATAACTACAAAAAAAAAGCCCGATAGATATCTATCGGGCAATATATTAAAAATAGTTAAAATTACATCAACTAAAGTGTAATTTCATTTTCAATTATTCTTCTGCTTCCACGTGATTCTTGACCACCTATTTCGAATATTCTTCTACTTCCACGTGATTCTTGACCACCTATTTCAAAAATTCTTCTACTTCCACGTGACTCTTGTCCCCCAATCTCTGGGCTAGTGAACGAAGTTAAGATCATCATCAATGAGAACAATCCTAATGTTAATACTGTTTTTTTCATAATTTGAGACTTTTATTGTTATATGTTTTACTTCTGGTTAAGACGTAAATCTTGGAGATTCACGGTGTAAAACTATATAGCATGTCCCCTTTAATCTACTGTTTTCGGGCGTTTGTGGTAGATGGTAGCCGTTTGATAGTGAATGATAGCCAAATCTGAGTGGATGGCATTTTTTAGATTTCTAAATAATTGCCATTGGTAATTGCGGCAATAATTCCGTCTATGTTTTCTTTGTACGACTTGGAAAATGGCAGTTTGGTGGTGGTGTTTTTAATGTAGCACACCGAATTTCCGGTATGGATACGCGACACATAATCAACATTTACAATATAGCTGTTGTGAATGCGCACAAAAGGATTACTCAACACGCTCTCAAAGTGTTTGAGCGTTTTAAAGGCGGTAATCATCTCGCCTGTATTGAGGTGAATGTCGGTAGAATTGTTATCGGCCTGCAAATAACAAATATCACGTGCTTCGATAAAACGGTAATCCCCATAGGATTTCACACAGATGATCAAGGGTTTTTCTTGGGCCAATGAAAGTCCGGGAATGGCTTCTATGATTTTGGCCGAGGACAAATTCTGTAAATCAGGTGATTCTGCAACAGGCGGTGACGAGATGATCTCGGGCTCAACCACCTCTATCGCCGTGCGGGACGTTTTGGGTTGGGTGAAAAGTCGCGGATTGTCAAACACAAACTTCTCGTATTTTAAAATCGTCTTGCGCAGCTCATTTACATCCAGTGGTTTCAGTAAATAATCCAACACCTCATGTTTCATGGCTTCAAAAGCCAGGTCTTTGTTTTTGGTAATGACAATGATTTCGGGAACAATGCGCAAAAACCGGTGTAATTCGTTGATGAGTTGCAAGGATAAATTGCTTTTTTTGTCATCGGGGGAAATTTCCAAGAACACCAACTGCGGGCTGTGCTCTAAAATAGCATTCAAGCCATCTTCATAGGTAGTGGCCGAGGCCAAACAAACCAGCTGCTGAAAATGACTGGCGATGGCCATCACATTTTCAATACTTTCGGGCTGGTCGTCCACAATGATGAAAGTATGCTTCATTTGCTTGCAGGCTAGGCTTTATCAACAAAACAGACCTAGTCAAGGGCTAAATTAGACCATTAGCCAACGGAAAATGCTAGACTTATGCACAAGAAATTCAATAATTATTAACAATTATAGGGCAAAATTCTGTGTTTGTAGCAAAAAAAATGGCTCCCTTTTCAGCGAGCCATTGAATAATTTATAGGTAAGGTTATTTCGTTTTTAGCAACCAATTTTTCATGGAAACCTCATTTTCTATGATGGCTTTCAATTCGGTAATCGCTACTCGGTCTTGCTTCATGTTGTCTCGGTGACGAATGGTTACGGTTTTGTCTTCTAAGGACTGGTGATCAACTGTAATACAAAACGGCGTGCCTAACGCATCTTGACGTCTGTAACGACGACCTACTGCATCTTTTTCATCATAGGTTACATGGAAATCCCATTTGAGTTCGTCGATGATTTCGTGAGCCAATTCGGGTAAGCCGTCTTTTTTGACCAAGGGCAACACGGCTGCTTTGGTAGGAGCCAACACCGAAGGCAACTGCAACACGGTACGCGTTGAACCATCTTCTAAAACCTCTTCTTTTAAGGCAGTAGCGAAAATGGCCAAGAACATACGGTCTAATCCAACTGAGGTTTCGACCACATAAGGCGTATAATTTTGATTGAGCTCAGCGTCAAAATACTGCATCTTTCTACCCGAAAACTCCTCATGTGCTTTCAAGTCAAAATCGGTGCGGGAGTGAATGCCTTCTAGCTCTTTGAACCCAAAAGGGAAATTGAATTCAATGTCGGCTGCGGCATTGGCGTAATGCGCTAATTTTTCGTGGTCATGAAAACGGTAATTTTCTTTGCCCAAGCCCAAAGACAAGTGCCAATTTAATCGAGTGGTTTTCCAGTACTCATACCACTTCATTTCTTCGCCAGGACGCACAAAAAACTGCATTTCCATTTGCTCAAATTCGCGCATTCTAAAAATAAACTGACGCGCTACGATTTCATTTCTAAAAGCCTTTCCGGTTTGTGCAATTCCAAACGGAACTTTCATACGACCCGATTTTTGCACATTCAAAAAGTTGACAAAAATTCCCTGAGCTGTCTCTGGTCGCAAGTACAAGTCCATCGCGCTATCGGCAGAAGCACCCAGTTTGGTGCCAAACATCAAGTTAAATTGACGCACTTCGGTCCAGTTACGAGAACCGGTTTCGGGATCGGCAATTTCAAGTTCTTCGATGAGCGCTTTTACGTCATCCAAATCACCGTTTCCTAAGGAACGGCCCATGCGCTCAAGAATCTCTCTTTCCTTAGAAAGGTATTCCATTACACGAGGATTGGTGGTTTTGTATTGTTCTTCGTCAAAGCTTTCACCAAAACGCTCACGCGCTTTTTCGATTTCTTTTTTGGCTTTGAGGTTTAATTTTTCGGCGTAGTCTTCAATCAAGACGTCAGCACGGTATCTTTTTTTGGAATCTTTATTGTCAATTAACGGGTCATTAAACGCATCCACGTGCCCCGAAGCTTTCCAAGTGGTGGGATGCATCAAAATGGCGGCATCCAGTCCCACAATGTTTTCATGCATTTGAACCATCGATTTCCACCAGTATTCGCGGATGTTTTTCTTTAATTCAACTCCATTTTGCGCGTAATCATATACTGCGCTCAATCCGTCATAAATTTCGCTCGACGGAAAAATAAATCCGTATTCTTTTGCGTGCGAAACGACATTTTTAAATAAATCTTCTTGTTTTGCCATGCTGCAAAAATATAAAAAGGATTGAGATGGATTAAAATAAAAACACAACTAATTCGGGATTTTTATACTTTTAATGCTCTAATTATACGCCTTATGTTTGAATCGATTATAAACTTGTTTTTTCCTAAAATCTGTGCCGGATGTGCCCAGCTTTTACTGCCCCAAGAATTCATTATATGTGTGCGCTGCAGGCACCAACTTCCCCAAACTCAGCAGCACCTCATCCCCAATAATGAAGCCCTTCAAAAATTTTATGGAAAAGTGCCAATTGAATTTGCTGCGGCATTTTTGTATTATCATAAAAAAGGGGCTGTGCAAACCCTGATTCAAAATTTGAAGTATAAAAACCAACCCCAAATAGGCCAATGCCTTGGTCTTTGGTATGCCCATGAGTTGCAAGCTATTGCCCAAAAACAAACATTTGATGTGGTCATTCCGGTGCCTTTGCACGCCAAACGATTAAACGAACGCGGATACAATCAAGTGGCCAAGTTTGGTCAAGCATTAGCGTTATCTTTTGGAATACCCTATCGCGATCAATTGTTGTTTCGAAACACCTATTCATCCACCCAAACCAAAAAAAACTTAGGTTCACGTACCACATTGGCGCAAGAAACCCGTTTTGAAGCACAGCCCACAGCAGCTGATGAAAATTTACATTTTTTGTTGGTTGACGATGTGCTCACCACCGGTTCAACGCTTGAGGCCTGCACCCATGCTTTACTTAAAATTCCAGGTGCAAAGGTGTCGGTAGTGTGCATGGCCTTCTCGGCTTAATTGTGGAAGATTTGGGCAAAATGTTTCCGTTACAGCATATAATATTGTTATTTTGCGATGCAAATTAATGAGCCCAAACATGTATAAAAAAACCAGTGTTGTTCTAGTTTTATCTCTACTAGCCCTTTGCAGTTGTGCCAAGCGAGGTTCGATTTCTGGCGGATTGAAAGACACCTTGGCTCCGGTTTTAAAAATTTGTTTGCCTAAAAACTACACCACCAACTTTTCTACAAAAACGGTACAGTTTACGTTTGACGAATATGTGAAATTGAAAAACGTAAACAAACAGCTCATCATTTCGCCTCCACTTAAATACCAACCTGAAATTACGCCATCTACCGCCAGTAAAACCATTACATTAAAAATAAAAGACACCTTAGCGCCCAATACGACCTACAGTTTTAATTTTGGCGAAAGCATTCAAGACAACAACGAAGGTAATCCGTTGAGCCAATTTAAGTTTTTGTGCTCCACTGGTAGCTACATTGATTCGCTAGCCATTAAAGGTACTATTGCCGATGCGCACAACACAAAAACAGACCATTTTGTGTCGGTGATGCTCTACGAAGCCAATGAAAAATACACAGATTCAATTGTATTCAAAGAAAATCCGCGCTACGTGACCAATACACTAGACAGCGCAACCACCTTTGAATTGGCGAACCTCAAAGCCGGAAAATACCTGTTGGTTGCCCTGAAGGATGAAAACAGCAATTACCGTTTCAATCCCAAAGAAGATAAAATTGGATTTCATCAGCAATTCATTACGGTGCCAACTGACAGTGTGTTTAACCTGAAATTATTTAAAGAAGTTCCTGCCAATAAAACCGTAAAAGCATCACAAGCTTCGGCCAATCGGCTGTTATTGGGCTACGAAGGTGAACCAAATCAAATCAAAGTTAGCCTAACCAAAGCAGGCGAAAATTACCCGGTGCTACTCTCCAAATTTCCTAAAAAAGACTCCATCCAAATTTGGCATAAACCCATCAAATGGTCTACGAAAACCAAAGAAGATAAAGCCAAAATCGACTCGATTTCAGTTGACGTAACCAACGGCGTTGACAAGCAAAATTTTATGGTAAAACTCAAAGGTCTTAAAGTAGATTCGTTAAGTATAAAACCTGTTTTTAGTGGTGTTTTACCTTTGAAAAACGAGTTTGAAATGGAGACATCTACGCCTATTGTAAAATGGGATGCCTCTAAAATTAGCATTAAACGCAAAGATTCGACTCAAGTTGCCTTCACAGTTAGTAACGATAGCTGGAACCAAAAAACCACTTTGGCCTTTGCCAAAGAACCGCTTGAAAAATACAGGATTCAATTGATGCCCGGAGCGCTACTTGATTTTATGGAGCAAACCAATGACACTTTAGATTATAAAGTTGAAACAAAAAATACTTCTGAATACGGAAATCTACAATTGACTATTACCAATGTCAAGCGCTTTCCCCTGCTGGTTGAACTCTTGGACAAATCGGGAGAGGTACTAGAACAAGCGGTACTAGCCAGCCCACAACCCCTTCCTTTTGCCTTAATCAAACCCGAAAAATACACGCTGCGCGTGATTTATGATGACAACCAAAATAAGGTGTGGGATGCCGGTAACTTTTTGGCCAAAAGACAATCTGAAGAGGTGTATTATTTTCCGAAAGAAATAGATGTGCGCGCCAACTGGGATGTAGAGCAATTGGTTAATCTTCAACCGTAAATACATCTTGATCGTCTAAAAACGCAAAACGCGTTCTAAAATCAAGCAATTCTTTTTTATTGATTTCTACCCTGGCTAGTTCTGCTTTTGAGGCTGAATCGTGCAACAAATTTCCTGCAAAATCGATTCCCTGCGAATGACCCGGATAGTCTAACGCATTGGCATCAATACCCAAGCGGTTTACGCCCATTACATAACAACAATTTTCGATAGCGCGGGCTTTGAGCAAAGCATCCCAGGCTGCAATTCTGGGCGAGGGCCAATTGGCTACATAGAGCAACAAATCATATTTTTCTGTATTGCGTGAAAATACCGGAAAACGCAAATCATAACAAATGAGCGGACATATCTTAAATCCTCTGTAATCAATGATTAATTTATCCCTTCCGGCAGTGTACACTTTATCTTCTCCAGCCAAGGAAAACAAGTGGCGTTTGTCGTAGGTTTTTACATCGCCATTCGGAAAAACAAAAACCAATCGGTTGTAAAAATTACCTTTTTCTTCAATCACCAAACTGCCGGTAAGCGCGCAGTTTTTGGCTTTAGCCATCTGTTGGAGCCAGGCTATTGTATTGCCTTGCATGGTTTCAGCTACCGCTTGGGCGTTCATCGTAAAACCTGTGGTAAATAGTTCGGGCAGTACAATCAGATCAACAGCCGTAGTGATTTCGGCTATTTTTTGGCCCATCCGTTGCCGATTTACAGCT
>JBJOOG010000077.1:0-2987 GCA_046051465.1 Bacteroidota bacterium | reverse complement strand
CCGAATTTACGACGCGATTTAATTTGTACCGCTCGGCCGAAATTAGTGGAACGCCCGCCGATGGCTTTAGCAGCACGGATGCATTAAATGCCCTCGAAGCCACTGCAAAAGAAGTATTGCCCAAAGACATGGGCTACGAATGGTCGGGCATGAGTTTTCAGGAAAAGGCCGCCGAAGGCAAAGGCGGAACGGTATTTTTAATGGCCTTGATTTTTGTGTTTCTCATCTTGGCGGCACAATACGAAAGTTGGAAGTTGCCGTTTAGTGTATTGCTCGGTACGCCCTTTGCCATATTTGGGGCGTTTTTGGGCTTGTACTTGTGTAACTTATTTAATCCCGGTTATGTGAACAATGTGTTTGCGCAAATTGGGTTGGTGATGCTCATTGGGTTGGCAGCCAAAAACGCCATCTTGATCATTGAGTTTGCCAAAGCCGAATACGACAAAGGCATGCCACTCAAAGAAGCCGCAATCTATGCAGCCAAGTTGCGTTTTCGACCCATTTTGATGACGGCTTTTGCCTTTATTTTGGGTGTTGTGCCTTTGCTTACCGCCTCGGGTGCTGGAGCTGAAGCCCGAAAAGTAATGGGAATGACTGTGTTTAGCGGAATGTTAGTGGCCACCATTTTGGGCGTGTGTTTAATTCCGCTTTTATATGTAACCATTGAAGGTCTTGGAAAAAAACAAGTTGTTTCCCCTACAAATACTGAATCTGATGAAAAATAAATTGATCTTTGGCTTAGTGGTTACGCTACTTTTAGCCGGTTGTAAAGTAGGTCCTTCCTATAATCGACCCGATTTGGGTACACCAAATTCGTTTTTGAATACCAAACAACAATCCGAAAACGAGTCTGTAGCAAATATCAAATGGTTTAGTTTATTTAATGATCCCGTTTTAACAGCCTTAATACAAAAAGGAATTGAAAACAACTACGACCTCAAAATTGCCCTAACGCGTTTGGACCAAGCCAAAGCGGTATTGGGAATTACCAAAGCTAATTTATTGCCTAGTCTGGGCTATTCGGCTACAGTAAATCGACCCGAATCTTTCAGCAATCCGTCAACCGCGTTTGGCACCTTAAACTGGGAATTGGATTTTTTTGGGAAAATTCGATCTGAAAAAGGGGCTTTACAAAACGAATTATTGGCTACCGATGAAGCCCGAAAAGCAGTGCTTTCAGAATTGGTTGCTCAAATAGCCAGTACCTACTTTAATTTGCGCGACTTTGACAACCGTTTACGCATTACCCAGCGCACCGTTGAGTCTAGAAAAGCATCGTATGATATAGTGGTGAAGCGATTTGAAAAAGGCTATGTATCCGAATTGGACAAAGTACAAATTGAACAACAAGTAGCCCTAGCCGAAGGTACCTTGCAACAAATCATTCGCGAAATTACCTATTTGGAAAACGCCTTACAACTGCTCACTGGACAAGTACCGGGAACCGTAAATAGAGGTCCAGATAACAGTGGACTAGTAGAAAACCTGGAATTACCTGCTTCGATCCCGGCCAATTTATTAGAAAATCGCCCTGACGTCAAAAAAGCTGAATTGACCTACAAAGCTGCGGTAGATCGCATAGGTGTTGCCAAAGCCATGCAGTATCCATCCTTCAATATTTTGGCTGTTGCGGGCTATGCCCAACCCGATTTGATGGAGCTTTTTCATCCGAGTTCATTTACCAAAAGTGCAGCCGCTACGGTCTCAGGAAATGTCTTTGCGTTTGGGAAAAACCGACGCAGGGTTGTGTTATACAAAAGTTTGGCAAACGAAGCCGAGCTGCAGTTTCGTAAAACCTTTTTGACCGCATTGACCGAAGTAGAAAATGCCTTGGTTCAACTAAAAACGTTTAAAGCAGAATGGGCGGCAGCCGATAAACAAACCACGGCGGCACAACAGTATTTGAAGCTTTCACAAGCGCGATATGAAGCCGGTTATGTTTCTTATTTGGAAGTGCTCGATGCCGAACGTACCTTGTTTAGCTCGGAACTAAATCGGTCGTATTTAGCCCAACAAAAACAAATAGCCACGGTGCAACTCTATAAAGCACTGGGTGGCGGATGGCAAAACTAAACCATAAAAAAACCACGCTATAGGCGTGGTTTTTTTATCTTTTGTTAGTACTGCTTAGCAAAATTCAGCATACGCATCCTGCAAGTTTTCGGCGATTAATTCGGCGGGGCGACCTTCAATATGATGGCGCTCTAGCATGTGTACCAATTCACCATTTTTGAACAAGGCCATACAAGGCGAGGATGGCGGAAAAGGGAACATATGCTGACGGGCTGCGTCTACCGCTTCTTTGTCTACACCGGCAAAAACGGTAATTAACTGATCGGGTTTTTTGGCACCGGCTATACTCATTTTAGCGCCTGGACGGGCATTGCGAGCGGCACAGCCACATACCGAATTAATCACAACCAAGGTTGTGCCTTCGTTTTTTAAGGCCGAATCTACCTCGGCTGCGGAGTATAAATTTTGAAAGCCCGAATCGGTAAGCTCGGCTCTCATTGGATTGACCATTTCTGCTGGATACATAGTGTTTTATTTTTGGATTGAGGGAATTAAGATAAAATCGAGGCAAAGATACACAGAAATTGACCTATACTTTGCTGCGTTTTGGGAGAATTTTAGGATAATCGGTAGTTTTAGTAGGCATATTTTGCCTTGATTTTGGCCACAATTACTTGGGCCAATTTGAGGTGACTTTCGTGGGTCCAGCCGGCAATGTGTGGCGAAAGCAATACGTTGGACATAGCCAATAAAGCTTGAAAGGCCTCCGGAATTTCGGTGACATTCTCCTGAAACAAGGTTTCGAATGAACTTTTCTCGAACTCCAACACATCGAGAGCTGCACCCAAAATTTTGCCCGATTGCAAGGCTTGCACCAAATCGGCGGTGACTACGTTTTTGCCGCGTGCGGTATTGATAAGCCAAAACGGTTTGGCAAAGGCAGCTATAAAATCCGTGTTTACCAATTGGTGCGT
>JBJOOG010000076.1:0-4105 GCA_046051465.1 Bacteroidota bacterium | reverse complement strand
GCGCTTCTACCTCAACGTGGTTCATTACGTTCATTTCTTGAAACAACGACAAGGCGGCTTTTGACACTTTGGCTTTCAAGGCTTCAGGCGTAGTTTTAAAATTACTCAAGCCACGTTTTTTTCCTTCTGCTTGCCAAGCATCGCTGTATCCATCACCTTCAAACAAAATATTTTTAGAGGTTTTGATGTATTCGCGCAACACGTTAAAGATGGCTTCGTCTTTTTTCAAGTCATTTTTGGCAATCAACGCATCTACTTCTAATTTGAAGTCTTTCAATTGCTTGGCCATAATGGTGTTCAAGGTCGTCATGGCATTGGCACAGTTTGCCGATGAACCAACCGCTCTAAACTCAAATTTGTTTCCTGTAAAAGCAAATGGCGAAGTTCTGTTACGGTCGGTGTTGTCTAATAATACATCTGGAATTTTACCTACCACATTTAATTTCAAATCTGTTTTTTCTTCTGGAGATAATTTTCCAGTTGACACCCCTTCTAATTCCGCCAATACTTTGGTTAATTGTTGCCCGATAAATACCGAAATAATTGCTGGTGGTGCTTCGTTGGCGCCCAAACGGTGGTCGTTACTCGCTGAGGCAATAGAGGCACGCATTAACGATTCGTAATTATTTACCGCTTTAATGGTATTGATAAAGAAGGTCAAGAATTGCAAGTTGCTCATTGGGGTTTTCCCTGGGCTCAACAAGTTTACTCCCGTATCGGTAGCCATCGACCAGTTGTTGTGTTTCCCTGATCCGTTTACACCTTTAAATGGTTTTTCGTGGAATAACACTTTAAAATCGTGACGCTCGGCCACTTTTTGCATCACGTCCATCAACAAAGAGTTGTGGTCTACCGCCAAGTTGGTCTCTTCAAAAATAGGAGCCAACTCAAATTGGTTGGGAGCCACCTCGTTGTGACGCGTTTTTACTGGAATACCCAAGTACATGCACTCTTGCTCCAATTCGCGCATGTACGACAACACTCTACTTGGAATCGATCCAAAATAGTGGTCATCTAATTGTTGACCTTTGGCCGAAGCGTGACCCAACAAGGTACGTCCAGTCATCAAAATATCAGGACGCGTATTGGCTAAAGCCGTATCAATCAAAAAGTATTCTTGCTCCCATCCTAAGGTCGCCGTTACTTTTTTCACGTTTTTATCAAAGTATTTACACACATCGGTAGCGGCTTCATCCACTGCATTCAAGGCACGCAATAAAGGTGTTTTGTAATCTAAAGCTTCTCCGGTGTAAGAAATAAATACGGTAGGAATACACAAGGTAGTTCCAAAAATAAAGGCAGGTGACGTTGGATCCCAAGCAGTATATCCACGTGCTTCGAATGTATTACGAATACCTCCATTTGGAAACGATGAAGCATCTGGCTCTTGTTGTACCAATTGGCCACCACCAAATTTTTCAACTGGGTCGCTGCCATCATAAGAAGTTTCAAAAAAAGCGTCGTGTTTCTCAGCAGTAGTTCCGGTTAAGGGTTGAAACCAGTGTGTGTAGTGTGTAACCCCTTTTGCTAAGGCCCACTCTTTCATTCCCAAGGCAATGTAATCGGCAATTTTTCGGTCAATTTTGGTGCCGTGTTGTACCGCATCTTGAACGGCTTTATATGCATCTGAAGTCAAGTATTGCTTCATTGCTTTTTCATTAAACACGTTTGAACCAAAAATAGTTGACTTTCTATCTGATTCTTCAAATTTTACCGGTTTTCTACCCGATGTTTCTTTCAATGCTTGAAAACGTAAAGTTGCCATAAATTGATAATTTAATATTAGTACCCTATAAATTTAGGTGCAAATATAAAATTATTTTAAATTTATAAGCTTGACACCCCCTAAATTTTTACGGTAAAAACAAAATAAATTAAAAATTAGCTGTTTCATTTCAAAAAAAGAAATTTCTGATTCATTTATACAAACAAGATGAAGGAGGGTTATATTTGTACTTCTAAAATTACTTACCCATGTTGCTTTGGATCCTTTTTATAGCTGTCGTGCTCCTTTTTTTGGCCTTGGATTTGGGCGTTTTTCATAAAAATGCGGAAATCATTTCAAACAAAGATGCTGCAAAATGGACCTTAATATGGGTTACTGTTTCGCTGTGTTTTTCGGGAGGAATTTATGTACTGTATGAGTCTGGCTTAGTTTCTAATCCTGAAAATTACAGCTCCACAGAAGCCGTTTTAAAATATATCACTGGTTATTTGGTAGAATTATCGTTGAGTGCCGACAACATTTTTGTCATAGCGGTTATCTTTAGTTCGTTTAAAATTGCCCAAAAACACCAACACCGCATTTTGTTTTGGGGTATTATTGGGGCAATCGTATTTCGCGGGCTTCTGATTTTTTTCGGCACCTTATTGGTTCATCAGTTTTATTGGATAACCTACGTTTTTGGGGTGTTTTTAATATTTACCGCATTAAAAATGCTCAACAAAAAAGAGGAAGAGCACTTTGATCCCAAAAATTCATCGGCTTACAAACTTATTGGCAAGCTGCTACCTGTATCGCATGCGCCAAATCAAAACCAATTTTTCATATTCGAAAACGGAAAAAAAGTAGCCACCTTGTTATTTGTAGCCTTGTTGGTAATCGAAATCATGGATGTGGTATTTGCACTGGACAGCGTGCCTGCTATTTTGTCGATTACGTCAGATCCCTTCTTGGTTTTTAGCTCAAACATTTTTGCCATTTTAGGATTGCGCTCTATGTATTTCTTTTTGGCCAATATGCTTGCCAAGTTTCAGTATTTAGAATACAGCATCATTGCCATATTGAGTTTCATAGGTCTAAAAATGCTAGGAAAAGACTTCTTCCCAATTGCCGAATGGATTTCATTACTGGTTATTGCAAGTGCCTTGGCCTTGGGTATTGGCGTATCTTTGGCAAAATCAAAATAACTACTACTTCCCTAATTACTAGTTGTTAAGCGGTTTTACGTCTGGCTCTTCAATGTGATACGCTCGAACTACAGCTTGATAATCAGAAAAATCTATTTCCTTTTGAGCTGATTTATTAGAGAAATAACCAGGAATAATTACGATTCGAAAGGTTTGGTTGGTCAGGTATACCGGCATGGTAGCTAAATTAAAATTACCACCGGCATAAATCGTAAAATCTTGTCTGGAAAAATCAAAATCATAATCCAATTCTTGGCCATTTCCTAAAAATAGGGTTCTGGGAATCGATTGCCAAATGGGCGTTTGGGGATTGATAGTACTACTCATGCGGTAAATCAATATATTATCCGAGCCCATTATAGCAGGGTTTAAACTTCGGTAAATTCTGTACCCATCTACCGCATTGTAATCAAAATTGACGTTGCGCAATTCAAACACTTCGGCTTCGGCACTGTATCCCGCATCGCCTGTCATCCCTTGTGGTCCGATGCATGAAGCGAAAATTAAACCAACAACAACCAAATAAAAAAATGGATTTTTCATAACTAATACATTTAAGTTAATCGATTTAACTTGTAAAATCGACCATAAATGTATTTTAAATAAAAGTGCAATAAAAAAGATTTGGCTAAATTTTAATTCAACCACTTATCCTTTACTTTTACTGCATGAAATTATACATGATCATCATTGGATGCAGGCCGCAGGGTCGACTCACCGAGCAACACGATGTTTTTTTTGGCATCGGCAACCAACTTTCTGATTTGATTCCACAAATCAATGCCTTTTGGCCCGAAGTGAAAGGCAAATTCCATCTTGATTCTTGGCGAGAAGTAAACAAAGTAGGGAATTATGAAATTCGCGTCGTTGATAGATCAGAACATGATTCCAATGAGTTGGCCTTGTTTTTTCTGAATTTGGGCGGCTATCTCGCCAATGAGATAGAAGAATTTCATTACAAAAAATTAATCGTAGCGCCTTCGCTGGCCTTGGCCCAACACGAAATAAAGCAAACCGATTTTTATAAAAATTATAATTTTTCAGGCGCAGCTTCTCATATTGATGACAAATATGGTTTGGATATTGACGAATCCTATAACGTGAGCGAATTGATTCGACCGGAAGATAAATTGTGTTATGGATTGCAAATAACTACAGCTCCAATAGATAAGCCAGAAGATGAATTACACATTGG
>JBJOOG010000075.1:0-4380 GCA_046051465.1 Bacteroidota bacterium | reverse complement strand
ATTTGTAGTTGTTCTGCCAATCTCATAGGAAATGGAGTTGTAGTTTAATTCTCCTTGAAGCGCTACATTCTCATTGATGTCCATATTCTCAAAATAACCAACACCAAAATTCAATTTTCCTTTGGAATCGTTTTTCACATCATCTGTAAATGTTGGTGAGTTTGCAATAAACTTAAAACCACCTTGTATATCCTGTGCTTGCATACTTATTGTAAACAAAGCAAAAATTGCTATAATTTTTTTCATCTTATCTATATTATACTGTTGTTAGAGTTTAAGTTATCTGGCAATAAAATCGGCTTTGTAATTCGGGCTACAATGATCGCAGTGATCGTGTTGGTATATTTTATTTATTGTACCAGCATAGCCATTTACTTTTACGTGTATTCTTTTAAAGAACAACCAGTTTTCAATATCGACAACATAATTAGGATGAACAATCAAATCAGACTTAGAGTCAATCACCGCTTTATAAGCTGCCGCTGATTTTGCTCTTGACACTTTTGATGAAAACATTCCAGATCTAGCCGAATAGTCTACACCCTCTGCATATTTTTTATCCCCAGACAATCTGAAAATTAAAAAATAAAGCGAATTAGATTCTCCTTCAATTTTTTTGGTTACATCTACAGTTATATCAGCATCTAATGGTCTGATGTTTTCTCCAACTGAAATAGGAGTTGAAATAGTTCCCGCTAATGTTGATTTACAACTCGTGGTCACTAATGCCAATGCAAGAATTGGCAATACAAGCATTTTTTTCATAATTGATTTGTTTAATAATTAGTTAATCAAATGTATTTAATATAAGTAAGCTTGATCCAATTTTGTTTAGATTTTATTAACACTTTGAGCACGCTAATTATTCGCTACTTTTGTTTCAAATTTAATTACCCATGCAAGTCAAAAGAATTCTAATTATAAACGGCCCCAATTTAAATCTGTTGGGACAGCGCGAACCCGGCATCTATGGTTCGGAAACTTTTTCTGCATTTTACGCCCAATTACAAACCGATTTTCCAACTGTTTCACTTTCCTATTACCAGAGCAATATCGAAGGTGAACTGATATCCAAGATACAAGAAGCCGGATTTGGCGAAGTAGACGGCATCATACTCAACGCAGCTGCTTACACCCACACTTCGGTAGGCATCGCCGATGCAGTAAAAGCGATTCCTTGTCCGGTAATTGAGGTGCACATCTCCAACACCTATGCTCGGGAAGCCTTTCGCCATCATTCCTATATTGCTCCCTATGCCAAAGGCGTAATTGTTGGCTTTGGTTTGCACAGTTATACCTTGGCCCTACACTCGTTTTTACTTAATCTACATGATGAAAAATAATATCTTACTCTGGTTTTGCTTTATTGGAACAACTGCATTGGCTCAACTTCAAGGAACCGTGCGCGACGAAAAAGGCTTACCGCTGCCCCAAGTTTCAATTTACTATGAGAACACCTACATTGGCACAACCACCAATGACAAAGGCCAATTTGAAGTGGTTAAACTACCCAAAACACTGGTGTTTCAGTATTTGGGTTACAAATCTGTGAAAGTAGTTGTGACTAACGAAACCAATACTGCAATGGATTTGGTTTTAGTAGAAGACAACATCACGCTCAATGAGGTAGTAGTAAACACAAAACGCAATCCTGCCAACAGCATCATCAAAGCCGCCATTGCCGCGCGCAAAGACAATGCTATTAAAACCGAAACATACACCACCGATTTTTATTCGCGTGGCTTGTTTAAAATAAACAATGCACCCAAAAAAATAATGGGTCAAAAATTTGATGCCTTTGACGATATTCTCGATTCTACACGAACTGGCATACTCTATTTGTCTGAAACCGTTTCTAAACTCACCTACAGCAAACCCAATCGGCTTGATGAAGTAATTGTGGCCTCAAAAGTGAGCGGAAATGACAATGGTTTTAGTTTTAACAATGCGGCTTCGGCTGAATTTGATTTTTATGAAAACACCTTGCCTTTTGAGGTGGCTGTAATTTCGCCCATTGCCCAAAATGCATTTAATTACTACAAGTACCAATTGGAAGGCACTTTTTTTGATGATCATTTGCAGCAAATCAACAAAATAAAAGTTACCCCCAAACGCGAAACCGAACCCACATTTACCGGTTACATTTATATTGTTGACGACAGTTGGGCCATTTATGCTGTAGATCTTAGCATTATGGGAAAACGAATTCAGCTACCGGCACTAAATACGCTTACACTGAGTCAACGATTCAGTTACAATAAAACCGATCGCCGTTGGACCAAGAATACCCAAAAACTCACTTTTGAGGCAGGCATGATGCAAATAAATATTACTGGTGGTTTTACTTATGTGTATTCCAATTACAATTTTACACCTCAACCCATCCAAAAAACAAACAAACGCGAAGTCTTGCGGTTTGAACTCAATGCCAACAAAAAAGACGTAACCTATTGGAATGCCTCCCGTCCGGTTCCACTCACTGCAGAGGAAAGCACAGATTACATCAAAAAAGAACTGTTGCAAACCAAGAAAAAATCAAAAACCTATTTGGATTCCATCGATCGCATAAGCAATAAACTGGGCTTTTTTGATTTGATTACAGGTTACACCTTTAAAAACTCCTATTTAAAAAAAGAAATTGCGTTTGATGGATTTATAAAAGGGGTGCAATTCAACACCGTTCAGGGCTGGAACCTCAGCACCGGATTTAGCTACCGCAAACGAAGCTCCGAAGACCGTACCTATTATTCATTTGGTACTTCATTCAATTACGGCATAGACGACCAACAGTTTAGAGGGGTGCTTTTCTACAATCAAAAATTAAGTAACCAAACACAAGCCAAATGGGGCTTTTCGGGAGGTAGTGAGTTGGCGCAATTTAACAGCAACAACCCCATTTCTGGATTGGTCAATTCTGTGAGCACCTTGTTTTTTAAAGACAACTACGCCAAGTACTATGCCCGAAATTTCATCGAATTGCAGTATGGACAAGAGGTGGTAAACGGCATTTCATTGACCGCTAAAGTTGATTTCTCCGAACGAAAACCCGAGTTCAACCATGCTGATTATGTGGTATTCAATAAAGCTATTCCCTATACCTCCAACAATCCATTAGACCCAACAAATTACACCACTGCTGCCATTGAGCGCCACCAATTGGGCAAATTGATCCTACAAGCTAAGTTTCGATTTAAACAAGAATACTGGTCAAGACCAGACGGAAAATTTAATTTGCCCAATTCAAACTATCCCGAACTCGGGCTTCAATGGGAACAAGGTGTAGCAGGTTCAAACAAAAAATACCACTATTCGTTACTAAGTAGCAGCATAGACTATGGACTTGCTTTGCGCAACAAAGGTTTTTTAAGCCTCCATGCCGAGGTAGGACAATTTGCTCAAGCGCAAACCATTGCCTTTGTAGATTACAAACATTTTAACGGCAACCAAACGCGTTTTGGCAACGAAGAACAATACCTGAATCGGTTTAATTTATTGCCGTATTATAGCAGCAGCTCCAACGATGCCTTTTTGCAAATTCACGCCGAACATGATGACCAAGGCTATCTCATGAATAAATTGCCCTTGTTCAACAAACTGCAATCTACATTGGTGTTGGGTTACCACAATTTATCATTACCCGATCGTTTACCCTACCACGAGCTTAGTGTGGGTTTGAATAATTTGGGATTTGGAAAAGTAAAATTTTTCCGGATTGATTACGTGCGCAGTTACCAAAACGGTTTTGTGGGTGACGGTATAATTTTTGGAATAAAAATCTTGAATTTATAAGGATTCAAAATGGGGCTCAATGTGAATAAGCACATGCCCGAGATTTGGCAATTCACTGCGAAGCGCATCTTTGAGGTTGTGCGCCAAATCATGGCCTTCTTTTACCCTTAGATTTCCATCGACTACCGCATGCAAATCGACGTGGTATTTCATGCCCGCTTTGCGAATAAAACACTTTTCAGTACCTACAATTCCAGGCACTGCTTGTGCTATTTCGCGAATTTGCCCAATCAAGTCGTCGTAAACATGTTCGTCCATAATTTCGCCTAAGGCCGGACGAAAAATGAGGTAACTGTTATAAAAAATAAATCCTGCGGCAAACAATGCGGCCCAATCATCGGCCGATTCGTATCCTTTTCCCATTAACAACGCAACCGAAATTCCAATAAACGCAGCAACCGAAGTAATCGCGTCAGAGCGGTGGTGCCATGCATCTGCTTTCAAGGCCGAACTGTTGGTTTGCTTGGCGCGTTGCATCACTTTTCGAAACGAAAATTCCTTCCACAAAATGATGACGCCCAAAAAAAATAAAGTCCACGATTTGGGTAAGGCATGGGGTGTTCCGATATTCAAAACACTTTCGTAGGCAAT
>JBJOOG010000074.1:0-5119 GCA_046051465.1 Bacteroidota bacterium | reverse complement strand
CCTTTGTTGTAATATTCGCGTATGGTTTTTACTACTGCCTCGCGAAAGGCCGCCAAATGCGTTCCACCTTGGGTGGTGTTTTGGCCATTTACAAACGAATGGTATTCTTCGCTGTATTGAGTTTTACTGTGGGTTAAGGCAATTTCGATGTCGTCGCCTTTGAGGTGTATGATTGGGTATTCCAAATCATCCACGTGGATGGTTTCTTCGAGTAAATCTTTTAATCCGTTTTCAGAATAATATTTTTCGCCATTGTAGATGATGGTCAAGCCATTGTTGAGGTAACAATAGTTTTTGAGCATTTTAATGACGTACTCGTTTCTAAACTTGTAGTTTTTGAAAATGAGCTCATCGGGAACAAAGGTTACTTTGGTTCCTTTGCGTTTGGTGGTGTCAATGATGTCCTCTTCTAAGACCAAATTTCCGGCATTGAACTCGGCTGCTTTTTGCTTGTCGTCCCGTACCGATTCTACTCGGAAATAATTGGAAAGCGCATTAACGGCCTTGGTTCCAACTCCATTTAATCCAACCGATTTCTTAAAGGCCAAGGAATCGTACTTTCCACCGGTATTCATTTTGGATACTACATCCACCACTTTTCCTAAAGGAATTCCACGTCCGTAATCCCGCACAGAAACCTGTTTGTCTTTGATGGTTACTTCGATGGTTTTTCCTGCTCCCATTACAAACTCGTCGATACAGTTGTCGATGACCTCTTTGAGTAGGATATAAATTCCGTCATCGGGAGAAGAGCCATCGCCTAGTTTTCCGATGTACATCCCCGGACGCATGCGGATGTGTTCTTTCCAGTCGAGGGAACGGATATTGTCTTCGGTATATTGATTTTGTTCAGCCATGATAAGCACTAACGAATTTGTGCTAATATAATTGAATGCGCTGCATCATCAAAGAGCAGTACACATAAGTTATCAATAATGATATTGACAATTTTAAACCAAATGAAGCAGGTAATTTTACAGGAAATTAGCGTATTTGTGAAGCTTCATATTGAGCTCTTTGGGATTGAATGGCTTGATAATGTATTCGTTGATGCCAATCTGTAAGGCACGATCCAAATAGCCAAAGGAAGCCGATGCTGAAAGCGCAATAATCGGAATCAATTTATCGGTTTTTCGGATCTCAGTTGTTGCTTCGTAGCCATCCATTACGGGCATGGATAAATCCATTAAAATAATATGGTAACTGTTTTGCGCAAATTTATCGAGTGCAATTGCTCCATTTTCGGCCAAATCAACTTCAACATCCCATTTTTGCATAATTTTTTGGGCAATTTTGATGTTAATCAAGTTATCCTCTACCAACAACACTTTAAGTCCACGAAGATTTATTTCTTGATAGGAATCCTGAATGGTTTGTGAATCAATGATTTGTGATTGCGTTACAATAGGCAAACTCAACGTGAAATAGAAGTTTGAACCGGTTCCAATTTCCGACTCAAAGGCAATGTCCGAGCCCATTAAATGCAACAAGCGTTGAGTGATCACTAACCCTAAGCCCGTTCCCCCATATTTGCGCGAAGTTTTGTTGTCGGCTTGAGAGAATTTTTTGAATATTTTTTGATAATTGTCTTTTTCAATGCCGATTCCTGAATCGATTACCTCCACTTTAAAAGTGGATACTTTATTGAGTAAGGAAATTTGTGAAACCTTAATTTGCACCTTTCCGTTTGACGTAAATTTCAAGGCATTTGAAACCAAGTTGTTCATAATTTGGCTTATTCGTAACGGATCACTGTTCACGTTAGACATGAAGTTGTCATCAATAAGCACCTCTAATTGGTTGAGGTTTTCATTGGCCCGCACCTCAAAGGATTTGGCAATTTGTAGAATTAAGTCCCTGATATTGAAATTGATTTTCTCTAATTCAATTTTACCGGCTTCAATTTTGTTAAAATCAAGTATGTCATTGATAAGTAAAAATAAATTTTGGGCCGAATGCTTCAGCGTGCCCAAATTTTCATGCAAACTTTCCAAACTGTTTTCCTGCTCCATAATGTAGGTAAGTCCAATTATGGCATTGAGTGGTGTGCGCAATTCATGGCTCATCAACGATAAGAAATCAGATTTGGCTTCGTTGGCTGTTTCGGCTATGGATTTGGCCTCAAGCAATTGCGTTTGGTATTGTTTCTTAAATTCAATTTCTGAAGATAGTATGTTGAGCAAACCCAGCAAATCGTCTTCTTCCCCATTAGTAGGACTCGAAGAATTGTCGCTTAATTGCTTGATGGCTTCAACCAATTTTGCTTGAAAAAACTGCTTGCGTTCCAGTTCTTGTTTGATGCGTAAATTAATGACTGTGTATTCGCGGTCATTCAATTTGGCCGATTGCTCAAAGAGCTCTGCGTCTTTGTCGTAGTTGATGTAGGTTTGATTTACAACAGCAATAAAATCCTGCAATTCAGAACTTTGTTCTAAAAATTCAGGCGTCAAATACTTGTTGATTTGACGTTGTAAATGGCGATGAATGGGGGGCTTCTTCATTGCGTTTACGATTCAAATAAAGTGGTAATCGTCATGGTTTGATTTTGCAAATCGCAACCTACTTTCTTGGTGTTTGGGGTGATTTCACCATAGGAATAAAAACCAAATAATAAGACTTCTTTTCCTAGCACTTCGCGCACGGCTTCGATCTCTTCCTCTACCCGATCGCCCAACACAATTTTTCGGCCTACGCAGCTAATGAGCAAGGCAATACTATCTTTTTTATGGGTATCATTTTCAGAATTTGTTGCAGCATGGTATGAGGCATCGATTAGTTTATCGGAATTGCCTTTCATGAATTTCACCAAAGCACCTTCGGGTAAATTTCCGGCAAATGTCATTGATTTTTCCTGCTCGTCAATAGACAAAATGGTGCGTACAACGGGCTCAGAATCTGGTGTTTCTTTCATAGATAATGGAAAATACAAGGCCGATCCGGGCAACTCATCGGCGTACTTGCCCAAATATTCTTTGTAAATATCCAAGGCGTAGTGATCGCCAATTTTAAAGACTTTGTTTTTGTCTGATCGGGTCACCTCACGTTCGGGACCAAAATCACTCCATCCTCCTTCAGATCCAAATCCAAATTGAATTCGATTTCCATAAAAACCAACAATTACAATGGTATTCGGAGCAGGATCTCGGTTAAGTCCAACAACTGTTTTTTCAAATAAATAGCCATCGCCAGCAATTCCACCAAAAATGGGTATTTGATGATTGGTTTCAGCTCTCAATTCTTCAATTAAATCGGTTCCGTTTACAAAGCTTCCTTCAGAAAGCACCAATAAAGCTGTGAGCTCAGGTGTAACTAATTCATTTTTCACTCGTTCACCCAAGTAATTTTTGGCTTCGTTGGGATTAACTTGTATTTCAATAGCCTTAGTTGGCGTATGGTCAAATTGAATGGCTGTAACCACTACTTTTTCTTCGACCAATTTACAGTTTGAAATTTGTCCAGAGGAAGAAGAAATTACAACCGAAGCAGTTGGGAATTTTTGTCTGAGCTGTGCGTACGGTTGTACCGTATCTAAAGTTGTTCGTTCGGCAAAGGCCAATACTAAATTGGCTTTTTCGGATTGAAATTCAGTACTTGAATAGAGTTCTTCGGTTGCCGAATTAAGGTCGATGCTGTATTGATACTGTTTCATCTGAAAGTGATTTAGCCGGATTAATATGTTCTAAATGTAAAAAAAAATTACCTTACTGAGACAATAAGGTAATTAATAAGTAGTTTTTTAGTGCCTAATTAGACGTTGAAGCGGAAATGCATCACATCACCGTCTTTTACAACGTATTCTTTTCCTTCTACTCGCAATTTTCCGGCTTCTTTTACTTTGGCTTCAGAACCCAAGGCAGAATAATCTTCAAAAGCAATAACTTCGGCGCGAATAAATCCTTTTTCAAAGTCGGTGTGAATCACGCCAGCCGCTTTGGGTGCGGTATCGCCAATATTGATGGTCCAGGCACGTACTTCTTTTACGCCTGCAGTAAAATAAGTTTGTAATTGCAACAATTTATAAGCCGCACGAATCAACACAGCCGAACCTGGCTCACTTAAGCCCATATCTTCTAAGAAAACTTGGCGCTCTTCGTAACTTTCTAACTCGGTAATATCCGCTTCGGCACCAACCGATAGCACAATTACTTGTGCATCTTCGTCTTTTACCAATTCGCGTACTTGATCTACATAGGCGTTTCCATTGACAGCTGATGCCTCGTCAACGTTGCATACATACAACACAGGCTTTGCGGTAATCAACTGAAAATCAGCTAGTAATTCTACTTCGTCGTTGTTTTGTGGAATAACAGTTCTAGCCGATTTAGCTTGCAATAAAGCTTCACGAATGCGATCCAAGAACGCTTTTTCTACTTGGGCTTCTTTGTTGCCGGTTTTGGCCGCACGATTCACTTTTTCTAAGCGTTTTTCAACAGTTTCTAAATCCTTTAATTGCAATTCGATATCGATCGTTTCTTTGTCGCGAATGGGATTTACATTGCCGTCTACGTGTACAATATTATCATTATCAAAACAACGCAGCACGTGAATAATGGCGTTGCATTCTCTGATATTTCCTAGAAATTGATTCCCCAACCCCTCGCCTTTGCTGGCTCCTTTTACCAAACCGGCAATGTCCACAATATCAACGGTAGCCATTTGCACACGCTCGGGTTTTACCAATTCTTCCAATCGCACAATCCGAGGATCGGGCACATTTACCACGCCAATATTGGGCTCGATGGTGCAAAATGGAAAGTTGGCACTTTGCGCTTTGGCATTCGACAAACAATTAAATAAGGTTGATTTTCCTACATTGGGTAATCCTACAATTCCTGCTTTCATCTAATTTGGTGGGTTTATTTAGTTGTTGTGTAAAAAGGCCTGTCTATTAAGCAGTGTATCTTCACTCTCCACATGATTTTCGTCGGGTACACAACAATCAACTGGACAAACAGCCGCACATTGGGGTTCGTCGTGAAACCCTTTGCATTCGGTACATTTGCCGGGAACGATGTAATAAATATCATCAGATAGCGGCGTTTGAGGGGCATCGGCATCTACTTCTTCACCAGAGGGCAAAACCAGTTTACCTTTGAGTTTGGTTCCATCTTTATAGCGC
>JBJOOG010000073.1:0-8615 GCA_046051465.1 Bacteroidota bacterium | reverse complement strand
TATATATAGGATCATTTATACATAAGCGCTGTACATTCTGCAGAAATAGTCCTCATAATTCGGGTTATTTTTCCCTACGCCCCGGTCCATTTATTTTGACTTTGACTTTTCACTGTTTCCCATCCAATCCCATTTTTGAAATTTCAAGAGATTAAATTAGATATAGGAATGAAGTTTTGCGCTTAAAAAACACCCTGTCAAGCACCCTTAAAAAGAAAAAAAACTCATAAGAAGCTTATTTGTAGCTAGTTATGAGTTTAAAAAGTGGTACCTCCAGGGATCGAACCAGGGACACATGGATTTTCAGTCCATTGCTCTACCATCTGAGCTAAGGTACCGGGGTTTATGAGGCTGCAAATATAGAATCATTTTTAATTTATCCAAACGAAAACCATAAAAAAATCATCCTTACTTTTGTGGCCTAAGCAAACTGCCAATGGTCCTCGTTATTGATGTGGGAAATACACGAATTAAAGCCGCTGTGTTTGAGAACAATACACTTTTGTACACCGTGGCTTTTGGTCAGGATGATGCGGGTGAGCAGTTGCAAAGTCTGTTTCATCAATTTCAGCAGATTCAAGCTATTGTTACCTCTAGTGTTACCGATTATATTCCAAATACAATTCAAGATTTAGGTCAAGAGATTCCCGTTTACCAAATCAGTCAACACACAAAATTCCCTTTTATCAATCAATATGCAACCCCAAACACCTTGGGAATTGACCGAATGGTGCTGGCCGCTGGCGCAGTACTTCAATTTCCCAATCAAGATCGATTGGTTATTGATGCCGGCACTTGCATTACTTTTGATTATATCACAGCCGACAATGTGTATTTGGGTGGTGCAATTGCCCCGGGAATACACATGCGTTATCAGGCACTGCATGACTACACTGCAAAGTTACCGTTGCTTGCTCCACAATATCCAAAACAAACCATCGGAAATTCAACACAGGAATCCATGCACGTGGGTGTGGTGCAAGGCGTTTTGCATGAAATTGAAAGTACAATTATAGGCTTTGCTTCTACTTCAACAAGTTTTAGTATAATTTTAACTGGTGGGGATGCCGATTTTTTGGCTAACCGACTAAAAAATACCATATTTGCCAATTCAAATTTTCTCTTGGAAAGTTTGTACTACACTTATCAATACCACATCCAAAATGAGATTTAAATTCCTGTTTTCCTTTCTGCTTTTCACCTCGTTTATATGTCTAGCACAGCAAACAACCTCGTCACCGTATTCCTTTTATGGAGTAGGCGAAATACGATTCAAAGGAACAGTCGAGAATCGACTCATGGGAGGGTTGTCCATTTTGCCTGATAGTATCCATGTAAACATTCAAAATCCAGCTTCTTATTCGTATTTAAAGTTGACTACATTTTCTGTGGGTGGTGTTTTTAATTCTGGAAACTTGAGAACAAGCACCGAAAAAGAAAAAACCCAGCGTTCTACTTTAGATTATCTAGCGGTAGCCATCCCGCTTAAAAATTCTGGTTTTTGTTTTGGACTTATTCCGTATTCAGCAGTGGGGTATCGCATCCGAAATATAGATGAAGCCAACGGTTTAATTCAAAAATTTGAGGGAACGGGCGGAATGAATAAAGTGTTTTTGGGCTATGGCATTCAACTCAAACCAAACTTGAGTCTCGGTGCGGAATTAAACTACAACTTTGGTGAAATTCAAACCAGCAGTCTAAAATACATAGACGGAATTCAGTACGGATCCTATGAACAAAATGTAACGGCCTTATCGGGATTCAATTACAAAATTGGATTGATGTACCAACGAAAACTAGCCGATCTTTCTCTGTATTCGGGCTTGCACTACAATTACAACAGCAACCTAAATACCATTAACGACAACACAGTGAGTTCGGTTGCTTATTCTGAAATTCTAACGCCCACAATTATTGATGTGTTGTCTCAAAACAGAACAACAGGAAATTTGAGCATGCCCAACCAATTGTCATTGGGTGCAGGAATAGGAAAATCCCGCAATTGGATGATTGGAACAGAATTAACGTGGAACCAATCTAGAGCCATGGGAAATCGTTACGACGACATTACGGTTGCCACATTCCAAAATGGATACAAGTATAGCTTGGGTGGATTTTGGATTCCCAATTACAACACCTTCTCCAATTATTTCGAAAAAATAACCTACAGAGCAGGTTTTCGATATGAAAATACTGGATTGGTTATTCAAGGCCAAACCATCAAAGATTATGCGCTTTCAGCCGGATTTGGCTTGCCTTTGGGCGGCACTTTTTCAAATTTAAACATGGGAGTTGAATACGGACGAAAAGGAACCACAAAAGCCAATTTGGTGCAAGAAAATTACACCAATGTGGTGATGAGTTTGTCGCTTAATGACAAGTGGTTTGTGAAAAGAAAATACGACTAATGGATCTGATTCGCCGTCTGTTCGTTTTCCGTTTCGGCTCTACACTCTTCGTAGTCAGTTTGTTTTTTTTGGCGCTAGTAGGATGTGAAAGCAACTTTAAAGAAGTTCAAAAAATAAATTATTCTGAATTTTCAGCGGCTGGTGAAGCCACCGATTTTAATCTCAAATACACCGATTCTGGCCGAATAACCTCAATTCTTGAGAGTCCCAAAATGTTGGATTATGCCCATGTTGAATTCCCCTATACTGAATTTCCCAAAGGAATTTTTGTAACCCTATACGACAGCAAAGGCCAAAGAACCTTTATCCGATCAAATTATGCAGTAACCTTCAAGGGTACTGGTATTATTGATTTGCAAAGTCAGGTAAAAATCACCAACGAATTTGGACAACAACTCGAAACAGATCAGTTGTATTATGATCAAAAAAACGAATGGTTTTTTACAGAACAGAAATTTAAACTCACCGACACCAAAGGCGTATCCTATGGTGAAGGGATTGATTTTAGCAAAGATTTTAAACGGGTGAATTCCCAACGTATTAACGGAGAAATAGATCAAACAGAATAACTATGAATTACTTAAAATACACCCAGTACATTTATTTGGCTCTTGCCTTGTATTGCATTTACGATGGAATTATCAAATGGAACAATCCAGAAAAACCGTGGATTAGTTTCTTTTTTGCCGCGATAGCTTTATTCACTTTCTTTTTTCGCCGTCGATTTGCTGCAAAAATGAATGCCAGACAGCAGTCCGATAAACAAGACTAAGAAAACGATCTTTCTTAAGGGTAATTGCGCAAAAATAGTGGTATTTCCTGCAAATTATCTGTAATCCTTTTGTGGTTATTAAATAGATAATTGTATTTTCGCAAACTGAATTAAAATTTAACACGAATAAAAATGGCAGTTTTACAAAAAATCAGACAACGTTCTCTACTTCTAATTCTAGTAATTGGCTTTTGCTTGTTGGCGTTTATCATCGGCGACATCTTTAACAGTGGCGGATTTTCTACCACATCCAAATACATTGGAACGGTAAATGGAAAAGACATTTCTTTTGAAGAATTTAGAGTTAAAGTAAGCAATGTAGAGAAGAGCGGTCAACAAGGCATGACTTCTATGCAGGCTGTAAACCGAGTATGGGATCAAGAAGTTTCAATTGCTTTGTTAACGGCTGAGTTTGACAAATTAGGCATACAAGCAGGTGAAAAACACATCATGGAGGCCTTGAAAATGGATCAAAATATTGGTCAAAATCCCTTGTTTCAAAATGCAGCTGGTCAGTTTGATTTGGCTAAATTCAAGGAATACTTCAAATCCAATCCAGAGCAAGCACAGTACATCAAAGACCGCGAAAAAGATGCAGATTTGAACGCCAAATACCAAATTTACAACACCATGGTAAAAGGTGGTTTGTACACCACAGAGGCAGAAGGCAAAATGAAATACGAAATGGAAGCCAACAAGGTGAACATGAACTATGTGGCTGTTATGTACTCTTCTCTTAAAGACAGTGATGTAAAAGTTTCGGATGCCGAAATCACAGACTACATGAAAAAGAACGAGAAAAAATTCAAAGCTGAAGCAGGCCGAGAATTGGATTATGTTGTGATTGAAGACAAAGCATCTGCAGAAGACGAAGCAGAAGTAAAAACAAAAGTAAATGGCTTACTTACAGGTAGCGTAGTGTACAACCAAGAAACAGGGAAAAACGATACTTTACCCGGTTTTAGAGGTGCGGTAAACATCGTTGATTTTGTCAATGAAAATTCGGACATCCCTTACGATTCAACCTACACGGCCAAAAAAGATTTGCCAGCTGAGCATGCAGACGCCTTGTTTGCTTTAGCTCCTGGAGCCATTTATGGTCCATACATGAGAGGACCTTACTACTGTATTTCTAAATCTATGGGACGCAAAGCGGGCGCCAATGCAAAAGCGAGTCATATTTTGATTAGCTACGAAGGTACCCAAGTGCCAAACAAAAAAGAAAAACGCACCAAAGAACAAGCCAAAGCCAAAGCAGAAATGTTGTTGGCTCAAGTTAAAGCCAATCCAACTAGTTTCTTGATGTTGGCCTTGACTAACTCAGACGATTCATCAGCACAACAAGGGGGTGATTTGGGTTATTTTGCTCCTGGTCAAATGGTTAAGCCATTCAACGATTTTGTATTTGGAAACCCTGTTGGAAAAATTGGATTGGTAGAAACCGATTTCGGATTTCACATCATCAATGTAACCGATAAACAAGATGCAATTCGTTTGGCAACTATTGCTCAAAAAATTGAACCATCTGAAACAACAACGGATAAATTATATACTCAAGCTGTTCAGTTTGAAATGGATGCCAACGAGAAAGACTTTGACAAAATTGCCAAGGCGCAAAAATTAACCGTTACGCCTGCGGTTAAGGTAAAAGAGATGGATGAGGTTTGTGGTGGATTAGGTCCTCAAAGACAAATTGTTCGTTGGGCATTTGAAAAAGGAACTAACGTTGGAGATGTAAAGAGATTTGAAGTAGCCAACATGGGTAACGTAATTGTTAAACTTAAAAAATCGACTGATAAAGGTCTAATGGCTGTTGAAGACGCAAGACCTTCTGTTGAGCCAATCCTTAAAAACAAAAAGAAAGCTGCGTTATTGATGGCCAAAATGAAAGCGGGTAGCCTAGAAGCTATTGCTCAAGCATCAAAAACTACAGTTCAACAAGCCATCGATTTAACGCTTGAAAACCCAAATATTCCTAATGCTGGTCCTGAGCGTAAAGTTGTGGGAACTGCATTTGCTATTGGTGTAAATAAAGTATCTGCACCAATCGAAGGAAATTCAGGGGTGTATGTAGTACAACCTACTTTAATTACAAAAGCACCTGCACTTAAAAACCATGCAGACTATGTAAACAAAGTAAAATCGCAAGTACAATCCTATACTGGACGTGTAATTCCAGCACTTAAAGAAGATGCTGATATTGAAGACAACCGTTCCAAGTTCAATTATTAATTGAACGTACAAACACACAAAACCCGATTCATTTGAATCGGGTTTTTTTATTTAATGAGTTGGGAGTAGGGGATAATTGTGTGGTACCCTTTGTTTGAAAAATAGTCAGTTGGATCGGATTGACTAAGTACTAAAACAAAATCGCCGCCCCAAGCGCCCAAGCTTTTTACCAATCCGTTAAAATCAGCAAAATAGGCTTCTTGTACGGTTTGCATTTCGAGTACGTTGCTCAGGATCACTTCGTGTTTTTGCAGTTGATCTAGCCAATTTTCATAGCTGGTGTCAAGGAGCATTGCTTCGGTAATTGCACTGATTTCATCGGCATAATTAGCCAAGCGGTGCTGCTTTTTATAATAGGCAGCAATGGCTTCTTTGCTGTTTTGTTTTTGGTTGAGGTACACAAAGTACAGTTGCACTTTGCAAAGAGGTTCCAACGAAACGGGTTTTACAACTGGCTTTTCGTTTTCAAGTTGATATACAATGGCCGAATCATGTTGCGCACAAGCAATGTCGTACCCACTTCCGCCAAAACTAGTAAACAGCAATTGATAGGCGTCTACCTCTGCCCATTGTGCCACGTTATTGATCAAGGTCGAGGAAGTGCCCAAGCCCCATTGTTTAGGAAAACTGAGTTGGGTAGTTACTTGAATCCCTTGTTTATTTTGTAAAAATGCAGGATTTAAAGCTTTCGCATGTTGAAGAATCGAGAGCAAGGTGTTTCGAACACTCGGTTCGGTTGTAGGTGTAGCTTGTAGTTCAGGCCAATCGATATGGGTTTCAAACCAACAACTTCCATCGGCATCAAAGCTTTGCCAATGTAGGCCGCTAGTATCCGAGGGTTTTACGCGCAGCCATTGTCCTAGTTGGGTAGGAACAGCCAAGGCTTTGGCGCCACTCAGTACAACGTATTCACCCGTGAGTAAAAGTTTGCCGTTGCTGTAAAATGCCTGTTCCATTTCGCTTATTAGGCTCTAAGTTGTTGTACAAATGAAACCACGGCTGCATGCGTTACCGTTTGTTTTTTGAAGTGGTTTTGTACCGCTAGTCTTTCCGGTTCAGTAGCTTGTAGTTGTTGTAAAATATTGTTCAGGTGCATTTTCATGTGTCCTTCTTGAATTCCAGTTGTGGTGAGCGAACGCAAGGCGGCAAAATTTTGAGCTAATCCAGCCACTGCAACCAACTGCATCAGTTCATGCGCCGATGGCTTTTGCAACAGCTCCATGCTCCATTTCACTAAAGGATGCAAATTGGTCAAGCCACCTACGGTTCCTAAGGCCAACGGAATTTCAATCCAAAATTTAAAAATGCCGTCTTCTATGGTGGCATGCGTTAAACTGCGGTATTGCCCATCTCTGGCTGCGTAGGCATGTACGCCTGCTTCAACCGCTCTAAAATCATTTCCGGTGGCCAAGACCACGGCATCAATTCCATTCATGATGCCCTTGTTGTGGGTTACCGCACGAAACGGCTCGACTTGGGCTATTTGAACCGCTTGCACAAATTTTTCGGCAAATTCGGCGGGATGTTCTAATTTTTTTTCGGCTAAATCTTCTACGGGACAAGAAACTTCGGCACGTACCAAACAATTGGGCACATAATTAGACAAGATGCTCATCACAATGTGGATGTCTTTTTCGGCTTCGGTAAATTCGGGATATTGTTGCGCTTCGGCTGTGATGGTTTTGGCAAATTGCTCCAAACACGAATTGATAAAATTGGCCCCCATAGAATCTTTGGTCTCAAAGGTGGCATGAAGCTGAAAATAATTGGGTAATTTATGGGTTTGGTTGCGCAATTCAATTTGACTAATTCCGCCGCCGCGGGCTTCCATATTTTTGGTAATGTCACGGGTGGCTTCGCGCAATTTGGGTTGAATGCTATCGATAAAGTTCGCCAGTTTTTCGCTGTCACCTTGGTAGATAAAATGCACTTGCCCTATTTTTTCAGAATTGATCACCTGGGCTGTAAACCCACCCCGGCTAGCCCAAAATTTGGCCGATTTGGCCGCAGCGGCTACTACTGAGCTTTCTTCAATTGCCATGGGAATGGTGTAGTTTTTTCCGTTAATCACAAAATTGGGAGCTACACCCAGTGGCAAGTAAAAATTACTAACCGTATTTTCGATAAACTCATCGTGTAATTTTTGGAGCGCCTGGTCGGAGTTCCAGTATTTTTTAAGTAAGGCAGTTGCTTCAGTGGGGGTAGTAAAATAGTGCTCAGACAACCAGTTGAGTTTGTCTTCTTTGATCAATTTTGAAAATCCGGCGATGTCGTGCGTCATAGTTCTTTTGGTTTAGAAAAGCATACAAATATAACGGATAGTAGCGGGATAATCCTTGAATTTTGTGGTGAACTTCTCCATAAATTACCATCAATTCCCTTGAATTAATTTCCAAAATGTGGCAATAATTGCATTTTTTTCACTAAAATTGGCTGATTTTAAATGACCAATTATTATATGAAAATAGTTCACGTTTTAGCTTTCATTATTGCCTTTCATTCGTCGCTTTTTGCTCAACAAAACATCACAGTCGAAGAGATTTATACCGGCGCCTTTCGGGCCAAAGGAATGGATGAATTACAAGCCCTAAAAAACACCAACCAATACACCGTACTCAATTTTGACCGCAGTACTAAAAGTTTTCAAATCGATCTTTACGACTTTGCAACACTTAACAAACTAAATACGTTACTGGACACCAAAAATCAACCCTTACTTAAAGACTGCATTGACAGTTATACCTTTAGTCCGAGTGAACAACAGATTCTATTGGCCGCCAATTCTACGCCAATTTTCCGCCATTCGTTTACAGCCGACTACTACTTATATGATGTGGCGTCTAAAAAAGTAGTCAAGTTATTTGACTTTCCGGTTCAAGAGCCTACCTTTTCTCCTGATGGACAACAGTTGGCCTATGCCAAAGACAACAATTTGTTTGTGTATAATGTATCGACCAAAACAACCACCCAACTTACTTCTGATGGACGTAAAAACGCCATTATCAATGGAATCACGGACTGGGTATACGAAGAAGAATTTGCCTTTGTTCGCGCCTTTGATTGGAGTAAAGACAGCAAAAAGTTGGCCTACATTAAGTTTGACGAATCACAGGTTCCCGAGTTTAGGATGTCGGTATTTCAAAATGAATTGTACCCCTCTACTGAAACATTCAAATACCCCAAAGCTGGGGAGAAAAATTCGG
>JBJOOG010000072.1:0-2649 GCA_046051465.1 Bacteroidota bacterium | reverse complement strand
CTTTTAATCTTTCCAGAACCAGTAACTTTAAAACGTTTCTTGGCGCTAGATTTGGTTTTCATTTTAGGCATTTTTTCCTAGTTTTTGATTTATTCTTACTTACTATCTTTTAGCTTTAAGTACTGGACTTATAACTCTATCTTATTTTTTTTAGGAGCTATTCCCGCTTTCCGCAGACCCGAGCAAAGCGAATTGGCGAAGCAATCTCTGCGAGGATACTTGCTTCTATCGGGGCTTGGTGTTTGGAGGTTAAAACTCCCGCGCGCCTCCTGGCTCCTTCGCTAAAAATGTACACTGGACATTTTCTTAACGCTTGGCCCTACTTTTTCTTTTTCGGCGCAATGAAAATAATCATTCGCTTTCCTTCTAATACCGGCATTGCTTCTACTTTTCCGTACTCTTCTAAATCGGTTGCCAATCGCAACAACAAAATTTGTCCTTGGTCTTTGTAGATAATCGAACGTCCTTTAAAAAACACAAACGCTTTCAATTTGGCTCCTTCTTTCAGGAATTTCTCGGCGTTTTTGCGTTTAAACTCATAATCATGCTCATCCGTTTGTGGTCCAAATCGAATTTCTTTGATGACCACCTGCGTCGATTTTGCTTTCAAGGCTTTCTCGCGCTTTTTTTGCTCGTACACGAATTTTTTATAATCCATGATTTTGCAAACCGGCGGGTCGGCGTTGGGCGAAATTTCAACCAAGTCCAATTCAAATTCGTCGGCAAGTCTCAGCGCTTCGGTTATTTTAAAAACTCCAGGCTCAATGTTCTCACCCACAAGTCTAACCTCGGGCACACGAATTAAATTGTTGATTCGGTGCGCGTCTTTTTTTTCTACTCTGGGCTGATACCCCTTGTTGCTACGTATTGCTATGACTTTAGTGTGTTAGGCTTGATAAACAAGCAGTTAAACGTTGAATACTTTTAATGTTTTATCGATTTCTTCTTGAACGAGCAAGGCAAATTGATCAATGGTCATGGTGTTGTTGCCTCTTCCTTCTTGTCCGTGACGGCGAACAGCAATGGTTCCGTTTTTTTCTTCCTCTTCTCCAACAATCAACATGAACGGCATTTTTTGCATCTCTGCATCCCTAATTTTCTTCCCGATTGTTTCGTTTCGGTTGTCAATTAGGGCGCGAATTTCGTGATTTTCTAACAGATTCAAAACTTTTTTCGCATAATTTTCATATTTCTCACTCAAAGACAGGATTATAGCTTGTTCTGGCATCAACCAAAGCGGGAAATTTCCAGCGGTGTGCTCCAATAAAATGGCTATGAATCGTTCCATCGAACCAAATGGCGCGCGGTGAATCATGACCGGTCTGTGCAACTTGTCGTCATTGCCTTTATACGTCAAATCAAAACGCTCGGGAAGGTTATAATCAACTTGAATGGTGCCCAATTGCCACTGTCTGCCCAAGGCATCTTTCACCATAAAATCAAGCTTTGGTCCGTAAAACGCAGCTTCGCCATATTCTACAACTGTATTCAGCCCTTTATCTCTGGCCGCATTGATAATGGCGTTTTCTGCTTTTTCCCAGTTTTCGTCCGAGCCAATGTATTTGTCTCTGTTTTCTTGGTCGCGTAACGAAATTTGAGCAGTAAAGTTTTCAAATCCCAATGAACTAAATACATAAAGTACCAAGTCGATTACTTTTTTGAACTCTTCGTCCAATTGCTCGGGTGTACAAAAAATGTGTGCGTCATCTTGAGTGAATCCTCTAACACGGGTCAATCCGTGCAATTCGCCACTTTGTTCGTAACGGTATACGGTACCAAACTCGGCGTAGCGTTTTGGTAAATCTTTATAAGACCACGGTTTGGTGTTGTAAATCTCGCAGTGGTGCGGGCAGTTCATCGGTTTTAATAAGAATTCCTCACCCTCAGCTGGCGTGTTGATGGGTTGAAAACTGTCGGCTCCATATTTGGCATAATGTCCAGAAGTCACATACAATTCTTTTTGGCCAATGTGCGGTGTCACTACTTGTTCGTAGCCTGCTTTTTTCTGTGCTTTTTTCAAAAATTGTTCCAATCGGTCGCGTAAGGCAGCACCTTTTGGTAACCACAACGGCAAACCTTGTCCTACTTTTTGCGAGAAGGCAAACAGCTCCAATTCTTTGCCTAATTTTCGGTGATCACGACGTTTGGCTTCTTCCAGCAATTCCAAGTAATCGGTAAGGTCTTTTTGTTTAGGGAATGAAACGCCATACACGCGAGTGAGTTGTTTGTTTTTTTCGTCCCCACGCCAATAAGCACCGGCCACACTCATGATTTTCATTGCTTTGATAAAACCGGTGTTCGGGATATGTCCACCACGACACAGATCGGTAAAGGTGGCGTGGTCGCAAAAGGTAATCGTACCGTCCTCAAGGTTACTGATCAACTCTGTTTTATAGGGGTTGTTTTCTTTTGCATAAAAAGCCAAGGCTTCAGCTTTGGTAGCCGAACGCATGGTGAATTCGTGTTTTTCTCGGGCAATTTCCAATACGCGATCTTCAATCTTCTTGAAATCGGCATCGGTCACTTTATGATCTCCAAAATCAACATCGTAGTAAAATCCAGTTTCAATAGCTGGTCCAATGGTTAATTTGATTCCGCTGTACAATTCTTGTAAGGCTTGCGCCAGTACGTGTGAACTAGAATGCCAAA
>JBJOOG010000071.1:0-28424 GCA_046051465.1 Bacteroidota bacterium | reverse complement strand
TTGCCCGCAACGAAAACTATGTGTTGCTCTCGGCCGATTATTCGCAAATTGAATTGCGCATCATTGCCGCGCTTAGTGGCGAAGACAATATGATTAAAGCGTTTCAAAACAACGAAGACATCCACAAAAGTACCGCCGCCAAAGTATTTAATGTGCCCTTAGACGAGGTAACCAAAGAACAACGAAGCCACGCCAAAACAGTAAACTTCGGCATCGTATACGGTGTTTCGGCTTTTGGGTTGAGCAACCAAACCAATTTGAGTCGTCAAGAGAGTGCCGCACTCATTGAAGCCTATTACAAAACCTACCCCAAGCTCAAAGCCTATATGCAAGAGCAAGTTGATTTTGCCCGCGAGAACGGCTATGTGCAAACTGTTTTGGGGCGCCGACGTTATTTAAAAGACATCAATTCGGCCAATGCCATGGTGCGCAGCGGTGCCGAACGCAATGCCGTAAATGCACCCATACAAGGAAGTGCCGCTGATATCATTAAAATTGCAATGATCAACATTCATCAAAAATTAGCAGAAAAGAAAGCCGACGGCTCGGCATGGAAATCAAAAATGCTATTGCAAGTACACGACGAATTGGTGTTTGACGTACACCTTTCGGAGATTGAACTCATCAAACCACTCATTAAACAGGAAATGGAACAAGCCTTTGTGCTGCAAGTACCCTTGGAAGTCGAAATGGGGATGGGCGACAATTGGCTGGAGGCGCATTAAGGGTTGTAGGTAGTAGGTTTTAGGTTTTGACCTTTTTTGAGAAAAATTGGTTTTATAAAAGGCAGGTAGAAAAAGTCTTTACGCTCTCCGTCTACACTATTTTATCTTGACTTTGACTAATCTTTCAAACAACGTACAGAAAACCCATAATTAAAATTAAAACTAATGTTGTAGGCTGCATTATCGTAATACACCATATACCGATACCAGGCATAATTAGGCCCATCGGTTGAAGCTGTCCACCAATTACACTCGCTGTACAAATTAAAATAATCACCATCATCGTCTCTCATGCCTGCCGCACGGCCATTGAATCCGCTTTCGTTTGTAGCCGAATCATTGGGACTCGACCAAAAGGCAATACCTGTTTCTTTTAATTTCATAGCTGCCACACCATCTCCGCCCAAACAATCATATAACGCTCCAAATTCGGGATCGGTTGGAATGTGGTAGCCTTCGGGGGCCAATTTTTTTCGTAATGCAGGATTGTTTCTTGACGCCTCGTCATAAATTCCAGCTACTGCATACCAGTTGTACAGTTTTCCGAAATCGGCGCCAACGGCTGAATCATTGTTGTAATAACACCAAGCAGCAGTAGATGTGTTATGCCATTCATCGGGATTGGTTATCTGCGGAATTGGGGTGCCATCAGTAAATTTAGTTACATTCAAATTAGACTGGGTCCAGGTTTGGTTGCAATTGGTTACCGTGTGATACAAATTTCCATCTATATCGGTAACATCAGGGCCTGGAATATTATAGGCTTTGGTTGTAAAACTTTCCTCTTGACCATAACTGTAATTGGATCCGTTGCTATTGGTAGCATAGGCGCGAACATAATAGGTAGTATTGGGACTTAATCCTGAAAGATTAGCGGCAAAGGTTCCTATTCCACTGCCATTAGTTGTTTTGGTAGGTAAATCGGCAGTAGGTTGGGAATTGGTGCTCCAGACTATTCCTCTGGCCGAAACCGGACTAACTCCTGCGTTGGATATATATCCGCCCGACTTAGCCGAAATACTCGTTATTTCTGAAACGGCCAACGTATTGAGTATAGGGTACAATTGACGAACCGGACCTTCAGTTTCAATGGTTGAACAACTTATCACAATTGCAGCAGTAAATAAACTAAAATAAAAGAGTGCTTTTTTCATAAAACCTGAAACTTTATACTTGAAACTTTAAACTATAATTTTCTCGTCGATTCCCGCTTGCGCAATTCAGTTTTTACCACCGAAGTGACAAACGGCAAATGCTCCTCTTTGGATTCCAAACGGTCAATAAGCAACTGGGCAGCGGCGGCACCAATTTCGGGTCCATGTTGACTCACAGTAGATAAACTAGGCGACAAACGACGGGACCAAACCCCATCGGCAAAACCAATTACCGATAAATTTTCGGGGATAGTAAAGCCCAATTTCAATCCCAATTTAATGGCCGAAACCGAAGCGTGTTCGTCTAAGGCAAAAATGGCGTCTACTTTTTGGTTGGAGAGCACGTCCAATGCTTGGGCGTCAAAATCGGCCTCGTTATCGGTGAGTACAGTGAGCGCTGGCTGCACGTTAATGTTGTTGTTTTTCAGACAAGTAGCATAGCCTTCTGCTCTTAATTTTCCCACACTTAAATTGTCAATTGAGGAAAACAAGGCAATGTTTTTACAACCTAGGTTCACCAAATATTGCGTAGCATCGATAGCCGAATCTAAATCGTCCACAATTACTTTGTCGCAAGCTACTTGGTCGCAAACGCGATCAAACATCACGATGGGCGTGCCTTCGTTAATCACATCTTTAAAATGACTGTATTCTTGCAATTTTTGGGCTTCTTCAGAAATGGACAAAATAAATCCGTCTATGGTTCCGTTGGAAAGCATTTCTAAGGTATGGGCTTCTTTTTCTAAGGTTTCGTTTGAAATACACGTAATTACATTGTATCCGCGGGCTTCGGCCACTTTTTCAATACCGGTAAATACTTTAGCAAAAAACGAATTCAAGATATTGGGAATAATAACCCCGATGGTTTTCGTTTTTCTATTTTTGAGATTCAAGCCAATTACATTGGGTTTGTAATTTTTGAGCTTGGCGTATTCTTGGACTTTAAGTTTGGTTTGTTCGCTAATTTCTGGGCTGTCGTTTAAGGCTTTGGAAACAGTTGAAACGGACACGTGCAGTTCCTTTGCAATTTGTTTTAATGTAGCTTTTGCTTTCATGGTTCTCGAAGTTTGAGTGGTAAAAATAAGAAACATTAAACTAAAGCCGTTACCTTTTTACTTTATTAAATTGGTAATCTGTAACGAAAACGATTTCAAAATAAACGAATCGCAAAGAATCTCGAATTTGAACACCACTAATTCACAACATTTTAGCCACGAAAGGCTTGAGCGATAAAAACTCGTAAAATAATCTTTTACAGCTATTTGTATTTGTAATAATAAATTGTACTTTTGCGACCCCTATTCCGAAGCATCGGTAGGGGATGGAATGTTTAATTAAAATAATATTATGGACGCATTAAGCTACAAAACAATGTCTGCAAACAAATCCTCTGTTACAAAAGAGTGGATTGTTGTAGATGCTGATGGGCATAACTTAGGTCGTCTTGCATCAAAAGTCGCAATGATTTTGAGAGGCAAGTACAAGCCTAGTTACACCCCACACGTGGACTGTGGAGATAACGTAATTGTTATTAACTCAGAAAAAATCAACCTTACGGGTACAAAAATGGATGACAAAATTTACATGCGTCATACCGGCTATCCAGGAGGACAACGAACTTTAACTGCTAAAGTTTTGCAATCTAAAAACCCAGCTGCTTTGGTAGAAAAAGCGGTAAAAGGGATGTTGCCAAAAAACAAATTGGGTGCAGAGCTTTTCAGAAATTTAAATGTAAATGTAGGTGGTGAGCACAAATTTGCAGCTCAAAAACCTAAAACCGTTAACCTAAACGATCTTAAGTAATGGGAGTTATTCACAAAATCGGTAGAAGAAAAACCGCTGTTGCGCGTGTGTACGTTTCAGAAGGAACAGGTAAAATCACCGTAAACAAAAAAGAATTTGCAACTTACTTTCCTACCGCTACTTTACAGTACAAAGTATTACAACCCATGTCTATGACAGAGAACGTAAACAACTTTGACGTAAAAGTAAACGTATACGGAGGTGGTTCAACAGGACAAGCAGAGGCTGTTCGTATGGCTTTGGCACGCGTAATGTGTGAAGTAGGCGAAGGAAACAGAGCGATCTTGAAACCTGAAGGGTTATTAACCAGAGACCCAAGAATGGTAGAGCGTAAAAAATTCGGTCAGAAAAAAGCGAGAAAGAGATTCCAATTCTCGAAACGTTAATCTACCTGTTATTTTTTCGATTTTCATTCGAAATTTATTGAGTAAAAACAACTGCGCTGATTTGATGTCAGCCTAATTTAAAAAAAGTTATTGTTGCTCCCCATCAAACGGGAACTTAGTTTAGCATCTAAATGAAGCCTTACGGCAAAAGCTAACAGCTAACAGCTGACAGTTCAAAGCTTAAACGGAACATTGCTAATTCAACAGAACGTAAACTAGTACAAAAAAATGGCAAACAAAGTAGAAGTTAAAGAATTACTAGAAGCAGGTGTTCACTTTGGACACATGACTAGAAAATGGGACCCAAATATGGCCCCTTACATTTATATGGAGCGTAATGGGATTCACATTATCAACCTATATAAAACCGCTGCTAAAATTGAAGAAGCAAATGAAGCTTTGAAAAAAATTGCAGCTTCAGGTAGAAAAATATTATTTGTAGCTACCAAAAAACAAGCAAAAGATATTGTAGCTGAGAAAGCAAAATCAGCCAACATGCCTTACATCACTGAAAGATGGCCAGGTGGAATGTTGACGAATTTCGTTACAATTCGTAAAGCGGTTAAAAAAATGAGCTCCATTGACAAAATGAAAAAAGACGGAACGTTCATGACTCTTTCTAAAAAAGAGCGTTTACAAGTAGATCGTCTTCGAGCTAAATTAGAGAAAAACTTAGGTTCTATCGCCGACATGTCTAGACTCCCAGCGGCTTTGTTCGTAGTAGACATTAAAGCTGAACACATCGCAATAAAAGAAGCACACAAATTAAACATTCCAGTTTTCGCAATGGTTGATACCAATTCGGATCCACGTGAAGTAGATTACGTAATTCCAGCCAACGACGATGCTTCTAAATCTATTGATAAAATTTTGTCTTTGGTAACTGCTGCAGTTATCGATGGACTTTCTAACCGAAGTGCAGAGGGTGATGTAGCGCCAGAAATGGAAGCAGAAGCAGCTGACGAGGAAGTTACTGTTGCTGAAGTAGTGGCAGAAGCGGCTGTTGAAAGCGCTCCTGAAACCACTGAGGAAGCAGCTTCAACTGAAGAATAAATCAATTTTAAATTCCAAATTTTAAATTCCAAATTCCAAAAACAACTTAGTATAGGTCTGTTAACATTGGAATTTGGGATTTGAAGATTGGAATTTTTACTTAAAACATTAAATAAATTATATAGTATGGCTACAATTACAGCTGCAGACGTAAATAAATTAAGAACAATCACAGGAGCAGGAATGATGGACTGCAAAAAAGCCTTGGTTGAATCAGACGGTGATTTTGATTTAGCGATCGAAAATCTTCGTAAAAAAGGACAAAAAGTAGCCGCAAACCGTTCGGACAGAGAATCGATTGAAGGTGCGGTGATTGCGGTGGTTAACGCCGACAAAACAGAAGGTGTAGTAATTTCATTGAATTGCGAAACTGACTTCGTAGGTAAAAACGAATCGTTTGTAAAATTGGCACAAGATTTTGCTGCTTTGGCATTGACATTTGACAACAAAGAAGCATTCTTAGCTGCTCCATTTCAAGGGATCACTGTTGCTGATAAATTGATCGAACAAACCGGAGTAATTGGTGAAAAAATTGAAATCGGTTCATTCGAAAAATTGAGTGGTGCTTTCGTAGGATCATACATTCACGCAGGAAATAAAATCGCTACCTTGGTTTCTTTATCCGCTGCAGTTGCAGGTGGTGAAGAAGCAGCTAGAAACGTTGCGATGCAAGCCGCGGCGATGAACCCAATTGCCTTAGACGAAGCAGGTGTTGATGCCGATACCATTGCAAAAGAAATCGAAATCGCAAAAGACATGTTGCGTCAAGAAGGAAAACCAGAAGCGATGATTGAAAACATTGCCAAAGGGAAATTAGGTCGTTTCTTCAAGGACAACACCTTGGTAAACCAAGATTACATCAAAGACAGCTCGATGAGTGTAGCCAATTATGTAAAATCGGTTGATGCCAATTTGATTGTAACCGGATTTAAAAGAGCGGCTTTAGGTTAACATTAATTCACTATAGTTCAAAACACCTTCTATATGGAGGTGTTTTTTTTATCCTTTTGTTATTTTTATTGGCTAAAAGGTAAACTACTACTAATTTTTACTATACTTGTAGTTACTATTCAAAAAAAGTTAAATCAAATTATTTTTACTATGAAAAAAATTGTTTTGTTCTTAGGCATTTTATTTTGTGTGCAAACCAACGCACAAAGTTCTAAACGCGAAGAAGGCATCGTAATTGGAGTGAAAGGTGGATTGAACATGTCAAACTTTATGGGTGACGTTGAAGATCAAGGCATGCGTACCAGTGTGCATTTGGGATTTTTGGCCGAAATAATCGTATCGGACAATTTCTCTGTACAACCTGAATTGTTGTACTCTGGGCAAGGATCTACCTACACAGGTAATGTTCCAGGTTTCCGAAGATCCAAATTAGACTATTTAACCGTACCGGTTTTAGGTAAATTTGGTCTAACTGACAACTTGAGCTTTGAAGCTGGGCCACAGTTGGGTATCTTACTCTCTTCCAAATTAAAAACCAATGATTCAAACGACAAAATAGATGGGATTAAAACCCTAGACTTCGGACTAAACGCTGGTCTTGAATATGAATTAAGCAACCGTGTTATCTTTCAAGGTCGCTACAATTTAGGACTTACAGATACCGGATTTACTGGTGATTCAAACAAAAGAGCCAGTAACTCGGTAATACAATTTTCAGTAGGCTATTTGTTCTAGCCTTAAAACCAAACTAAACAAAAACTAAACAAAAACAAAAATGAAAAAATTATTATTTATTACACTTAGCACTGTATTGTGTTCTTCTGTTCTTTTTGCGCAGGATAGCCAAAAAGAAATGAAGGAAACCAAGTACCGTAGAAGTTCGTTGCATACGATCTTGATTGAATCATCTGGTTTTCCTAAAAAAGACCAGGTAATCAATGCCTACTACAGCGCACCATTTCCAGACAAATACGACAACCACAACATTGGCGCTAAATCATTTAATCCAGCCAAATACACCACTGATACAGTTGAGTCTAAAACACCAGAAGTAATCGAGAAATACTTCAAAGATGAGCGAATTGCCAAAAAAATGGTGGCCAAATGGTTTAATCGCCAGGCAGACGGTAGTTTTGATTATGAACTAATTGGAACTCGTGGTGCGTTTAACGCTTCGTTCTTGGATACCAAAACGGCAGCAGCCTCAAGCGACGGAAAAGCCTTATTGGCAACTGCAGGATTTGAGTTAATCAACAACACCTTTGTAGTAGTTTCTTCAATGAAATTTGTTGAAAATGAACCCATTGCAAGAGGAATTCGCGATGCGGCCATCTTGGCTGCACAAAACGCTCCTGGCTTAGTGCGAATGGGTATCGAAAAAGCAGCCGAAATTGCCTACAACAAAGGAAAAGAAGGCTACTCGGTTTGGACCACTTCTTATTTATACAAATTGAAATGGACTCCAGAAGTTGAAGGTACTTTCTATCAAGAGATGTACGGAGACAAAACTACCATGACTCCTGCTATGAAAGCGAAATTTGACAGCAATATGGATTTGTTTCAAATGGAATATGTAGGTTCTCAAAAATCGACTACTTTGGTAACTTTCTCGTTGAAAGAAAAAAGAACAGAAGACCAAATCATCAACCTTTCAGTTACGCGTAACATTGATAAAGTATTTGCCAAATTGCAAAAAAACTACGATGTGTTTAAACCAAAAGTTCCCTTGTATACAGGAGAGCCAATTACGGCTAAAATTGGGTTAAAAGAAGGTTTAGAAGGTGGTGACAAATTTGAAGTATTGGAAGCTGTAATGGACCAAAAAACAGGAAAAATCGAATACAAAAGCATTGGAACCATTAAAGTGGATGGCGACAAAATTTGGGACAACCGTTTCAACTTAGCTGACGAAAAACCAGCTGAAGGTGCAATTGACAGAACTACCTTTAAAGGCGGAAAAAAATTCTACCCAGGCTTGTTGATTCGTCAATTAAAATAATACAGTAGATTTACAACCATTTCTTTGCGTAAGTAAGGAAATGGTTTTTTATTAATTTTAAACAAAAAACAAAAATGAAACAATTCGCAATTACCCTATTGGCTGTAGTAGCTATTGCCTTCAATGCATCAGCTCAAGCAAAGAAAAAAGCAAACAAAGACACTAACGCATGGCGCTATGAATTAGAAGCCGTACAAACTGGTGTTAACGGTACGTATTTAATTAAAGTTTGGTCGTATTCAAAAAAACCAGATGTAGCCATTGAACAAGCCAAAAAGAATGCCGTTCACGGAATTATCTTCAGAGGTTTTGCTGGAACTGATCGTGTGCCAGGACAATCTCCATTGACCAACAATCCAAACATCGAAGAGGAAAAAGCTGACTTTTTTGATGCCTTTTTTGCTGATGGCGGGAAATATTTAAAATTTGTATCCTTAACTAATGACGGTGCTGTAGCAGCAGAAGACCGCATGAAAGTAGGAAAAGAATACAAAATTGGCGTACTTATCTCTGTTCGTAAAGAAGAGTTGCGAAAAGACTTAGAAAACGCTGGAATTGTTAAAGGATTGTCTGCAGGATTTTAATACCCAAAAACATGAAAAATATACTTGTAACCTTATTTGTGTTTGCACTTACACTTAGTGCTACAGCACAGAAAAAAACGGCTGGTTTTTACACCTATAAAACAGAATGTATGGGCGTAGAACTAGACGGTTCTCAAACCCTTAAAGCATGGGGCAACGGAAGAAACCGTGCCGATGCGGTTGAACAAGCCAAAAAGAACGCCATGCGAGATGTAATTTTTAATGGCATCCGTGAAGGCAAACAAGAGTGCAACCAAAAACCATTGATCTTTGAGGTAAATGCACAAGAAAAATACGAAGACTATTTTAATGCATTTTTTGCCGATGGTGGGGAATACAAAAACTACGTATCCTTACGTGACGAACGCATTGGAAACAAATTGAGTCGTGACCGTAAAAAAACGTCCGAAAGTGTAACCAATGGATTAATTGTACGCATATTACGTGCAGAATTAAAAGCAAAACTAATTGCTGATAACATCATTAAACAATAACTTAACTTATGAAAATTAACTTTAAATATTTAGTAGTTTCCCTTTTTGCTTTAGTAGCAATTGAGTCATTTGCACAGGCAAAAAAACCAATCATTATGGTAGTACCTAGCGACAACTGGTGTATTAGTAATGGTTTTTTTATGGAATTTGACAACCAAGGTTCCAAAATGAAAATTTGTGATTACAAACGTGCGGTTCAAGAAAACACCGAATTGACGTTAGTCATGAATAAATTGGGTGAATTGATGGCTGCTCGTGGATTTCAATTGAAATCTTTGGAGCAAACCTTAAAATCAATCGAATCTGAAGCAGCTGAAAACGCGATGACAACCAGCAAAACGGGTGCTGGCGTGAGCGAAAGCCCTGTTGACAAATTGAAAAGCGTAGCCAAAGCGGATATTTGGATGCAAATCAACTGGAAAATCAACTCGTTTGGACCAAAAAAATCAGTAACGTTTGATTTGGCTGGTTTTGATGCCTATACCGATAAAAACGTTGCCGGTGCTTCAGGAACTGGAAACGACTTAATTGGTGCTCCACTTCCAGTGATGTTGGAAACTGCCGTTTTATCTCACTTGGATAACTTTAATGGATTACTTCAAAAACACTTCGAAGACATGTTCGAAAACGGAAGAGAAGTTACCTTGAGAATCAAAAAATTCGACTCGTTTGATGGTGATTTAGAATCAGAATACGAAGGAGAAGAATTGGGATCAATCATTGAGAAATGGGTTTCTGACAATACCGTAAAAGGTAGATTTAGCACTACAGAATCATCTGAAAATAAAATGTTTTTTGAGCAAGTTCGTATCGCCTTAATGGACGCAACCGGAAAAGCACAAGATACAAGAGGATGGGCCAAAGGCTTACAAAAATTCTTAAAAGAAAAATACCAAATCACAGCTAAACTGACCATGAAAGGATTGGGTCAAGCAGCTATTGTAATTGGTGAAAAATAAAAATTAACAACTTATGAAAAAATTATTTTTAGCAATCTGTATCCTTAGCATGTCATTGACTGCTTCGGCACAAAATACTGCAGGAAAATCAGATGATGGCGCACGTATTGCCCTAACTCCATATATTCCTGCACAAATTGAAGGCTTAACTCCTGCTGTTAAAGCCAGTTTGTCTAACAAATTGTCGCAAATCGCAACCGCAAATGGATTGGGTGGATCTTCAAATTCAAGATTCATTATCACAACCAATGTGGCAGTTTTAACCAAAGACATTACGCCTACTGCACCACCAATGCATGCGTATACCTTAGAAGTAACCTTGTACATCGGTGACGGTTTAGAAGGCACTTTGTTTTCAAGCCAATCTGTAACCTTGAAAGGGGTGGGAGTGAATGAAACGAAAGCCTATATCGCTGCTTTAAACGGTTTGAAAACCAAAGATCCGGTATACCAAACGTTTATCGAAAAAGGGAAAACCAAAATCATGGAATACTTTAACAGTAAATGTGATTTTATCTTGAAAGATGCACAAACTATGGCAGCTCAAAACAAATATGAGGAAGCCATTATGAAATTAACTAGTGTGCCAGAAGTATGCAAAGCATGCTACGACAAAGCGATGGATGCTGTAGCGCCCATCTACCAAAAACAAATTGACCGTGCGTGCAAACAACGTTTGATGGAAGCCACTACGGCTTGGAATGCCGCGCAAGATTTGGCTAGTGCTGAAAATGCTGGTGCTATTCTTTCTCAAATTGAACCAGGTGCAGCTTGTTACAAAGATGCACAAGTGTTATCATCAAAAATTGCACAACGTGTAAAAGAGTTGGATCAGAGAGAGTGGAAATTCCAAATGAAACAACAACAAGACAATGTGGATATCCAAAAAGCGACCATCAAAGCCGCGCGCGACATTGGTGTAGCATACGGAAACAACCAACCAGACGTAGTATACAAAGTATACGGTTGGTGGTAGAAAACCCGCTATTTCAAAAACAAAAACCTCTACATTTGTGGAGGTTTTTTTATATGTATTAATTCGATTTTATGTTCCAGTCCAGAAAAGACATTATCTATGTGGTACTTGCAGGCATCTTTATTACCAATGCGGTAATTGCTGAACTCATTGGGGGAAAACTCATTCACATTGGTCCCTATGTAATGAGTGTAGGCGTTATTCCATGGCCTATTGTATTTATCACCACCGATTTAATCAACGATTATTTTGGGGTAAAAGGCGTAAAAAAACTGTCTTTACTCACCGCAGCTTTAATAGCCTATTGTTTTGTGATCTTGTATTTTGCCCTAAAAATTCCTGCAGTCCAAGGTGCTGGTTTGGTAACCGATGCACAATTTAGCGCGGTTTTTGGTCAGAGCATGTGGATTATTGTAGGCAGTATTACTGCATTTATGGTATCGCAACTCATTGACGTGACCATATTTCATTTCTTCAAAAACAGAACCGGTAAAAAAATGATTTGGTTACGCAGCACCGGATCAACTGTAATTTCTCAGTTGTTTGACACTTTTATCGTATTGGGAATCGCGTTTTGGCTCACTGGGAAAATGAGTACCGAAGTATACATAACCTCTGCATTAGCCGGCTATTTTGTGAAATTAGTAATTGCCATAGCCATGACCCCTTTAATCTATGCTGGGCATGCCGTTATCGAAAAGCAACTCAAAAAAGACCATAATGACAACTAAAATACGCTGTGGTTGGTGCGAAAAAGATGATCTCTATCGCGAATACCACGACCAAGAATGGGGCAATCCGGTATATGATGACGCCACACTTTTTGAATTTTTGGTACTCGAAACCTTTCAGGCCGGCTTAAGTTGGCATACCATTTTAAAAAAACGAGCACATTTCAAAACGGCCTTTGATCAATTTGATTACGTGAAAATTGCAGCTTATGGGGAAGACAAAATACAAGAACTGATGCAAGACGCAGGCATTATTCGCAACCTACTCAAAATACGTGCCTCGGTCTCTAATGCCCAAGCTTTTATAAAAGTGCAAAACGAATTCGGCAGTTTCTCTACCTATATTTGGCAATTTACCGGTGGCAAACCAATTGTAAATCATTGGGAAAGTCTTCGGGACATCCCCGCCTATACTTCACTTTCGGATGCCGTGAGCAAAGATTTAAAAAAACGCGGATTTAAATTTGTGGGAACCACAGTGGTGTATGCACATCTTCAAGCTACCGGCATGGTAAACGATCACTTGCTTTCGTGCTGGAAACGAAATGCATAATAACTACTTGGATTGAAGTATCTTCATGAAATTGGCCCGACTAATCTCTACGCCGCCCAATAAATGCAAATGGTCATTATACACTTGGCAATCCAACAACAAGTAGTTATGGGATTTTAGGTAATTCACCAGCCAAACAAACCCTACTTTGCTGGCATTCGAAACTTTTGAAAACATACTTTCGCCACAAAACACATGGCCTAAATCAACTCCATATAAGCCACCCACCAGTTGGCCGTCTTGCCACACCTCAACCGATTTGGCGTGGCCTAATGCGTGTAATTTACAATAAGAGGTTACAATGTCTTCGGTAATCCAGGTGCCGTATTGGCCTGTACGTTCAATTTGTTGGCAATTTCGAATCACTGCCTCAAAGTGTTGATTGAAGGTGATTTGAAATTTATTTTGATTGATAATCGAACGCAAATTTTTGGGAATCTTATATATAGCGGGAGCCACAACCATACGCTTGGGGGGTGCCCACCACATAATTGGCTCATCTTCGTTAAACCATGGGAAAATGCCTTTTTGATAGGCCAAAAGCAAACGCTCTACCGACAAATCGCCACCCACTGCCAAAACACCTTCGAGCGATGCTTCTTCGACCGGCGGAAAGTAAAGGGCTTTGGTTAAAAACTGCATGGGTATAAAATAAAAGAATTTAGAAAATTGAGGGATTGCGCTCAACTTTCTAAATTCATAGTTTGACTAATACGAGACGGTTTAAAATGGCAAATCGTCGTGGTCTTCTTCCGTAAAACTAGGCGCTACAGGAAAAACGGGTGTTTCAGGTGCTGCTGCATTTGGCGCTGATGTTGGTGCACTTCCGCCATCTTGTATACGCTCAATTCTCCACCCTTGGATGCTGTTAAAATACTTGGCTTCCCCTTGTTGGTTAATCCATTCGCGTCCGCGCAAATTGATGGAAACTTTTACGCCCTCACCTACTTTATAATTGTTAAGCAAATCACATTTATCTTGGGTGAATTCAACCATAATGTGTTGTGGATACTGCTCATCGGTTGTCACTACTAATTCTCTTTTACGAAATGTGGCGCTTACTTGTTGTTCGGCATTAATTACTTTGATTTTTCCTGCTACTTCCATGGGTTCAATTTTATAGATTTCTAATTATATTTTACTAAGCTAAAAGCACTTTCCAAGCTGATTCTACATCATTAGCTTGCACATAACGCAGTGCCAATTGCAATTGTTTAATGGGCTCGTCGGCGCTTAATACAGCTTTGAGTTCAAAATTTTGCTTCACAAAGATAGCAACTTCTTCTGGGCTTGGCAATGCATCAATATTGGCCAAAACACCCAGATCATTGCCGCTAAACAAGCCACTTTTTTTCACAAAATCTGGAATGGCATCCACACCAATTCCCAAGGTAGTTAAGGGTTTTGGCACCTCAAAAAGTCCGGCATTGGCTCGGCTATACCAGTTTCCTCCCAAACGGGCAACAAGGTCTAACTTTTCTTGTACAATTGCGCCTTTTTCGTCTAAAACAGCTTCGCTAATGTGAATTTTAACCACCTCACAAATCACCAAATTGCCTGCGCCTCCTTGGTTACCCAATGCAATCACTTGATTGACTTTGCACTCAAATTGTACGGGAGCTTCTTGCACGCGAAACGGTTTTACCAGCATCGATGGAATGGGTGTAAATCCAGCTTTTACAAACTCATTGACTCCCTCGGCATATTCGGTACTGGCCAACGACATTTGTTGCACCATGGCATAATCAACCACATTAATCACAACCTCTTGTAGCTCCTGCACATTCATAAGCGTGTGCTTAATCGAGTTATCCCGCACCCGGCGTGCCGGAGAAAAAATCAAAATAGGCGGATTGGCACTAAACACATTAAAAAAACTAAAGGGAGACAAATTGGGCCGTCCTTTAGCATTTAGCGTGCTGGCAAAAGCAATGGGTCTGGGCGCTACTGCACTCTGCAAATACGCTTGCAATTGAACTGTAGATAAATCGTGGGGATTGATGCTTAACATGGGTTGAATTTACACAAAAATAGAAAACCTGTTGCCTTATTGATCAAATTATTCTGAATATAATGCACCTAATTTTCAACAACAACCTATGTGGTGTAGTATTCGATTTGAGTATATTTATGCCACAAATTGAAACTATGCAATTTAGCAAGCACAAAGACCTCATTCGGTGGACGCTCATTCTGGGCTCCTTCATTATCATCAGTTTGATTTTGTGGAACACCTATACCTTTTTTCAAATTTTTAAAAATGAAGAACGTATTAAAATGGAGTATTGGGCCGAGGCACAAAAAACGCTGCTCAATGCCGGCGAAAATACCGAAGTAGAGTTGCCTTTTAAAGTTATTAGCAACAACAAAACAATTCCAATATTACTCACTAACCAGCAAGACAGCATCATCAGCAGTTCAAACATTGACGAATCAATTATCAATGACCCGATACAATCCAAGGCATTTTTGGCCAAACTCAAAAAACAAAACGAACCACTTACTATGGAGTATGTTCCTGGTAAATTTCAATATTTGTACTATGGCGATTCCTCATTATTAAACAAACTTAAATATTACCCCATTGCCTTGGTTTTAATTATAGTACTGTTTGGCGTTGTAGTTTATATTTTTTACAAAAGCAGCAAGATAGCCACGCAAAACAAATTGTGGGCGGGAATGGCCAAAGAAACTGCACATCAAATTGGCACGCCCTTGTCTTCCTTGATTGGATGGCTTGAACTGATGAAAATGGAATCGTTGGATGCATCGTCAATAGCCGAAATGGAGAAAGACATTGTGCGACTTCAAACAATTACAGAACGATTTTCAAAAATAGGATCTGAGCCAGCACTAGAAAACTTAGATTTAGTAAAGGAAACTGCTGAATCATATGCCTATCTCGAATCTCGTTTTGCCCAGCAAGTGGCCTTTTCTTTTTCTGCTCCCGAGCAAAAAATAATGCTGCCTTTAAATGCAACCTTGCACAGTTGGACCATCGAAAACCTGGTGAAAAATGCGCTCGACGCGATGAGGGGCAAAGGAGCACTCAGTGTGCGACTAGAAGTTGAAGCCGGTTTTGTAAAAATTAAAATAAGCGATACAGGAAAAGGAATTCCTAAAAATCAATTTAGTCAAGTGTTTGAGCCTGGCTTTACCACCAAAAAAAGAGGTTGGGGATTAGGCCTTTCCCTCACCAAGCGGATTGTTGAAGAATACCACAAAGGAAAAATAAAAGTAATTGAATCCGAAATTGGCAAAGGCACTACGATTCAAATTTCATACAAAATCAATTAGCGTCTGCGCGGATTTTTGTAAAATAATTCCGCCCTATTTTCTGTAGGAGTTGCCACATACTCTTGCACAAACGCCAATTGTACTTCCCAGGCTTTTTTGGTTGACGCAAATGATTTTTTCAACCCATTCACTTGTCCCAATAGCTCGCGTTCTACATCTGTTAAAGCCATCAAACTGGCATAGGCCTGCGTAAAATTATTGAATGGCAATTGCACGCTAGCCACCAATTCCTCATCTGAAATTGCCGGCTTGAATTGTTGGTTTCTAAACACAACTACTTTGTTGTAGGCAGAAATGCTGGCATTAAACTCGTCTACCAGCTGACTTAATTTATCGGAGGTTGAGTTGAGCCCAAAGTAGCTGATTTCACGCTTCAAGTAGGCCTCCTGCGCGCGCAACATGGGGTTTGAAATCCCCATCGTTTGCATGTGATTTAGTTCTAATCTTGATTTTTCACTTTCGGTTAATGCCAAATAGGCCTCAAGTTCTACTGCTGGATTACAGCTAATTTTTTGGGATTGCAATTCGGGTTCATTGCGTTTAAATTGTGCAGGGCTTATCGGATTGGGAAGCAATTGCCATAGGTATTCAAACGGATAATGCGACTGGATTAAATCGGCGGGAGGAGTCCGAAAGTAGTAGGTGTTAAAGCGGTCTTGGTATTGATTTTCAATAACAACTCCAGCTCCCCAAGTAGGATCAAACAACTCCCATTTTCCATTGAGTTTGGCTGCACACCATTGGTGGGTTTGTGTGCTAATTTTGCCGTATTGTTTGGTAAAGCCCGACACCAATTCGGTAGGGATTTTACATGCAACTGCAATGGCTTTAAACACCTCTGCAAAATGCATACACACCCCTTTGCGAGTAGTAAGTGCCGATTGAACTTTCTCGGGAGAAGTTTGGGTGTCGTATTGCCCATTAGTACTGCCAGGCAAATCATACCGAATGGCATGCGCTGTCCAATAAAAAATAGCCGCAATTTTATCTTCTTCACTGGTAAAATGCGTATTGATGAATCCCGCTACTGATGCTATTTTAGGCGGCTCCTCTGCAGGCATTTGATCAAGTGTTTTGGCTATCGCATCAAATTGCTGCGCCTGAATAGCTCCTGCGAATAGCAAACTAAAAAAGAATAGTATTTTTTTCATGGTACTGATAAAAAAATCACCAATCGCAGGAACCACAATTGATGATTGATGATGTATTTCTCTGTTTACAAATTGGCCTGAATGGCTAGTGCAAGTGCAGTAAATTCTTCGGGCGTGAGACTCACTTTATTTTGAAAACGCATTTCGTCCATCTCGTTTAGAGGAATCAAATGCACGTGTGCATGCGGCACTTCAAGACCAACAACAGCCATGCCAATTCGTTTGCAAGCAACTGTTTTTTCGAGGGCAACAGCTACTTTTTTGGCAAATGCCATCAAGCCCAAATAAGCTTGGTCGTCTAGGTCAAATAATTTATTGATTTCTTGTTTGGGAATGCAAAGCGTGTGTCCTTTGGCATTAGGATTCACATCCAAAAAAGCCAAGTAGTTTTCGTCTTCGGCGATGCGGTAACAGGGAATTTCTCCGGCAACTATTTTGGTAAAAATACTGGCCATCTTAGTCGCGTGTAATTTCTAATACTTCAAATTTCAATACGCCATTGGGCACGGTAATTTCGGCTATTTCTCCTACCGATTTACCCAATAATCCTTTTCCGATTGGAGAAGTTACCGAGATTTTTCCGGTTTTTAAATCGGCTTCGCTTTCGGCTACCAAGGTGTATTTCATTTCCATGCCATTGGCTTGGTTCTTGATTTTAACATTGGACAACACCAACGCTTTTGATACATCCAATTGCGATTCATCAATGAGTCGCGCATTGGCATACACTTCTTCTAATTTGGAGATGCGCATTTCCAATAAGCCTTGTGCTTCTTTGGCCGCATCGTACTCGGCGTTTTCTGACAAGTCGCCTTTATCGCGCGCATCAGCGATGTCTTGTGAGGCTTTGGGACGCATCACACTTTTTAAATGATCTAATTCTTCTTTTAATTTTTTTAATCCTTCTGCGGTATAATACGATACTGTGCTCATAATTTCATTGGTTATATAAATAGAAAAAATCCCATCTGGACGGGATTTCTTTTTTCAAAGATAGTATTTTTACTAAACGGGTGCTTTATTCAATTAATTTAGCGGAGTCAAAGTTAAAGAATTATATTTGTTTGCTTTCAAATTACAACACTTATTTTAATGAGAAACTGTATTACTTGCCTACTCTCTATACTCCTTATTTCCTGTGCCGATGGCATGCAGCGCAACAACAATCCGTACTTGCCCAACTATGGTTTTTCAATAACAATCAATAAAAATTTACCCCTTTACAGCGGATTAAATAGTCCAATCAACCCAATTGTTATTCGAGAATCAACAGCTGGAATAAGCGGCATCATCGCAATGAAAATTTCGGATAATGACTACCGTGCTTGGGAGCTCAGTTGCCCAAATCAAGTTCCAACTACTTGCTCTGTTATGACACTCAATGGCTTAAATGCCAAATGCGGCTGTGATAATTTTGAGTATAGTTTGTTTACCGGAATTGGCAATGCGCCCTACACCATGAAACCCTACCGCGTAGAAATTCAAGGTGATATAATCCGGATTTCAAACTAAAATAGCATACTCACACCAATGAATCCATGGGCTCCTGCCTGTGGATAAAAAAACACGGCTCCCCCACCGTAATCGGCCCCATTGGCACTGTATTTCTTGTCGAGCACGTTGGCCAATAACCCAGAAAATACTACACTACTGAATACGGCTTTGGGCTTTATTTCATAGCTGAAATTCAAATCATTTACCCAATAATCTGGAATTCGAGCATCAGTAGTTTCTTCATTATTCAAAAACTGGGCACTCACGTATTTTTGCAACCAACTCACTTTTAACGCCTTGGTGGGCGAATAGCTTAGTTGTGCCCCCGAAATTAAATCAGGAGAAAATGCTATGGTTTTGCCATTCCATGAATTTCCATCACGGATTACATTTTTGCTTTTGGTAACATTGGCCTGCACCTGAAATTTTGATCCCAAAGCCATACTTGCGTCAAGTTCAATACCCATGCGGTAACTTTTTCCTGTGTTGGCTCGAATGGGATTACCCACCTCATCGAGTTGGCCCGTTAAAACTAACTGGTCTTGATAGGCCATATAATACCCATTGACAGCCCATTTTAACTTTGCGGTTTGTTTTCGCCAGCCCAATTCAAAATCGTCCAACTTTTCTGGTCTTGGATTGCCGTTTTCATAATCGGTACGATTGGGCTCACGTTGGGCTTTGGCATAAGAAAAATACCATTGGCTTTGGTCATTCACTGCGTAGGTAAGTCCTGCTTTGGGGTTAAAAAAAGCAAAGACATCATCAACAGCAGCAGTTGAAATGCCTGGCGCTGCATAGTACACATGCCTAAACTGAAGATCGGCATATGCGCTCCATTTGGAATTCAATTGAAATTGTCCTTTTACAAATACATTTCCATCTTTTTTCGTGGCCAAATTATCGTAGTAGCGATCACCCAACTCATTGGTTGTAGCTACACGCGTCCAAATTACCTTGCCAAAATGACTTCCAAAATAAGTGTTGTACCCACCGCCTAAAAGCCATTCGGTTTTTTCGGTTTTTCGTTTCAAAGAGAAGGTAGTTCCATAAAAATCATTATCCAACCACTTTTGATCAATCACATCCGAAACAACTTCAGGTCCGATTGGTGATAAATTGTAAGCGGCCAAGTCGGCTTCATCGTTAAAATTCTCGTAATACCCTTTTCCTTTGGTGTAATGCAAAGCAAAAGTGCTACTCCATTTGGACGAAAAGGTTTCGGTCCAATGCAGTTGTACATGATCTTGTTGGTAGTTATCGGTTTGATTGTCATAAAAACGCAGTTCACCATTGGCATCGGTGTACATACCTGCAAAGTTAAAGGTGCGGGTGTTGTTTAATGTTGCTGCATCTACTCCATACCATGATTGATAGGTTTTTTCAGTTCCGCCAAAAACTAAGGCCTTTATTAAAGAGGTTTTGCCAACAAAAGCGGCTTGTAAAAAGTAGGATTTTAAAAGGGATTCTGCCCGATCAATGTAGCCATCAGAAGCAATATTTGAAAGTCGACCAGCCAATTCAAATTGATTATTGAGTAGACCTGTACTAAATTTTACCGTGTTTTTTCGGGTGTTAAAACTCCCCACCGAATTGTCAATTTGGGCATAACTTTTCTCTGAATAGGAATCGGTGAGTACATTCAAACTGGCACCAAATGCACCTGCACCATTGGTTGATGTTCCAACGCCACGCTGCAATTGAACGCTGGCAACCGACGAAGCAAAATCGGGTAAATTTACCCAAAAAGTACTGTGGCTTTCGGAATCGTTATATGGTATTCCATTCAGTGTAACGTTTACACGAGTAGCGTCGCTTCCTCTAACCCGAATGCCCGTATACCCTATTCCATTTCCTGCATCAGATGTGGTAACCACCGAGGGCATAAAATTGAGCAATAAGGGAATGTCTTGTCCCAAATTGCGGGAAGCCAACTCCTTTTTGGTTAGGTTACTAAAACTAACAGGCGTGTTGGCATTGGCGCGTACCGAGGAAACCAACACCTCGTTTAAGGCATTGACCTTGGTCGTATCTTGGACTTGGGCAAAAATGGTTGATGAAAGAGAGAAAAATACAACAGCTACTATCGAATAGCGTGTCGAAGCGTGTAGTGTGTAGGTTTTTTTTAAAAAAAAGGCAATAACTGTTTTCATTCGTACATGTATTACGAATAAAAGGGGTAATTATTCTTTGGTTAAATAAACGGTTGTTCTTGCTTTGCTCAGAAAAGAAGTAAGTTGCGCAGTCAAACTTCTTTACTAAAAATGTTTGTGAAACATTTCTTGCTTGGCATTCCCTTGGCAGCATTACCTGCCCAGGTTCGTTGGGTATAATCTCAGCTCGTTAGTTAGAGCACCCCTTTGAGACGGGACAAATATACTTGAAAAAATTATAAATCAGGTTTGCGGCGTAATTTTTTAGTTTCGGACCATGACTGTTTGTCTTTGAGTCGTTTACGAATAGCCGATTTGGGCACCTTGGTTATTTTTCTGGGCTGATCAATAATTAATGCCGCTTCTATGAGCAACAAAAAACGTTTCAAGGCGCGCGTTTTGTTTTGAATTTGGCTGCGACTTTCGTCACAGCTTAGTTGTATTTGTTGGTCTTTACTGAGGCGGCTAGCCCATTTTTCAAGCAAAATCTGCTTTTCTTCAACAGATAATGCGTTTGAGGTGGCCACATCAAATGAAAGCACAATCTTTGACGATACTTTGTTTACATGCTGACCGCCAGGGCCTGCGCTCCGGATGGCCTTGAAGCGAAGTTCTCTTTGTAGTATTCCCCAGTCCATTAGTGCGGTTGATGTGCCGATTTCAGCAAATCGTTTACTGTTTTTACAGGATTAAATGTAATTAAGGGAACTTCTACAAAAACGGTGAGCCAACGGGCCATAGCTCCATTCCAGAGACCAGGTAATTCGTAGGCCTTAAATTCAACACCGTTTTTGGCTTTAGACACCACAAAACCGGTTGTGGGATCAACAAAGCTTAACAAGTCAAATTTTTCGCCGCGGTAATTTTTTAAGCCACACACCAAGTCTACCGGGTTAAAGTGGGTAGATTGCTGCATAATTTGTGCCTGAATTGGATTGTGTACATCAACTTGGGCAGATTCAACAATTTGCAAAGACAAATTGCCTTTGGCGTTGCGTACCCAAAATGGACCACCGCCGGGTTCGCCCTCGTTTTTAACCATTCCACATACACGCAGCGGTCGATTGAGTTTGTCTTTGATGTAACTCCACTTATTTTCAGTGGTAAATTTGTAAAAATCTTCGTTAATCGAACAATTTAAACTGTGGATCATCCACTCTACAACTGAATCTAATTCAAATTCAGAAATCGTTTGGGCATCTATTTTATTTAACAAATCAAATACTTGTTCTTGCAAACGAATCAAATGTCCGGCCAACGCTTTTTTGTAAATCGCAATTTCATTCAACTGATTTTGACTCACATTATCAATGTTCTTGATAAACACCACATCGGCATCCAGCAACCCTAAGTTATGAATCAAGGCGCCATGTCCAGCTGGCCTGAGCGTAATCGCATTGGTTTCGGAACGCAAGGGTTCAAAAGCAGCGTTGATTGCAAGTGTATCCGTATGGGCAAATTGATACGAATAGTTTACCTGTATTTGAGTTTGGGTGTTCGTTTCGATTTTTGATTTGGACGAATTAAGCACCGTTTGAAACAAGGTTTCATGGGCTTGCGAAACAGTAAAATGCAGATGTGAAACCCCATTTGAATTGGCATAAGCTGCACATTCTTTGAGGTGTTCTTCTACAGGAGTAGCCAAATGGCCTGTGTATTTGTGAAAATCAAGTACTCCTTTTGGCTTGTTGGCCATATCAAATTGATCGGGATGCAAAACATATTGAATAAAATAAAAATGCTTAGCATCTTGTTCCCAGGAAGCATAATCTTCAAAATCTGCCTGCAATTTTTTTTGGATCTTTTTATAAAAGGGAAATTTTTCAATTCCTGCTAAAAAAAGAGCCAAATCATGGTTGCTCGATCGATTTATGTAAGCATTAATGGTTTCTTGCTGCGGGTTATAGTCACGCACAAAATTATTCAAGAACTGAAACATTCTGCTGGCTGCACCTGAAGCAGGTACAAATTTTTTCAACTTATACTTTGATTTTCGTTCATCAAAAAAAGTCGTCAGTTGTTGAATTTGTTCGGCATCAAATCGGATAATTCCATCCTGAATGGTTGCAGGGCGATCCAATTGAATTGGTTTAGGTCCTTGTTTAATAAGCTTGATGTGTTGAAACAACTCGTTAATCGGGATACCGTGGTTTAACACTTGAATGTATTCATGAGCAGTAAACCCATGGCTTTTTGCTTTTTGGTAATCCAAACAATGCGTAATAGCGGCTGATAAACGCGCTTCTTTACTTCCCGATAATCGAATGTACGGTTTTTGGTTGGCCACTAAAGCTGCTTCAAATTGGGCCAAGGCCTCCTCTCTTTGTTGGGGTCTGTCGCGCAAATCATCGGCTTCCCAAGGCACATCAATATCGGTGAGAAAAAATAAATCGTATTTGTGCTTGCGGGCCGCCTTCTCAAGAACCGGATCACACGTTTGGTAATACATCTCTGAATATACCTTGGTAACCATCAAGTTGGTATCACAAAAAATAAAATCGGTTGCCGTTTGCAAAGATGCATTCTCCAAAGCTACTTGACCAATGGCAATGGGAAGTAAATCGTCGGGAGTACAGGTTTGTTGGGTCGTGTCCCATTTGAGTTGCAAATAATCACGGGCATACTCAGCCACCCAATTGGTGCTAAAATGTGCTGCTAATTGCTTGGCCAAAGTGGTTTTACCCGTGCTCTCTGGGCCGTATATCGCTACTTTTATGAGGCTTGTAGCCTGTTGTTTAAGATGTTCTTCCATTCGATAAAGCCGTAAATGGCAATGCTGGTAAAAATAAGATATTGTATGCTGGTAAAGGTATATCCTTTTGCAAAATATAACGGAATCGAAATTAGATCGCCAGCAATCCAAAACAACCAATTTTCAATCTTTCGTCGAGCCATGAGCCACATGCCTACAAAAAATAGACCAGTAACAAATGTATCTACATAGGTTGTCCAATGCGTAAACTTACCAAAAATGAGGTAAACCAACACCACAAATAGCGCGGCTGCTGTAAATAACAGCATGGCATGTACATATTCTTTTGGTTGCATGCGAGAAATGGCCAATTCGTTGTGTTGGTCATCCTTTCTTGACCAAATTATCCAGCCATATATACTCATGCCAACATAATAGGCATTGATGAGCATGTCGCCCAACAGATTCCATTTCCATAACAAATACACATAAATGGCGGTATTAATTAGTCCTGTTGGAAACACAGCCAAACTGTTTTTTTTGGCCGCCCAAACACTCCATAATCCAAAGAAAATAGCTGTGAGTTCCAAGGCAATATCATAGGTTGGATAGGTGGAATATTGTGCAAATAAAAAGTCTAACATGGGGTAAAAAATTGCGGATCTTCTTCAAAAGCAGTTCCAATTACAACCACATCGGCGCCAGCAGCAAAAGCAGCTTGAATTTCGTGCTGTGAACGAATACCTCCGCCCACGATAAGCGGAACAGAAATTGATTGTGATACTGCTTGGATCATTTCAAAAGGCACGGAAAACTGCGCGCCACTACCTGCTTCTAGGTAGATGAGTTTGGAACCTAAATATTCACCTGCCTTTGCTGTGTGTACTGCCAAATTGATGTCAATTCGGGAAATGGGTGTTGTGTTACTTACCCGCTCAACGCTGGTAACTTGTCCACTTTCGATGAGCAAATAGCCCGTAGAAATCACCTCGAGATCCAATTGCATCAAGGTTGGAACGGCATCAACTTGCTGTTGAATTAAATAATCGGGATTTCTGCCCGAGAGCAAACTCAAAAACAAAATGGCATCGGCCTGTGCTGAAAGCTGTGAGGCGTGTCCGGGAAATAGCACAACTGGCAAATCGATTGCTTTTTTTAGAGCGTGCACCAACTCATCAATGGCCAATGCACTGTGGCTGCTTCCTCCCACTAAGATCAAATTAACTGGCGAGTGTTGAATGGCATGAACAGTTCTTTCCCAGGCATCCCAATTTATTTTTTCGGGATCCAATAATAGAGCCAACTGTTTTATGTTATTGGCTTTATTTGAACAAAGTTGGGGATAAAGTGCTTGCATTAGGTGGTTTCAAAAGCATACACCAAAGCATAGTTGGCGATAAATTGATATTGTATAGAAAATGGCCTGTGTAGCGAATCAAATGAAAGCAAAGCCGATGTTTTGGTTGAACTCAATTCAAATGGCGCTACAAAAATATGATGATTGAAGCTAATTCCTTCGCGATTAACTATTTTAAACACGGCTTCTTTGGCGCCCCAAATTAGGGTTAGTCGTTGGGTTTCGGTTGTTAAATCGGGGGCCAAATACTGCAATTCGGAGGCGCAAAATTTGGGACCAATTTTAGCCACTTTCTCGCGTACTAATTCCACATCAACACCTACTGCTTGATTGCTTACGATAACAACAGCCAATTGGTGTGAATGCGAAATGGAGATATATTTTCCGTCGGTCAAATGCGGTTTGCCGCTGGCATCGTAAACTAAATCGGCATCGGTGTAACCCAACTGCAAAAGCAACTGCCGCACGCTTAAAAATGCCCGTTGATGCAAAACCGATTTCATCGATTGGATGCGCTGCTGGCTCTGCTCAGTAAGAACCAAATTGCCATACAACTCAGCAATGGATTCGTCAATTGACCAAACCAATAATTGGGTGTGACTGTTTGGATGAGCATGCAAATACAACGACATAACTAAAGCAGGGAAATTTCAAAAACGTTTTCGTTAACTAAAAACAGCTAGCGTCGTTTTAATTGAAAAATATTTTGTTGAAAATTAAACGATTACGGGGATAAACAATTCACAAATCAGTATAAAACTTTTTTAAATCCTAAGTTATTGTCTAAATTTGCCCAAAATTTTCAAATACAAATATACTATAAATGAGTACGACAACTATGCCTTATGTGGCCTACAAAGTAAAAGACATTTCCTTGGCAGCTTGGGGAAGAAAAGAAATTGAATTGGCTGAAGCTGAAATGCCTGGTTTAATGGCACTTCGTGCTGAATATGGTGCAAGTCAACCGTTAAAAGGAGCACGTATTGCCGGATGTCTTCACATGACTATCCAAACAGCAGTATTAATTGAAACCTTAATTGCTCTTGGAGCTGAAGTTACTTGGAGCTCTTGTAACATTTTCTCAACGCAAGACCAAGCCGCAGCAGCCATTGCCGCAGCTGGAATACAAGTATATGCTTGGAAAGGATTAAACGAAGAAGATTTTGACTGGTGTATTGAGCAAACGTTATTTTTTGGTGAAGACCGCAAACCGTTAAACATGATCTTGGACGATGGAGGCGATTTGACCAATATGGTTTTTGATCGTTATCCAGAATTGATCGACGGAATCAAAGGATTGTCTGAAGAAACTACAACGGGTGTGCACCGTTTGTACGAGCGCATGAAAAATGGCACCTTATTTATGCCGGCAATCAATGTGAATGACTCGGTAACCAAATCTAAATTTGACAACAAATACGGCTGTAAAGAATCAGCGGTAGATGCCATTCGTAGAGCGACCGATGTGATGTTGGCCGGAAAACGTGTGGTTGTGTGTGGATACGGTGATGTAGGTAAAGGAACTGCTGCTTCATTCCGTGGCGCAGGTTCAATTGTTACAGTAACCGAAATTGATCCAATCTGTGCACTTCAAGCTGCTATGGACGGATTTGAAGTTAAAAAATTGAATACTGTTGTTGCAAATGCCGACATTGTGATTACTACAACTGGAAACAAAAACATCGTTTTGGGAAGTCACTTTGAACAAATGAAAGACAAAACCATTGTGTGTAACATAGGTCACTTTGATAACGAAATTGACATGGCTTGGTTAAATAAAAACCACGGTGCTTCAAAAGTTGAAATTAAACCACAAGTAGATAAATATACCATTGCAGGCAAAGACATTTTGATTTTAGCCGAAGGTCGTTTGGTAAATTTAGGCTGTGCAACTGGACACCCTAGCTTTGTAATGAGTAACTCATTTACAAACCAAACCTTGGCTCAAATTGAGTTATGGACCAACAGTGCCGCTTACAAAAACGAAGTGTATATGTTACCCAAACACCTCGACGAAAAAGTAGCTGCTTTACACTTGGCTAAATTAGGCGTAGAACTCGAAACCTTAAATGATGAACAAGCAGCCTATATTGGCGTAGCCGTTCAAGGACCATTTAAGCCAGAATACTACAGATACTAGTACTACGATTTTAGTATTAAGACAAAACCCTTACATCGCTGTAAGGGTTTTTTGTTTTTTGCCACGAATGCACGAATTATATAAATTCCAATGTTGATCCCGAAGATTCGGGACAAAATTCCAAAATAGCACCACCGAAAATTTCTCCGACCATAGGATTTGGCAGGCGAGCATCAAAAAGGAGAAGCTTCCGTAAAGAAACTCGAACTGTTTGAGCCCGCGAGTATGCGAGCGGGGGAGTTTTTGAGTTTTAGGAAGTGAGCCTATTTTGATCGCCGAAAATCCCAGGTCTTGATTTTTTGTTTCTTTTTCATCAAGGAAAAAGAAAAGTATAACACTTGAATTACGATATTTCATTTTTAGAATAATGATTTTAAAAAACAGCAACTAGTTAAAAAAAAGGAGAACAGAATTGTTCTCCTTTTTTGTTTTAGCGCAACACCTCGATGGTTACTTGGCTAAATTCGCCATGGGTGAGTCCGGTTTTGATGTATGCAAATAAATTTGTTTGATCAATTTCACAGTATTTCAAATCGACTTTGGGGTTTTCTATATTTAGAATTTTGGTGAACTTTTTATCTTCTTTCAACTGGAATGTTATCAAAATAACGCGGGGGTATTTGGGGAGTTTAGCCTTGAAATTCTCTATTTCACTCGAGAGTTTGTCAACTGTTTTTTGGTTCGTTTGGGTAAGTTTTTGGTGTTTTAATTCGTTTTCTGGATTGAGTTCTTGATTAAGGGATTCCATTTTTAGCTGATTGCTAAAATAAGTGGCGGTGATTCTTAATGTAATTCTGATTTCAGAAACAAGTTTTGGCATAGTATAGAGAGTTATGGGTTACAAAAGAAAGAATGGAAAAGAACGCAAAAACTCGAAGGCTTACTTTAACGTATGCACTTGTTATTTTGTTACACTTTTTTGAAATTAATTTATTTTAAAAATTAATAATGGTATAGGTTTCTGCTCTTCAAACCGAGAACTGACAACCAAGAACAAAAAAAGCCCATTCGAAATCGAATGGGCTTTTTAAAAAAATTGTACTACTTCTTATGCTTCGAACGCTTCTACAGAAACATAAGATTTGTTGTCTTTTTTCTTTTGGAACTTCACAACTCCATCAACTTTAGCGTGTAATGTGTGATCTTTACTGATGTATACATTTTCACCTGGATTGTGTTTAGAACCTCTTTGTCTTACGATGATGTTCCCTGCTATAGCAGCTTGTCCACCAAAAATCTTTACGCCTAAACGTTTCGATTCTGATTCTCTACCATTCTTGGAACTACCGACACCTTTCTTGTGAGCCATGACGTATTCGTTTTATATTGTTATTATTCTTGTGTATCTTCTTTTTTAGCTTTTGGCGCTTTTTTTACTTTTGGCGCTTCTGCTTCTTCAGCAACTGCTTCAACTGCTGCTTTTTTAGGGGCTGCTTTTTTAGCTCCTGAGGCAGTAATTCCTTCAATTACAATTTGAGTAAGGTACTGTCTATGACCATTTCTCTTTTTGAATCCTTTTCTTCTTTTCTTTTTGAAAACGATTACTTTGTCTCCTTTTAAGTGTTGTAACACTTTGGCTTCTACTGAAGCACCTTCTATAGCTGGGGCGCCTAAAGTAATGTTTCCGTTATCGTCTAATAAAAGAACTTTGTCAAAAGAAACTTTTGAACCTTCTTCATTAGCCAAACGGTGAACATAAACCTTTAAGTCTTTGCTTACTTTAAATTGTTGCCCTGCTATCTCTACGATTGCGTACATAACAATGATGTTTA
>JBJOOG010000070.1:0-5073 GCA_046051465.1 Bacteroidota bacterium | reverse complement strand
TGCAAATAATTTTCATTCTAACTAGAACTTGTTGTTTAATTTTCTCAATTTAATTCCTGTGAGTACTTTTTTGGTATACAACGGAAAATCGGCGTTTTGAATCCACCCAAAATAACCCGGCTCGTCTTCCAACACTTTTTCTACCCGAGCACCTTTGTGTTTGCCAAATGTAAACACCTCTTGTCCTTCGGCATCCAAGGCGATGAAGCCCGCAAAATCAACGCTTTTTTTACGTGTCGTAAATTCAGATAAACTCTTCATGTCGTTTTCTAAATCGGGATACCGATCCAATTGGGCTTTCAATATTTCGTAAGTTGCCATCGTATCGGCCTCGGCTGAGTGGGCATTTTCTAATGATTTTCCGCAGTAAAATTTCAAGGCAGCACTCAGGGTGCGTTCTTCTTTTTTGTGAAAAATGGTTTGCACGTCAACCGACACGCGATTTTTCATATCAAAATCAACACCAGCGCGCAACAGTTCTTCAACCAACAACGGAATATCAAAGCGATCGGAGTTAAATCCAGCCAAATCAGAATCTTTGATCATGTTGTGAATTTGCGGTGCCAACTGCGAAAACGTTGGTTCGTTGGCCACTTTTTCGTTGGTAATGCCATGTACGGCAATCACTACATCGGGTATGCGCATCTCGGGATTCACCAACCAGGTTTTGCTTTCTTGGGTGCCGTTGGGAAATACTTTAAAAATAGAAATTTCCACGATTCGGTCTTTGGCCACCTCTATTCCGGTAGTTTCGAGATCAAAAAAGCAGATGGGTTTATTGAGTTTGAGTTCCATGGTGAATTTTTAGAAGACCAAAGATAGGATAATTAAGAATGTATACTTAAGAATGAAAAATGAATAATTGGAGCTGTTGTCTGTTATGGGTTATCAGTAGTCGGTTTTGCGTTCACGCATATTCAAGATCTTTTGTTTGAAATTGGAAGATTTAACATGCTTCAGATTGTGTAGATTTCTCCTATTATATTGATTACAGAAACAAAAAAGCCCCTTCTTTCAAGGAGCTTCATTATTAATTATTCATTTTTACTTCTTAATTAAAAACTTCGGTTTTCATCAAAGGCTTCCATGTATTCGGCTACGCGTTTCACGAAGCTTCCTCCTAGTGCACCGTCAATTACTCGGTGATCGTAACTGTGTGACAAGAACATTTTTTTACGGATGCCAATAAAATCGCCTTCGGGGGTTTCAATTACAGCAGGTACTTTGCGGATGGCACCTAAAGCCAAAATTCCTACTTGCGGTTGGTTGATGATGGGTGTACCAAACACACTACCAAAGGTACCCACATTGGTTACGGTATAGGTTCCACCTTGGGTGTCGTCTGGTTTTAGTTTGCCCGCTTTGGCACGATTGCCCAAATCATTTACGGCTTTGGCCATGCCCAACAAATTGAGTTGATCGGCATTTTTTATAACCGGAACAATTAAGTTTCCGTTGGGTAAAGCCGCAGCCATTCCCAAATTGATGTTTTTCTTTTTGATGATGTAATCGCCTTCAACTGAGATATTCATCATCGGGAAATCTTTTAATGCACAGGCGATAAGCTCCATGAATATCGGTGTAAAGGTGAGTTTTTCGCCTTCGCGTTTTTCAAAGGCATTTTTGTTTTTCTCGCGCCAATCCCAAATGGCCGTTACATCTACCTCGATAAATGACTGCACGTGTGCCGAAGTTTGCAAGGATTGAACCATATAGCCCGAAATCAACTTACGCATGCGGTCCATTTCGATCATTTCGTCTTGACCATTTACCGAAACTGGCATTGCTTTGGCTACTGGCGCCTCATTCGAAGCAGGTTTAACTGCAACCGGCTGCGCAGATGGACTAGTTTGTGGACCTTTTGCAATAAAATCCAAGATGTCATTTTTGGTCACGCGACCTTCTTTTCCGGTACCCGAAATTTGGTCCAATTGTGCCAAAGAAATTCCTTCTTGTTTGGCGATATTTTTTACTAAGGGAGAATAAAATTTGTCTGATTGGCTAAAATCGGTCGCCAATACGGGTGCAGCGACAGATTCTTTGGCGCTTACCACCGTTTGCATTACCGCTTCAGCAGCTTGAGCTACGGCAGTCGTTTCAACAGGAGTAGCTGCAGATGCCTCGGTTTCAATAATGGCAATGGTTTGTCCCACTTGTACCAAATCATCTTTAACAAACAATTTCTCGATCAAAATCCCCGAAACTTCTGAGGGAACTTCACTGTCTACTTTATCGGTAGCAATTTCCAAAACGGCCTCATCGGCAGCAATTGAATCGCCTACTTCTTTTAACCAGTTTGTGATCGTTGCCTCGGCCACACTCTCCCCCATTTTTGGGAGTTTTAATTCAAATTTTGCCATAGTTGTAACCCAATGGTCTCTTTTTTGTTATTGGTTGCGAAAATACTAAAATATATCTTGTTTGTATATGAATTATTCAAATTTCAGGCGAATATTTTTCAACTCAAATCACCCCAAGATATCACCGATCCTCGGTCATTGCTGTGATTACTTCCCAGTATAAATGAAGCATTTTTGGGTTTAATTTTAAATGTCAAACCTGACTTTGATTGCTGTTTCATCTGCGCAATACAATTTTTGTTGGAGATAAAATCAGCATCAAATAGCACTTCCCTATTTACCAAGCCGGGTTGAATATGCAAATCCTCGGTGCGCATAACAGGCGCATGTAACTGCGTTTCCAAGGTGGCTCTTAAGTCTTCCTGATTAGAAACCAATACATAGGAGCTAATGGGCTTTACATGCGTAATGGCCTGTTTCTTTTTTTGAAGGGAAAACAAAAAAGCACCTACACGAAGGCCGAGCATAAAAAACCAAGAAAAAACCGATTGCCCAAAATGCTTGCGGTAAAAAAATTGCATCGCTTCTTGAAAACGACGCATGTACTTGTGGTCGCGCAAGGTACTTTCGCCTTTGTAATGAATTACGGTAGTATCGGCAAAATACCAATTTTGATAGCCTTTTTGAAGTACACTGTAACTCAAATCAATGTCGTCGGCATACATAAAACACCCTTCATCAAATCCACCTACTTCTAAATACACTTCCTTTCGCATAAACATAAAAGCACCCACCAAAATCTCGACTTTGCCGGTTTGATTGGGCAACAAATGCTGGGCGTAATACTGGGTGCAAATTGACCAAGAAGGAAAAAGTTTGTACAAGCCGGTTATTTTGGTAAAGGCTACCCAGGGCGTGGGAATTCCGCGTTTGGATTCGGGTAAAAACTGGCCGCTGCCGTCAATGAGTTGGCAACCTACCATGCCCACATTGGATTTTCCTTGCACAAAGTCAAATAACTTGGTAAAGGTATCTTCGGCCACCACGGTATCGGGATTGAGGATGCAAATGTATTCGCCTTTGGCTTGGGCCACTCCTATATTATTTCCTTTGGGAAAGCCTACATTTGTTGTGTTTTCAATGAGTAAAATCTCTTGAAATTTTGATTTCATCATCGCGCAACTGTCATCAGACGAATCATTATCCACCACAATAATCTCGGCATCCAGGTCTTGAATCGCAGCTTGTACAGAACGCACGCACTGCTCCAAAAAATAGCGCACGTTGTAGTTGAGGATGATTACAGAGAGTTGCATGGCGCAAATATAGGCTATCCGTTCTATAATTTGAAGATTTGAAAATGATGACACCATATAAAATGCTACTTTTGCCCCACCAATTTCACGATTCTATTATCAAATTGGCACATCTTCAAATTTTCAAATTGCAGCAATGAATTACGTATCGGTTGAAAATATTTCAAAATCATTTGGCGAACGCACGCTGTTTGAAAACCTGTCTTTTGGCATCAACAAAGACCAAAAAATTGCCTTTATCGCCAAGAACGGCTCGGGCAAAACCTGCATCATGAAAATCCTGAACGGCGAAGACGAACCCGATACCGGACAAGTGGTGGTTCGCAAAGACATCAACATGGCGTTTTTGTCGCAAGATGCCGCCCTGCAAGATGAATTGACCATCGAAGAAAGCATTTTCGCCTCAGACAATCCCACGCTAAAGGTAATTGAACAATACGAAAAAGCACTCGAAAACCCCGACGATGCAGAGGCCTACCAAAAAGCCTTTGACCAAATGGACCAACTGAATGCCTGGGATTTTGAAACCCAATACAAGCAAATTCTGTTTAAATTAAAACTCGAAGATTTTAAACTCAAGGTCAAAAACCTGTCGGGCGGACAAAAAAAGCGCTTGGCCTTGGCCATTATTTTGATTAATCGACCGGATTTATTGATTTTGGATGAGCCCACCAACCACTTGGATTTGGAGATGATTGAATGGTTGGAAAGTTATTTTGCCAAAGAAAACATCACGCTCTTTATGGTGACACACGACCGCTTTTTCTTGGAGCGCGTGTGCAACGAAATCATCGAATTGGACAACGGAAAAATTTACCAATACAAAGGCAATTACTCCTATTATTTGGCCAAAAAAGAAGAGCGCATTACCTCTGAAAACGCCAGCATCGACAAAGCCAAAAACCTCTTTGTGAAAGAATTGGAATGGATGCGCCGTCAACCCAAAGCCCGTACTACGAAATCAAAATCGCGGCAGGATGATTTTTACGTGATTAAACAAAAAGCCGAAAGCCGTAGAAAGGAAAACGTGGTCGAATTAGAGATCAACATGGAGCGTATGGGCAGCAAAATTATTGAGCTGCACAAGGTGTCCAAGAAATTCAAGGATCGGGTAATTCTAGACAACTTTAGTTTTGATTTTCAGCGCGGCGAACGCATTGGCATCATTGGCAAAAACGGTACTGGAAAATCGACCTTTTTGAATGTATTAACCGGCACCATTCCTTTGGATCAAGGAAAAGTAGTGGTGGGCGACACCATCAAAATTGGCTATTACACCCAAAGTGGCATCAACCCCAAACCGGGGCAAAAAGTCATTGATATTATTAAGGAATACGGCGAATACATTCCGCTCACCAAGGGCAAAATTATTTCGGCTGGACAATTATTAGAACGCTTTTTGTTTGACCGCAAAAAACAACACGATTATGTGGAAAAATTGAGCGGTGGCGAGCTGA
>JBJOOG010000069.1:0-2558 GCA_046051465.1 Bacteroidota bacterium | reverse complement strand
GGCGGCCTCGCTGGGTTTATTTTCGTAGATCTTGATGAAATCGGCCATAATTAATTTAACTGATGATTTGTAATTTGGTAAACCGCAACAAGAGGGTTTTCAATCCGCCCACATCAAATTTAATTTCGGCACTTTTATCGGCACCTGCTCCTTTGAGTTGCACCACTATGCCGCGGCCAAATCGTTCATGCATTACCTCAGTTCCCGGCGCCAATTGGCCGTCGTAGTTGGTTGGTGAACCGCCAGGGCCAGCTGATGAAATGGGTTTTAATTTGCGAATATTCGGATTGGTATGTGCTTCCGGATTTTTGGGTGGAATGCCGCTTTGGGGTTTAATTAATCGCAATTTGCTTTTATCGACATCGCCAAAAATATCGGCATCAATCATGGGTTTAAAGCGGTAATTGGTCTCGGTGGGCGTGAGGTATTCCAAGTATTGGGAATCAATTTCTTCAATAAAGCGCGACGGCTCGCTGTCGGTGAGTTTACCCCAACGATAACGCGATTGCGCATAGGTTAAATAAGCTTGTTTTTCGGCACGCGTCAAGGCTACATAAAACAGACGACGCTCTTCTTCGAGATCACTGCGCGTGCTCAAACTCATGGCACTCGGAAACAAATCTTCTTCCAAGCCCACCACAAAAACATACGGAAATTCCAAGCCTTTGGCCAAGTGAATGGTCATCAAGGCCACGCGGTCTTCGTCGCCGGTATCTTTATCTAAATCAGTGGCCAAAGCTACGTCTTCGAGAAATTCGGCCAAGGCCCCTCGCGCGCCCTCGATTTCTTTTTGTCCTTCAGTAAAATCCTTGATCCCGTTGAGCAATTCCTCGATATTTTCAATGCGGGCAATGCCTTCGGGAGTAGCGTCTTTTTTTAATTCTTGTACCAAACCCGTTTTTTTGGTCACCATGTCGGTGAGGTAAAACGCATCTTGATTTTCATTTACCACCTGAAAACTCTGAATCATGGTTACAAAATCGAGCAATTTTTGTTTGGTTCCCGCATTCAGCTTCAAGTCAATTTTATCAATATTTTGCATCACCTCAAACACTGAACGTTTGTAATGGTTGGCGGCGATGGTCAATTTTTCGATTGTCGTATCGCCAATTCCTCTAGCCGGGTAATTGATTACACGCATCAAGGCCTCTTCGTCTTTGGGGTTAATCACCAAACGCAAATAGCACAACACATCTTTGATCTCTTTGCGTTGATAAAACGACAATCCACCATAGATTCGGTAAGGAATGTCGCGTTTGCGCAAGGCATCTTCCATGGCGCGCGACTGGGCATTGGTGCGGTACAAAATGGCAAATTGGCCGTTTAGCATTTGGTGTTGCATTTTTTCTTCCCAAATGGTACTGGCCACAAATCGGCCTTCTTCGCCATCGGTAATGCTACGATTGACTTTTATTTTTGGTCCAAAATCATTGGCGGTCCACACCACCTTGTCGAGTTTGGTTTTGTTTTTGTCAATGATTGAATTGGCGGCTTCTACTATATTTTTGGTCGAACGATAATTTTGTTCCAAGCGATAGGTTTGCACATTTTCATAATCTTTCTGGAAGTTCAAAATGTTGTTGATGTTGGCCCCACGAAACGCATAGATACTTTGGGCATCGTCACCCACTACACAAATGTTTTGAAACCGATCAGACAAAGCACGTACAATCAGGTATTGCGAATGGTTGGTATCTTGGTACTCATCGACCAAAATGTAGCGAAATCGGTCTTGGTACTTGGCCAATACGTCGGGAAAACGAGACAATAATTCGTTGGTTTTGAGCAATAAATCATCAAAATCCATGGCGCCGGCTTTAAAGCAACGCTCTACATAATTTTGATAAATTTCACCGGTTCTTGGCTTCTTGGCCATGGCATCAGATTCCTGTAAATCGGGGTTATTGAAATAGGCCTTTACGGTGATTAAGCTGTTTTTATAAGACGATATTCGGCTCAGCAACTGTTTGGGTTTGTAGATGTCTTTGTCGAGCTGCATTTCTTTGATGATCGCCGAAAGCAAACGCACTGAATCTTGGGAGTCATAAATGGTAAAGTTGGACGGATAGCCCAATTTGTCAGCCTCGGCACGGAGAATGCGCGCAAATACCGAGTGAAAAGTTCCCATCCACAAGTTCTTGGCTTCACCTGAACCCACAATGCCGGCAATTCGGCTTTTCATTTCACGGGCTGCTTTATTGGTAAAAGTTAGGGCCAAAATATTAAACGCATCCACACCCAAACTCATCAAGTACGCAATGCGCACCGTGAGCACACGCGTTTTTCCCGAGCCCGCACCGGCTATAATAATCATGGGCCCGTCCTTTTGCAGCACGGGTTGTTGTTGGGCTTCGTTGAGTTCGTTGATGTAGCGTTGCATACCAAATGTAATTTCTCCAAAAATAGAACTACTTGCACGTTAATACAATTTATTTGGTAGTGATTTATCAACTAAAATTCTATTTTTGTTCAACTAAAAATTACCCATGGATTCAGCAAAACTATTCGAAATTTTAACCTACACCCTGCCCTCTTTAATTACCGGTGGCGTAGCTTAT
>JBJOOG010000068.1:0-4617 GCA_046051465.1 Bacteroidota bacterium | reverse complement strand
GATTTCGATTCATCGATACGGCCGGCATTCGCCAAACCACCGATGAGGTTGAATCGATTGGGATTCAAAAAACATTTGAGAAAATTGAGCAAGCCCAAGTGGTGCTGTATCTATTTGAAAGTTTCAAGTTTCAGGTTTCAGGTTTAGCCTATCGAACAGAAATAGAAAAATTAAAGCATAATTACCCCAATAAACAGTTGGTGGTGGTGATCAATAAAGTTGATTTAATTACTGCAGATCAAATACAAGACATTCAACAACAATTAGCCAGCATTGCCGTATCGCCAATTCTGCTCTCAGCCAAAAATAAACTGGGCGTTGATGAATTAAAAAACCAATTGCTTTCCCTTGTCAATACAGGCGCCTTGCGCAACAATGAAACCATTGTAACCAACACGCGCCACTACGATGCCTTGCTCAAGGCCTTGGAAGAAATTCAAAAAGTACAATACGGCATTGAGACCAATTTACCCAGCGACCTCATGGCCATCGACATCCGCGAAGCCCTCTACCAATTTGGCCTCATCACCGGTCAAGTGAGCAACGACGAGTTGTTGGGGAATATTTTTGCAAATTTTTGTATTGGGAAGTAGTTGGCGGTTGTCGGTTATCAGTTTACAGTTATCGGTTTTTTGGAATTTGGAATTTTCATATTGGAATTTCTACTTTATGTCCCTCTTCTATCTCATCTTTTTCTCAAACTAAAACCCTACCTTTGCGGCTTTAAAAAATAACTATGAAGAAAATTGGTGAATACCGCAGTTTATTGGCAGTTGATCGTTCGGTTACCTTAAAAGAATTGAAAACCATTTATCGCAATGCGATGAAGGACAGTCATCCCGACAAATTTCAAGGCGATGAAGCTGGTTTGCAAGCAGCCGAAGAAAAAAGCAGAGCCATTATTGAGGCCTATCATTTTTTGGTGAGCATTAACCCCGAAACCATTCAAAGTGGCTTGGCCGAATACCAAGAAACCTGCGCTACGGCAACCATTGTAGATTACCGCTATGAAAATGTTCGTTTACACATCACTTTTTCAAACGGCAGTGTGTATGAATACATTTCGGTTCCCAAAGCCATATACATTAAAATGGTCAATGCTGATTCACCAGGTCGTTATGCCAAAAGACATATCTTTACGCAGTATCCCTACCGAAAAGTGAGCAACCAAGAATAAATTTACTTTCTCATGTCTGCCGAATTGCAAGAAATATTTCCTGAATTTTCAAAAGACCTACTTGAGGCCATAGATGACGCAGGCGTAATTCAACAGTTTAAGGCAGGTGCTACTTTAATTCGCACTGGACAATACATCAAAAGCACGTTGATGGTTACCCACGGAAAACTAAAAGTGTACCGGGAAGACGATGATGGCAACGAATTTTTTATGTATTATTTATTGCCCGGTCAGGCCTGTGCCATTTCGTTAATTTGTGCTACCCGAAGCAAACAAAGCCAAATTATGGCCAAAGCCATCGAAGATTCAGAAGTGCTCATGGTGCCTTTGAATTTAATGGATTCCTGGATGGCCAAGTATAAAAACTGGTACGAATTTGTGATTAGTACCTACCGAAATCGCTTTGAAGAAATCCTGGAAGTAGTAGATAACATTGCCTTTCGTGCCATGGATGAACGACTTCTATTTCATTTGAATCGCATCAAAGAAACTACCGGTTCTGTCGATTTAAAACTCTCCCATCAAGAAATTGCCTCCGATTTAAATACCTCCAGGGAAGTAATTTCCAGGTTATTAAAAAAAATGGAACAACGCGGATTGGTGAAATTACAACGCAACCACATCGAACTGCTGCTCTAAACACCAATTAATATGGAACTACTGGGATATTTTTCGGCCTTGTTTATTGGAATCACCTTGGGACTCATAGGCAGTGGCGGTGCGATTTTAACTGTGCCCATTTTGGTTTATTTATTTGGCATTAAACCCGAACAAGCTACCGGCTATTCATTGTTTATCGTGGGGTTTACTTCAGGTATTGGTGCCGTACGACATTACTTTATGGACAATTTACAGCTCAAAACGGCAGTCTATTTTGTAGTTCCGTCTACCACCATGTTGTTGCTCACCCGCAAATACATTTTGCCCAATATTCCAGATCAGCTATTTCAAATTGGTTCGTTTAATTGCACCAAAGACTTGTTGTTGCTCATATTATTTTCGGTGCTGATGATTTTTGCTTCTATTTCTATGATTCGAAAATCGGCAGAACCCATTGAAAATCATAAAGTAAATCCGATTCAATTGAGTGTAATTGGATTTATTGTGGGCTGTGTGTCAGGCTTGTTGGGAGCTGGAGGAGGTTTTCTCATCATTCCCAGTTTATTGTTTTTTGGAAAACTTAACATGAAACAAGCTGTGGGTACTTCCCTACTCATCATTACTACAGCTACCCTATTGGGATTTGCAGGCGATGTAGTACAAGGCCATTCATTTGATTATACTTTATTGGCCAAAATCACAGCCTTGGCCTTAGCTGGTTTGCTGCTAGGAACCCAATTGTCTAAAAAAATGAACAGCGCGCAGCTCAAACCCATTTTTGGCTGGTTTGTACTAAGTATGGGTTGTTACATCATCATTAAGTCGCTTTTCTTTTCGAGCTAATCAGCAAAAATTCACGATTTTTACTGTTTTACAGGATTATTCAACTCTGTAACTTAAGTCACAAACTGTAAACAAGATGCGCCTTAATTTTGTGCTTGTAAAATTTTTAAAAATTAAAATCATGTTTGACACACTTAAAAAAATATTTTCATCATCCGGAAGTTCACCCTTAAAAGAAATAATCGCCGATGCCTTTTTGGTTGACGTGCGCACCAAAGAAGAGTATAACGAAGGCAGCGTGAAAGGTGCCGTTAATATTCCGTTGGACCGCATTCAACAAAATATCGCTACATTTAAAAACAAAAAAAATATTGTGGTGTTTTGCCGAAGCGGCATGCGCAGTAGCCAAGCCAAATCGATGTTGGAACGCATGGGATTTGACAATGTAACCAACGGTGGAACTTGGCATAACGTACAAAATCAACTTTCAAACTAAATCATGGCACAAGAAGAAAATTGCTGTGTAGTGGTCTGCGAATCACCGCTTGACCAACACTATTGGGATGCACAATACCAAGCCCAGCAAACGGGTTGGGATTTGGGTTGCTGTTCGCCTGCTTTTCAAGCCTTGGTGGATGGTATTCAAAACAAAAATGCAGCCATTTTACTGCCGGGTTGTGGATCGAGTTACGAGGCAACCTATTTAGTAAGTCAAGGATTTACCAACATTACGCTGTTGGATATCGCTCCTACTTTAGTTCATAAACTGCAATCTGAGTTCAGTGATTTTCCGCAAGTTCAAGTTGTTTTAGGTGATTTTTTTGCACACCAAAACCAGTACGATTACATCTTAGAACAAACCTTTTTTTGTGCCCTTTCGCCTGCCTTGCGCCTGCAATACGTGGCCAAAATGCACGAATTGCTTAAGCCGAATGGCCAACTCATGGGCTTACTTTTTGACACAACATTTGAGGTGAGTCCGCCTTTTGGAGGTTCAAAAGAAGAATACATTCCTTTATTTGAATCGGCGTTTACGCTTTTAAAACTAGACAAAACAACATTGTCAGTTCCCAAACGATTGGGCAGTGAATTGGCATTTCAGTTTCAAAAAAAAGAGGATATATTGATATCTACCTATCAATTTAAAGGCATTACTTGCAGTGGTTGCAAAACGAGTGTAATGGAAAAATTTGCTGCGATTCCAAATGTGTTATCGGCGCAAATGAATTCGGCCTTTGATTTTGTATTACTCACTAGTACAGCTCCTGTGGCCCTTTCAGACTTGCAAGCGGCCATTGCATATGATTCGGATTATCAACTAACACCGCTAAACTAAGATGAACTTTATACAAAACCTTACTCGTAATTGGCATTTTATGCGCTGGCTACGGTTGGCTTTTGCCTTGTATTTGTTTGTACAAGCCTACCAAACCCACGAATATTTTTTAGTTGCCTTTGGTGGATTCTTTTTATTGCAAGCCGTTTTTAATTGGGGATGTGGTCCAAACGGTTGTTCGATTCCAAAAAAATAATCCCATGAAAACTTCCTTTCAAGCATTGATACAAAGTGAAAAACCGGTATTGGTTGATTTTTTTGCCACTTGGTGCGGGCCTTGTACCCAATTGGCTCCACGGCTCAAAGAAGTAAAAGACCAATTGGGCGATCGCATTAGCATCATTAAAATTGATGTTGATAAAAACCAAGAAATTGCCTCCTTCTATCAAGTGCGCGGGGTACCTACTCTCCTGTTGTTTCAAAATGGCAAACAGCTGTGGCGGCAATCGGGTGCATTAGATACAAGCACCATCGTTCAACAGATTAATTCACACACCCATTAGTCATGAATATAAAATTCGTATTTGTTACATTTTTCTACTCTGCAGCTCTATTTGCGCAGGTAAATTTTGGCTACGACATACAGCTTAACCCAATTAATATTCCCAATCTACCAGGACTTCATTCGTATGCGGTGGCCCAACATGCAGGAAAATGGTTACTAGTAGGTGGACGAAAAGATGGACTACATGCCAGACAACCCTTCAATGCTTTTCCGTCA
>JBJOOG010000067.1:0-3543 GCA_046051465.1 Bacteroidota bacterium | reverse complement strand
CCAAAAGGCAAATTTTTGTGCGATGGCATTTCGGCCGATTTGTTTATGATTGACCAAGATTAAGTAGCAAAAGGTGTAGATCAAAAGTACAGATGTACATCTGTCGAGCGCCATCCAACATGGAGAAAAAAACTATATTTGCCAAAACATTTACCCATGCGCAACGCTTCTGATTTTATTCCAACCGGCAGTTCCACGATAGTTAGTAGCGGAAGCGTTACCTATAGCGCGCCCAGTAATATTGCCCTAGTGAAATACTGGGGAAAATTGTCTAATCAAGTGAACGAATTGGGCCTAGTTGACACACAAATCCCAGCCAATCCTTCACTGAGTTTTACCCTCAAAAACTGCCATACCGTTACGAGTTTAGCCTATGCCCGCCTAGAAAATGCAGCAGCTACTTTTTCGTTTGAGCTACTTTTTGAAGGACAGCCCAAACCCGAATTTCACCCCAAAATCGAACAGTTTTTTCAACGCATTGCGCAGTATTGTCCGTATCTCAAGGAGTATCATTTTGTCATATCCTCTCATAATACTTTTCCACATAGCTCAGGAATTGCCTCCTCGGCTTCGGGTATGGCCGCATTGGCTGTAAACATTATGCACTTGGAGCAGCAAATATATGCTGAACTTTCTGCCGATTATGTGGCGCAAAAAGCTTCGTTTTTAGCGCGTTTGGGATCGGGAAGTGCCTGCCGCAGCATCAAAGGCAGTGTAGTGGTTTGGGGCGAAACCCCCAGCATTGAAGGCAGTTCAAACCAGTTTGGCATTTCATTTCCAGGCGATATTCATCCTGTTTTTCAAAACTACCAAGACATCATTTTGTTGGTCGATAAAGGTGAAAAACAAGTGTCAAGTACCGTGGGGCATGAGCTCATGCATGGACATCCCTTTGCTCAAAACCGTTTTGCTCAGGCGCACGAACATTTGGCTCAACTGAAAGCCATTTTTGCTTCGGGCAATTTGGAGCAGTTTATTGCCTTAGTAGAAAGCGAGGCCTTGACTTTACACGCCATGATGATGTGTTCGCAGCCTTATTTTATTTTAATGAAACCCAATACGCTCGAGATTATTCAACGCATTTGGCAATTTAGAGCGCGTACCCAAACGCCCATTTGCTTCACGCTCGATGCCGGTGCCAATGTGCATGTATTGTATCCGCAAGCGCACAAAGAAAAATGTTTGCAATTTATTCAAGCTGAATTGGTTGGCTATTGCCAAAAGGAACAGTATATTTGTGACCAAATTGGAGATGGAGCGCAAGAATTAATAATGAATAATTAAAAATTAATAATTCGCCAACAAGCTCATTTACAATAAATATATACACGCCAAACAATTTTTTTTAATGAAGAATAATATAATCAAGGAAAAGTCATTTTCCTTTGCGTTAGAAATTATAGCAATTAGTAAATTTTTACAAGACGAAAAGAAAGAGTTTGTTTTATCAAAACAGTTGTTGCGATCGGGCACGTCAATTGGAGCAAATGTTCGTGAAGCAGAATTCGCCCAAAGCAAAGCTGATTTTATACATAAATTGTCAATTGCATTAAAAGAGGCAAATGAAACGGATTACTGGTTAGATTTGCTATTCAAATCAGATTATATAAAAGGAATACATTTTCACAATACAAAAGATCAAATTACTGAACAGATAAAGTTATTAGTAAGCATTATAAAGACTACAAAAATGTCTATGCATAACTGACAATTATTAATTATTCACTTTTAATTATTAATTAAAAAATGAAAGGTCCTTTATTTTATTCAAAGATTTTACTTTTTGGCGAATACGGCATTATCCGTGATTCCAAGGGCTTGTCTATTCCGTATAATTCTTACAATGGCGCTTTGAAATCAGATGGTGCCCAAACCGAAGAAGCCCTGCAATCGAATGCCAATTTGTCCAAATTTGCCAACTATTTGGAGCAATTGCAAGCCGATCAGCCCCAATTGGTTCAATTTGATATCACAGCGTTAAACGCCGATATTGCCCAAGGACTTTATTTTGATTCGAGCATCCCACAAGGCTATGGAGTAGGAAGTAGCGGCGCATTAGTTGCTGCGATTTACCACAAATATGCCTTTGATAAAATTACCGTTCTTGAAAATCTAACCCGCGAAAAACTCTTGACCTTGAAAACCATTTTTGGTCAAATGGAATCCTTTTTTCACGGAAAAAGTTCGGGTTTAGATCCGTTAAATAGCTATTTAAGCATTCCCATTTTAATTCATTCCAAAGACAATTTAGAAGCTACTGGAATCCCTAGTCAAAGCACTTCGGGCAAAGGCGCTGTCTTTTTGTTGGATTCCGGCATCGTGGGCGAAACCGCTCCGATGGTTACCTTGTTTATGGAAAACCTAAAAGACCAAGGTTTCCGCAAGATGCTAAAAAATAAATTTGTCAAATACACCGATGCCTGCGTTGAGAATTTCTTGGGCGGTGATTTGAAATCCTTGTTTACCAATACCAAAAAATTGTCTCAAGTGGTGTTACAAAACTTCAAGCCCATGATTCCAGAACAATTTCACGGATTGTGGCAAAAAGGTCTCGACACCAATGATTACTACTTGAAACTTTGCGGATCGGGTGGTGGAGGTTACATTTTGGGCTTCACCGAAGATTTAGAAAAAGCAAAACTTGCACTCAAAGACTACAAATTAGAGGTGGTTTACCAATTCTAATTTTTCGTTTATGTTAAGCAAAAAACAGAAGTTGCTTATCAAAAAAAGCATCAGTTTGTTTTCGGTGGTGCGCGGCTACAACATTCCTATTCTGGTATTAGCTCAATATTTATCGGCTATTTTTATCTTGGCTCCAGAAAAATCAGCGCTAACTGTTGTGCTTGATTTTCAGTTGTTTATTCTTATTTTGGCTTCGAGCCTCACTGTGGCTTCGGGTTACATCATCAATAACTTTTACGACAGCAAAAAAGACCTCATAAACCGACCTACCAAATCCTATATTGATCGCCTAGTGAGTCAGCAAACCAAATTGCAGGTGTATTTTGGGTTGAACTTTTTGGTGGCGCTCATTGCCTTTTTTGTTTCTTATCGAGCCGTGCTTTATTTTTCGGTATACATTTTTGCCATCTGGTTTTATTCGCATAAAATAAAACGCTATGCTATTTTGGGGAATGTCATGGCGGCCTTGTTGGCTGTATTGCCCATTTTTGCCATTTTTTTATACTTTAAAAATTTATATGAGGTAATTGTTTTTCATGCCTTGTTCTTGTATCTGATTTTGTTGGTACGTGAATTGGTGAAAGACTTGGAAAACATTAAAGGCGACTTGGCCAACGATTACCACACGATTGCCATTACTTATGGTGCCCAAACGTCAAAAGCAGCAATTACGTGCTTGCTTTTACTTACGATTGTTCCGGTTTATTTCTTGATTTCGGTCTATGACGTGGGTTACATGGATGCCTACTTTTACTTTGGGTTTATGGTTATGTTATACTTTTTGCAAAAACTCAAAACGGCCCAAACCAAACGCGACTTTTTGTTGTTGCATAACCTACTCAAATTCCTCATTGTAGC
>JBJOOG010000066.1:0-4341 GCA_046051465.1 Bacteroidota bacterium | reverse complement strand
TTTTATCAGGTTTTGGAACTTCCTTTGAAAATGCCAAATCCATCTATGCCCTGTTGCTGTTTATGGCCTTTGCCATGGTGGGAACATTTCTTGCAGTAGATGGCTTATTGTACTATATTTTCTGGGAATTATCCTTGATTCCGATCTACTTTATTGCCTTGCTTTGGGGCAACGGCGATGCCGACGAGCGTAAAAAAGCGGTGGTTAAATTCTTCATTTATACCCTGGCCGGTTCACTATTTATGTTGGTGGCTTTTGTGTATATGTACCAACAAGCTGGTAGTTTCTTATTGAAAGATTTGTACCAATTGAAACTTACATCTACCGAGCAGTTTTGGATTTTCTTGGCTTTCTTTTTGGCGTATGCCATCAAAATTCCGTTGATTCCATTCCATACTTGGCAGGCCAATGTATACCAAAAAGCACCCGCTATCGGCACCATGTTGTTGTCGGGAATTATGCTAAAAATGGGATTGTACAGCGTGATCCGTTGGCAATTGCCTTTGGCTCCTCAGGCGGCAATCGAATATAAAAGTTTATGGATTGGCTTAGGCCTAGCTGGCGTAATATATGGTGCTGTTGTTGCCTTGCGTCAAAAAGACTTGAAAAAATTATTGGCTTATTCGTCTTTGTCACACGTAGGAATTATTGCTGCAGGAATTTATACCTTGAGTTTGGATGGCTTGCGTGGTGCAGTCTTGCAAATGATTGCACACGGATTTGTGGTAGTAGGTTTGTTCTTGGCCGCCGAAGTTATTTATCGCCGATACCAAACCCACGCCATTTCTGAAATGGGCGGTATTCGTGCACAAGCACCTCGATTTACTTCGCTATTTATGTTATTGGTATTGGCTTCCGTTGCCTTGCCAACAACCTTTAATTTTGTTGGAGAATTTACCGTATTATACAGTTTATTCACCACCAATATATGGTTTGCTGTAATTGGGGGATTAACCATCATTTTGGGCGCTTATTATATGCTTAAAATGTTTCAACACGTAATGTTGGGACAAACCAATGCCAAACCGTTTTGTGACATCAGTTTGACTGAAGGAGTCACCATGATTGCATTGGCAGCCGTTTTGCTATTTTTTGGTTTATACCCCAAACCAATCAATGATTTACTCACACCGAGTTTAGAAATTATTGCCAAACGCTTACACTAATTTAGAATTTGAAATCAAACAGCTAAGATGCCAAGCAAACGCATCTTTTGAAATAAAATACCACACCTATGAATACATTACTTGCCCTTATCGGATTAGGAATTTTAACGCTACTGTTCGAGATTCTCAACCTAAGAAAAGCAATTATCCCCTTTACGATGTTGGGATTGTTGGGCATATTGGGTCTCACTGTGCCCGATTACAATGCAGCAGCTTCCTACTACAACAACATGATTATAGTATCGAATTTCTCGGTGTGTTTTTCAAGTTTATTTATTGTGTTGACCATTTTCTTGGTGGCCTTGAGTCATCATTTTTATGATAATCAGGCATCCAAACTCTCTGATTTTATTGCCATCAAAATATTCTTATTGTCTGGGGCCGTGGCTATGGTTTCGTTTGGCAACTTGGCCATGTTTTTCTTGGGAATCGAGGTGTTATCTATTTCCTTATACGTTTTGGCTGCCAGTAACCGATTAAATCTGAAAAGCAATGAAGCGGGGATGAAGTACTTTTTGATGGGCTCTTTTGCTTCAGGTATTCTCTTGTTTGGAATTTGTTTGATTTACGGCGCAATGGGTACGTTTGATGTAACAGAAATTGCCGAATTGTCGCACTCTGCCGAATTACCCAGTTGGTTTTTTGTGGGTGTTTTGTTATTGTGTATAGGTATGTTGTTCAAAATAGCAGCTGTTCCTTTTCACTTTTGGGCTCCCGATGTGTACGAAGGGTCTCCAGCCTTAACCACTGCCACTATGAGTACCTTAGCCAAAGTTGTGGCCATGGCTACTTTTTACAAATTAATAGTGGTTCTCAATCCAGAATTGTCGTATCATTTTTATATCACAGTGGCCATTATTTCAATTGCCTCCATGACTGTTGGTAACATCATGGCCTTGCAACAACAAAACGTAAAACGTATGCTGGCTTTTTCAGGCATCTCTCATGCTGGCTTTATGTTGATGGCCTTATTGAGTTTGTCTTCGGCCGCCAGCAGTTTGTTTTATTATGCAACTGCCTATGCCTTCGCCGGAATCGGTGCTTTTGCAGTAGTGCTTTATGTGTGCAAAAACCGCGAAAACGAAGATTATGTGAACTTCCATGGCTTGGCCAAAACCAATCCGGTATTGGCTGCAGTGATGACCATTTCTTTGTTATCTATGGCTGGTATTCCAATTTTTGCCGGGTTTTTTGCTAAGTTGGGCTTGTTCAACATCACGATAGCTTCTGGTTTCCTTGCGGTAGTGATTGTTGCGGTTATCAATTCGATAATTAGCGTGGGCTATTACTTCAAGCTTATTTTAGCCATGTACACCAAGCCGGCCAATGAAACCCGAACAGGAACTCCCGTTTTACTCTATACTGTAGCAATTTATGCTGCTTTACTTACTATTGCGCTTGGTTTGTTCCCGCAGTTGGTAATGGGCTTATTGTAGGGGTTTATAATCCATGCTACACAAATTCAAATTATTTTTAATACATCCACTTGTACTACTGGCCGTAATTGCCTATTTGGAGTGCATTCCCTATAAATCGGAGTTGGGAAAAATAGTGGTTCACGATCCACCAAAAGTTGGCGATAATTTCCAAATAGCAGGTGATTTGGCGATATATTATTACAATGGAATTGGAAAATACTCGTATGGTACATCCGAATGTTACTTTAGTTTTGGAAATCCATCCTGGTCAACTGCATACGAAGATGGCGGAATAAAAACAGTAGACGCTATAACCGCCAATGCCATTCCTTTGCTAGGCAACATGTGTGACCCAAGTACAAAAATCAATTTCAAAAAGAGTATTCCAAGCAAAAAATTTAATTTTTCAACCAATGTGCTGCTTGAAAATTTTTCAAACATTTCTCATGTGGCCTGCTTCTTTTTATTTACGCTCTCTTTGTTGTATTATTTTCGTTTTCATGCCAAGCAATATTGGATAGCTTTTGCGGCTAGCTTTGTTGCAGGAGCTGTATTAGAGTTTGTACAGAAATTTTTTGTTGAAGGCAGAAGCGCAAGTATAGATGACCAACTGCGCAATACTTTTGGCGCTATTTTGGCCTTGGGTTTGTATGCGTTTGTTTATAAACTAAAAGCCAAACGAATTGCATAAGGAGATTAGCTTTAACTAAAATTAATCAATCACTGCTGCAATAATGCGCAAAGGACCACCACTGCCTTGCCCAATTTTCATGGGAAGTGCCACCACATAGATACCCGTAGCGGGCAGCTTGTCTAAATGAGCTACATTTTCAAAACCAGGAATATTGTGACCCAATAAAATACGATGCGCTTCAAAGTCTTTCGACTGCCCGTAATCCAAGCTTGGCGTATCTAAGCCCACTGCTTTCACGCGTCTTTCCTTTACCATCCAGTTAGCTGTTTTGGGATCTATACCCGGGAAATGCAACTCCGCTATGGCCTCAATTCCTGTTTTTGGGGAACCAAAATAATCTTTGCGGTTGGGGTAAAATTGTCCATATCCGGTTTTAAATAATAGGATGGTGTTTGCATCTATTTTTCCATGTTCCTTTTCCCAATTTTCAATATCAGCAATGCTAATTAGGTAATCTCGGTTGGCCAATGCATTTTTAGACACATCAATCACCACAGCATTTCCGGTAATACTACTTAAAGGCAATTGATCTACAGCTAATTTATTTTGAGCAAAATGTTTTGGCGCATCCAAATGCGTTCCGCCGTGTTCGGGGGTACAAATCGAGTATGAAGAATAATAGTACCCAAGCGGAGTTAATCCTTCGGCATCAGTATGGTGAACAAATTTGGTTAGGTTGTTGGGCCAATATAAAGTAGTGCTGTCAAAGCTATAAGTTAGGTCAACCCATTTTAGGTTGTTTAAATCTAGTTTTTGGTCTTGGTGTTTTCCGCAAGAGGCGAGTAAAATGCTCAAAAGTAGTAGTCCGTATTTCATGAGTGCAGTAGTTAAATTTGGGGCAAAAATAGAAATATAAGTCGAAAGTTATAAAGTCGAAAGTCGAAAGTCAAAAGTTGAATGGGTAGAAGTATACTAAGAACTGCTTTAGGTTTAGAGTTGGAAGTTGGAAGCGAGGAAGGTGAATTAATAATGAAAAATGAATAATTATTAATTAGGAAAGTATACTAAGAACGGCTGTTAAGAGGAAAGTGGGAAGATTTTCAAAACATACTAAGAACAACTG
>JBJOOG010000065.1:0-11429 GCA_046051465.1 Bacteroidota bacterium | reverse complement strand
CCGGTATGTACACAATCGTAGTACAACAAGGTGCTGAAATAAAAACCATACGCGTTATTAAAAAGTAATGGTAAACAACACTTACTTTTTAAAGGCTGCCTTCGGGTGGCCTTTTTTTTGTATAGATGAGAGACAAAAAGATGTGAGACTGACAACTTGATTTTTTGCCACGAATACACGTATGTTTTGTTTAACAGCTAAGAATTAGAAACTTTGTTTGTTAATAAAGTTTTATAATTCTGAGTTGTGAAAATAGTAGTCTCAAAGCTCTTGGCTTTGGAACGTAGCACTTCAACTCTCGCAAAGACGCGAAGACTCAAAAAAAATCATTTTTAAGGTTATGGCTTTAAAATGGAATTTGAAAAAATTAAAAAAATTGTGTTTTTTCTACAATTATGTAAATCTATTTTGCGAAAAAAAATAGTGCCGAAGGCTTGTAAATTGGAATTTGATCCCGAAGCTTCGGGATTCCTCATTGGAATTTTTAAAATTAAATCTTCCGTGTTTTTGTTCTAAATAAACCACTTCTTAATCTGAATCAAAACTTCTAACTTCCTACTTCTAACTTCCCACTTTTCTGCAAATAGCAAACCATAAAAAAACCGACAGTTTCCTGTCGGTTTTCTATTTTATATTTCAAATTAACTATTTTAATGACTCAATTGATTGAGCGGCATAAGCATTGGCAGGATCTAAAGCCAAGGTTTTATTAAAATACTCTATGGCTTTTGCTTTGTCGGTATTGGCATAGCTCGCAGCAATGTTGTTGTAGCTTTCGATGAATTTAGTTTTGTTTTTGGTTACTTCCTCTGCCCCTTTTTCGGTTACTACACGAATGTAATCTTCATAATACTTGATGATCAACTCCTCATTCTCTAACAATCGATTCGTTCTTGCTCTAAAGATGTAGGCGTCTTGTGTGGTAGGAGAAGCATCAATTACACGACCAAAAGCAGCGTCTGCTTTTTGTAAATCAATAGGATCTGGGTTTTCTACGTCTTTACGGGTATTTTCATAGTATAACGAATTACCTAAATAGAAATTATCCAACAAATAATTCTTAGAATCTGGATTGGTTATGGCAATTTCATAGATTGCAGCCGCTTGTTTAAATAATTTTTGCTCATAGAATTTTTTTCCAACTTCGCTCAAATCATTTGTCATATTGATATCAAGTCCTATCGCTTTTTTGATGTTTGCCACACCCGAATCAAACAAGGCTTTATCAATTGTTTTGGTCGTTGTGTTGTATGATAATTTTAGGTTGATAAATCCCAAATACACAAAATCGCGGGGTATGTTTTTATTATTCGGATTGGCTAAAAAGTCTTGAATGGATTTTTGAGCAAGTTCAGTATTACCATTTTCAAACGCGGAGTAACCCAAATAACGTAGAATTCTCGGATTTACTTTGTCTAATGCTTTCATCGCATTGGCTTCAATTTCAAGCGCTTTGTAGTCTTTAGCCAAAATCAAGAAATCAGCATGACGCATACGAGAAGCCAGTGAATAATCTGTAAGTTTCATGTAATTTTCATAATACGTTAATGCCTTACGAATGTATGCGTTGTAATTTTTTGGTTCGTTTTTAGCCCAGAAATAATAGGTCTCAGCCAACTCGCGATACACCGGTCCGTAATTGGGATTGGTCAATAACACATCATCATATGCTTTTACAGCCTCGGTATAGGCCTTTGCGCCTTTTAACAATACTCCTAATTGTACTTTGGCACGAATAAGTGAGCCATCGGCATTAAAAGCATCGCGATACGATTTGTAGGCATCATTTTGATTTTTTAGGCCATAATAAGCGTCTCCTAAAGCCAACAAAGTAGAAGGATCCGAACTGTTTATCTCTTTGGCTTTTGTCAAAGCTTTAAGGGCTTCATTGTAATCGGGTCTGTCGGCATTCATGTAGGCTCTGGCTACATATACCCACTCTTCAAAATCTTTTCTCTTTAAATCTTTAGTAGCCATGGAAAAATTGGCTTGTGCTGCAGCTAAATTATTGTAATTTAAATCCAACTGACCCAAACCAATATAATTGAATCGAGCCATTTCAGGTGCCAATAGTCCTTTGTCAAATGTTACTCTAGCAGAATCTTCTTGATTTTGATTGATGTATACATTTCCCAACAAAAACATTGCTTTTCCGTTACCCGGCTTGAGTTTTAACACCGATTTCAAAATCGTTTTGGCTTCGTCAAACTTTTCGGCATCAATGGCCTTACTCGCTTGATCTATATCTTGAGCATTTCCTAGTATGGAAATCGAGAAAAAAACAAAACTAAATAGACTTACTTTGTTCATGGTGTATACGATTTACTTTATTTCTTTATCAATTGTTTTTCTTGTAATAATTTTTCTTGAAGGCATTTTTACAGGCACAAGTCCTGATTTAAGTACTATTCTTTGTCCTATTTCACCAGCAACAAATGAAGCAAATCCCATTCCTAATCCTGAATACCCTTGACAATTCACTATATACAATGTTCTTGTTAGCGGATAGATGCCTTCGGCTATGTTATTTTGTGTTGGGCTATAGTACTGCGATTCATTTGATTTACTAACGCTCAAAACAGCAATTTGTTGTGCCGTTTCAGCCAACGCATTTGAGGGATCAAAAATATAATTTATTCCAATAACTCCAAGCATTCGTTTGTTTTTGGCAATATATTTAACAACCTCTTCATTGGTTGCAAAAGAATAAACTCCTTTGGAAGGTAAAGCGGTTACATGAGCCAATTCCATTAGGTATCTTGCAGTACTGGAATTGGGATTATCAAACACCAACCCATCATATTTTTGACTTGGTAATCCCTTTACCATATTAATTACTTCATCCAATTGAATCAAGGTGTCTTGCTGTGTTTTTTGAGTAATTAACGCAATGGCGTCTTTAGCAATTGGTGTGGTTTTTGGAAATATCTTTTTTTGTTCAAAACCAGCTATTTCAGATTTACTTAATTCCCGGGCCAACACAGCTACACGCGTGTCCTTTTGATACAATGCTTGAATGGCTTCAGCTTCTGACTCGCTTTGAATTCGTATTTTAGCAGGGTACTTGTCTTCAAAAATTTGGGTTTGTGCTTCTATGATAGGCAACAAAGTTTCATCAACCAAAACAGTAGTTTGCCCTTCAATTATGGTTTCTTTTTCTGATTTATTCCAAAAATTACAGGAACTCAAAAAGTAAAAAACAAACAATGGAATTATTCGTGTGCACATATTTTAGGAATCTGTATTGGTATTAAAAAAACGGACAAAGCGAAGCAAGGCGTATACAATTAATACAACGCCAAATAGCAATCTAAAATTGCCCGACATGGCTAAGGGAAGTTCCTTCCAAAAAATAATCAGCAAGCCCAATACCAAATAAAGCAGAAAGAAGCACATGCCTATAACAAAAAGAAATCGCTCTTTAAGCGATTTCTTTTGATAGTTCTGAAAGAAATTTTCTTTCATTATTCAGCAGATTGAATGTTAATTGGTAAGGAATACAATACCCTTACTTTCTTTCCATTTTGTTCTCCAGGATTCCATTTTGGACAAGATTTCAATACACGTATAGCTTCTTTCCCTGTACCGTATCCAATGTCACGGATTACTTTGATATCAGTTAAGGAACCGTCTTTCTCTACTACAAAAGAAACAAATACTTTTCCTTTTAATCCTTCTTCTTCAGGAACTTGGTAGTTTTTACCAACAAACTTGTAAAATTTCTCCATTCCACCTGGGAAGTCTGGTTTTACCTCAATACCTGCGGTGTTGTAAATGCTGTTGTCTTCTTCTACAACATCACCATTACCCACGGGCTCAACTGTTAATTCGGCATCAGGATCACCTTTGATGGTTTCTGCCCCTAATTTTTTATCAACAATCTCTTTAATTTTGGGTGGTTCTTCAACTACTTCTTCAGCCTTTGCAACTACCGGTTTCACAAATTTTACTTGATCAACTTTAGGTGGCGGTGGCGGTGGTGGTGGAAGATTTTCTTTTGGTTTTTCTTTAGGTGGTAATTTAACTGTAACAATTTTCTTGTCCATGTTCATATCATCATCCGACGATTCTGGTATTAAGGATGCCAATAATGGAATACTCACTAAAAAAGAAAATATAACAGCTCCAAGCACCAAAGCACGTGTAGTTGTTTTGGTATCAGACTTTCTCAATTCATACGCACCATAACTTTTGTTACGTCCTTCGAATACGATATCAAGCCATTCGTTTTTTAATAAATCTAATTTCATGTGTTCTATTTTTTAATAATTAGATTGTCAAATTAAGGAGTTGGTGGCGTTGGATTTGCACCTTCCAATACTTTAACCTCTGAAGGATCAATATCAACTATCGCATACGTTGGAACGTCTGCAATAGCCATCTCGTCTAAAATATCTATCAAATTGCGGTAATTTGATTTTTTACTCGGTTTAATGATAACAATCAAACCTTTCTTATCTGTACGGGTGTATTCCAATACTTTTTTCTTTCTTGTCAAAAGAACTTTTCGGATTCCCTCTTTGCCATATGTAGTTTCTTTTGGACCCTCAATAGGATTTGCCAACAAGCCTACATAGTACTTTACTTTATTGTCTGCTCCCAACAAAACAGTAAGTGTTCGATTTTCGTCCACTTTGATGTCTTTATTTTTTGTTGGATCATCGTCTTTGTCTGGCAATCCCAAATCCATAGATTGGGGCTTCGATAACGAAGTCGTTAGCATAAAGAATGTAATAAGCAAGAAAGCCAAATCCACCATAGCCGTTAAGTCTACTTTGGAGTTTTGTTTTTTACTTCTTACTTTACCCCCTTTGCTGCTGCCGCTGTCGCCAGTATTTAATTCAGCCATTGTCTGTTATGTGTTATATTAAAAATCTTTACCGCGAAGACCAGTTACCAAATTAAAACTGTTGATTTTTTGGTCTTGTAGAATATCCATAATTTTTTTGATTTCTGGATACTGTTCTTTTGCATCACCTTTTATCGCGATTTGCAATTCTTTATCGTTAATTTCTATGTTTGAAATGCGTGAGTTGTAGATCCACTCTTTCAACTGATTATCCAACGAATCCTTAGGAACGCCTGCTTGTACTCCAGGTTTGTTTCGCTCTGTACTTGTCATTCCAATTATTGTTTTCAAATCTTGAATGGGTACACCAAAACCTTCCATCAAAGCAAATCGGTTGGCTTCATCTTCAGTAAATTCAACACCATATTTTTGTCCCATCAATTCCAAGGTTCTTTTACGAACTTCTCTTCCTTTCAAATCAAAAAATATTTTTCCTTTTCCTACAGTAATGGTGGCCAAATCTGTTTCTGGCAACTTGGTTTGAACTGTAGAGGCTGGCGTATCAACTGGCAAAGGTTCTTGTTGCTTTGCTGTTGCGGTCAAAATAAAGAACGTCAACAACAAGAAAGCCACATCACACATTGCCGTCATATCAATAGACGCCGCCTTTTTAGACATTTTTGCATTAGCCATATACTTTTATTTTTAAATTAATAAAGTGATTTAGTTTAACGAAAGTAAAACTAAGTAGCTAATTATTTTTGTGTCCCTCTAAAGTGTCTGTAAGTGTTTACGATTGTATTACCGGCCTCGTCAATTGAGTACGTTAATGTATCAATTTTAGAAGTAAACAAGTTGTAAGTAACAATCGCTAAAGCTGAAGTAGAAATTCCAGTAGCAGTATTGATCAAGGCTTCAGAAATACCATTTGCCAACATCGCTTGGTCAGGAGTTCCTGCGCTAGCCAATGCACCAAATGCTTTAATCATACCTGTTACAGTTCCTAACAATCCAGCTAGTGTTCCCAAAGAAACCAAAGTAGATAAAATAGTTAAGTTTTTCTCCAACATTGGCATTTCTAATGAGGTAGCTTCTTCAATTTCTTTGTGAATGGTTTCAGCTGCAGCTTGGCTATCAAAACCTTCTTTTCTCACTTCTTGGAATTTAATCAAAGCTGATTTAATAGCATTAGCAACCGATCCTTTTTGTTTGTCACATGCAGCTAAAGCTCCATCAATATCACCTTTTACAACACTTGCTTGTACTGCTTTCATGAATTTATCCAAATTGGCAGTACCGGCAGCTTTAGTGATTACCATATAACGCTCAAATGAAAATACGATTACCATCAAAAGCAATCCCATCAAAACAGGTACAATTGGACCTCCTTTGTAAACCATTGCAAGGTAATTACCTGGTAGTGGATGACCTGTGTTAACACCACCTTCAAAGTTAGAACCATTACCCATGATAAAATTCCAGATAATCCAGCCTACAAATATACATGCTACGATTACGATTCCTGAAAACATGCCTCCAGCGTTTGTACTACTTTCTTTTTTAACGTTTGCCATTTTTTTAATTTTTAATAGTTTTAATTATAATTTTAGTTGTATTTAATTTGAATGTGAGCAAATTTATAGGTTTAGTTTTAATAAAAAAACTTTTTTTAATTTAATTGAAAATTTGTTAAAAACCCAATAAAAACAAGCGTTAACACCAGTTTAAAGGTATTCAAATACCATTTGAATTACATTTCTATAACGTTTTAATAATATGAAATTGTGCCTTTCCTAAAATTCCGAAGAAATAATAGTCAAACAATGGTTAGTTTTTGGCTAAAAGTGATAATATTTTAGCTTCAACATCTGGAGAATTCCATTTGCTTTCCAAGTCATTCATTTGCATAACTTGTTTCATAATTTCGTTTTGTTGATTGCCAAAAGCAAGCGCTTCAGCATACGGCTGCAAACTAAACGTCACCCTACTGTACAAGGGCATCCATTTGTCGGGGTGTTTGTCAGAAAACCACTTCTCAATTTTCTTTTGTAAAATAAATGCGTGGTCTGCGGTTTGAGAACTCATCTCCATAAAATTACGGTAAGACAACTCAGCAATTGCGTCTGCATTGGGTTTACGCGCTTGTTCGTAGGCGGTAAATATCTGTTCCCAGTTGTCTCCATATTTTAGCATCATTTGATGTAAAACCGTAATGTCTTCAAAACCAGCATTCATGCCATGACCATAAAACGGTACAATCGCATGACAGGCATCGCCAATTAAGGCCACTTTATCTTCAAAAGTCCAAGGATAACATTTCATGGTTACCAAGGCGCTGGTTGGATTTTTGAAAAAATCCTGAACTAAATCGGGAATAACGGCTGCTGTATCTGGAAAATGATTAGCAAAAAAGGCTTCTAAAGTGGGGGTGTCTTGCAAAGATTCAAACGAGTTTTCTCCTTTGTGTGGCATAAACAAGGTACAGGTAAAACTACCGTCTAAATTGGCCAAAGCCATGAGCATAAAGTTACCGCGAGGCCATATGTGCAAAGAGTTCTTGTCTATTTTATGTGAGCCATCGGCATTGGCGGGTATGTGCAATTCTTTGTAGCCCAAGGACAAAAATTCTTGCGAATAATTAAACATGCTTTGGCGTTGCATGCGGTGACGCACCCGAGAAAAGGCACCGTCCGACCCAAAAACCATATCAAATTTTAATTCTTCCCAAGCCCCACGTTCGGTTTCACCTATGTGTAGTGTGGCATTGGCCAGAGTGACATCCCATATTTTCTGCTCAAAAAAGAATTCAACACCCGCATCTTCAGCTAAATCTATCATTTTTCTGTTGAGCACACCTCTTGACAACGAGAATATGGCTTCGCCGTCATTGCCGTAATATTGGAAATTCACTTCGTTTTCACCCAAGTGAATCGCGCGTTTATCTACGGGTATACCTATGGCACGAATGGCAGAATCCAGCCCAATGTCTTCAAGGGTTTTCCATCCGCGAGTAGACATCACTAAATTAATTGATCGTCCAGAAAATGCCACCTTTCGAATGTCGGGACTTCGGTCAAAAACGTGTACCGAATGTCCGGCTTTTTTAAGATAAATAGCCAGTAAGGAACCTACTAATCCAGAACCTACAACGGCGATTTTTTTTGGGGTTTGCATGTGGAAAATCTAAAAAGTTGGGCAAATTTACTTTTTTTTTGCACAACTAGGTTTCAGTCTACCTTTATTTGGTGAAGTAAAACCCTTAATCAACAGGTTTCAGTAGCAGTAAAGTGCTCGATTTTTTTATATCGGCAGCATTCATTTTCATTTTACGAAATTTGCCCTGCACATACAAGGGTGTTTGATCGTCATAATGCGGGCTAAATGGATTGCCCGATTGGCCCGTAGGCAAGATACTCCAGGCGTTTTCGATATCTGAAAAATCAATTACGCGTCGGGTTGAAGGCCCCGCCTTAACTTGAAACACCGGTTGAATTTCAAGCACAAACAACAAATTATTGATCACTTCACTGGCTCCCGCCACTGGGAACGGACCCACATTAAACAACTTACTCAATACCGCTACTTTACCGATAGGGTGCTCAAACGTTACTTGGTGTACTTTTCCCCAAGTCCAGTCTGTTGTTTTGTTGCCAAATTGCTTTTCTAAATCCTGAATGGCTTGATGAAAAGAAAGACTAAGAATTTGCTCGCGCGTTTCTTTGGCAGGTGTATGTACATTATCCCACCAAGGCGACAACTTATTTGCCAGTTGTGGCTCCATTAGTTGTTTTACAATATGGGTCGTCAAAAAACCCGTAAAACGAGTTTTACCCAACTCGTCTTCAAAGGTGTTTTGTAAATAATGGGTAAGCCATTTGTAATAAATACTTGGGGCAATATCCGCAATTTCACTACTCCCCTTCCAGTTTTTTAAAATGGCCAAGGCCTCTTTTTCTAGTGCAGTACACCTTGTGTTTTCCAGCTGACTAAGCAGTACACGTGTAACCGATGGAGATGCTGCCGAGGTATTGTCCATTATCATCTCGCTCACAGCTTGCTTGTTCCAATTGTGTTTGGAGTCGAGCAATTGGGTAATGCGCTGGGCGCGGTCTTTGGGCAAATAATAACCCGGATATAAAAAACCTTCAATCGGTTCGGGTTGATTGTTGGACGAATACACATAATTCCATGCTGGATTTTGAGCCGACGGATTTTTAGAAAAAGGCAAGTACTCCAACTGATCGTCTTTTCCATTTGCCCCATCCAAAATAAAGTTTGTGTTCACTTTGTTTTTGTGTTTGTATAATTTGCCCGACGCAAACCAACCAATATTTCCTGAGTTATCGCCATACATCACATTCAATCCAGGGGCGGCAATTAAACCCACGCTTTGGTGAAATTCAGATACATTTTGTGCATGCGACAAACGATAAACCGCCTCAATTAATGGATTTGGCTGCTGCAAATAAACCCAAGACATGGCTACGGGTTGCTTGCTGTCTACACCCTCTATTAGTTCATTTATAATTGGGCCATGTACACTCGATTTGAGCGAAATTGAAACCGACGCACTGTCTTTTACTATAATTCTTTTGGTCTTTTTCGAAAATGGGGCATAACCCGATTTGGTTTGGTATTGAGACGCATTGTCGGGATTGGTTTTCTCGGCATAAAAATCAACATCGTCATTTTCAAACATGGTTAAACCATAGGCATAGTTACGGTTGTGTCCCAACAATGGATAGGGTACTCCTGCAATATAACAGCCATACATTTCGTGTTGTGGTGTAACAATATGCGCCTCATACCAGGTGCCCGGTTGCGAAAACCCAATGTGTGGATCGTTGGCAAAAATCACCTGCTTATTTTGTGTTTTGGCTGCTCCGATTACCCAACTGTTGCTACCAATAAAAGGCGAAACAGGGCTTGATTCGAGCAATTGGGCCAAGGCCGTGGATATGGGAGTATAATCGATGGCTGGCGTTTTGGCGCTTTTAAGTTGCACGGTATTCCATTGGCCTTCTACTCCAAAATCGGCCAAATAAGCTGCGCCCCAACGATCGCGAATGTGTGTCAAAAGTGGATCTGTTTTGTGCGCCATGGCAAAGCTAAACGACATGAATCCCAGCACATTGTGCACGTCTTTCAGGGTAAACGGTTTTTTTTCGATACCCAACAAATGAAACTCGACTGGCGTAGTTCCTTCGGCAATGTAGCGATTGATTCCTTTCAAATAGGCTTGTGCCAATTGGTAACTGACACTATTTTTATCGAGTTTGGCAACGGCTTGTTCTGAATTTTCATCGATTCCAATGCCCGCAAAAAAACGGTCGGTTTTGAGCAATTTAGACCCAAAAATTTCTGACAATCGTCCCGGAGCAATGCGGCGCATGAGTTCCATTTGCCACAACCGATCTTGCGCATGCACATAACCCAAGGCCACCATGGCATCGGCTTCGGTTTCGGCATAAATGTGTGGAATGCCATACTCGTCAAAATAAACAGCCGTTTCTTTTTGAATTTCATGAATGGCTAACTTGCCTTCGTATGTTGGTTTGGCCAGTTGAACATAAGCAAAGGCAGCCACACTTATACTGAGTAACAAAACGCCCAATACAAGCAAAAACTTGTAGCGTTTTTTCCAAGAACCCATTCGTTTTAGTGCCATATGAAATGTTTATTTGGCAACAATTCCAGCTTTCAATACTTGCCCAAATTGGTACATATCTTCGTATGAGGTATACAAAGGCACGGGCGCCAAACGAATTACGTTGGGTTCGCGCCAATCGGTTATTACGCCGTTTTGCATCAAATAATCAAATAATCGTCGGCCTTCGCCGTGCAAGAAAACCGAAAGTTGAGAAGCGCGTTCTAGCGGATTTGAAGGAGTAATCACCTCAAAAGCACCCTGCACTTCACGGCTAATTTCGGCCAATATAAATTCTAAATAACTGGTAATCTTATCGCGTTTGGCCACCAAAGCGGGCATGCCCACTTCGTCAAACAAATGAACCGAGGCCAAATAAGGCGCTAAAGATAAGATGGGCAAGTTGCTGATTTGCCAGCCTTCGGCCCCTTGAACCGGATCAAATTGCGGTTCCATTTTAAATCGGCGTTCTTTGTTGTGTCCCCACCAACCTGCAAAACGAGGTAAATTGGAATCGCTATGGTGTTTCTCGTGAATAAAACAACCCGATGCATTTCCGGGCCCAGAATTCATGTACTTGTAACTGCACCAGGCGGCAAAATCAACCTGCCAGTCGTGCAACTTCATTTCGATATTTCCGGCGGCATGTGCCAAATCCCAACCTACTTTGGCTCCCACTTCGTGGCTCACTTGGGTAATGGTTTTCATGTCAAACACCTGACCGGTATAGTAATTTACACCACCAATCAAGACCAAAGCCACAGACTCACCTTCTTGACGAATCACCTCCAACACATCTTCCAAACGAATGTTGTGTTCGCCCTCGCGGCGCTTAATTTCAACCAAGGCTGTTTTGGAATCATAGCCGTGAAACTGGATTTGACTTTGGATCATGTATTGATCAGACGGAAAGGCTTTTTCTTCGCAAATGATTTTATAGCGTGTGGCCGTAGGCTGATAAAACGACACCATCAGCAAATGCAAATTCACCGT
>JBJOOG010000064.1:0-4715 GCA_046051465.1 Bacteroidota bacterium | reverse complement strand
TTCAGCTACCGCTTGGGCGTTCATCGTAAAACCTGTGGTAAATAGTTCGGGCAGTACAATCAGATCAACAGCCGTAGTGATTTCGGCTATTTTTTGGCCCATCCGTTGCCGATTTACAGCTGGATTTTCCCACTCCAAATCGGTTTGAATCCAAGCGATTTTTAATGTTTCAGGTTGCATGGCGGCTTAATCAATTTGAATTTCATCAATAAAAATAAAGGCGTCCCCACCTGCCCCTTGGTGCCAACTGGGTAAAACCCCAAAATTGTGTGCCACCACTTTTACATAACGGGCTTGCATTCCCGGAAACTGTGTGCCGGTGAAACTCAAAATCGTAGTGGCTTCGGTTTGCGGATCGAGTGAATTTTCAACCGTTCTAAACAAACTAAAATGCTCGTTGTCCTCCGAAATCAAATAATCAACCTTGGTAGGCATCAAAATCCAAGAGCGCATGTCTTGTAAAAAGCGCGCGCTGATTTGGGTAATCGTTTTGGGTTGTTGCAAATCAATCGTCGCTTCAAAATCTTGTGATTGGTAGCCTTGCCAGTCGCCTTTTCGCCAATTTTCGGAACCCAATATTCCGTCTACAAGGCCTTCTGGACCACCGGCATGGTATTGTGGATTATATTTCGATTTGATGTTTATGCTGTAGTTATTTGGCTTTTTAAAGAAATGAGCTTCAACCGTAGCGCTTTGATTGGATTTGTTTTTAGAAAATGCTTTAATCGTCGACGTTTTTGAAATGGTAAGCGGTTGGGTATACAGGAATGACACGCCTACAATTTTTGGTTCATCCTTTGTGGTTATGGAATAATAGATTTCATCTGTTGGGTTTTGTGACTCTAATTCAACCTTCAAACTATCGGTAAATGATTTGCTCGACGCTTGAATTACGGGGACTGGAGTTAGTAATTGATGTGCAAATCCGTATGTTCTTTTCTCAGGCTTAAGTCCAAAATATTTTTTGTATTCACCTGTGCTCGTAGCACTGATTTCCTCGGGATTTCTGTCTTCAAAATTTACCTTAATTCGTTCAAAATAGGGTTTAGTACTAGTCCACTCTGGATTACCCGGTGTAACCGCATAAATCCCCATCGCACTCAACACATACCAGGCACTCATTTGTCCGCAATCTTCATTTCCGATTAACCCGTCGGGTTCGTTTTTATAAAAGTTATCCAAAATGTACGTCACTTTCTGTGCGGTTTTTTCGGGCTTGCCTACATAATTATACAAATAAGCCATGTGGTGACTGGGCTCGTTGCCGTGGGCGTATTGCCCAATTAATCCAGTTACATCGGCTTGTTCTCTGCCGGTAGTTTTAGATTCGCTGTTGAATAGTTCATCCAATTTGGCTTCAAATTTAGCACGGCCACCATAAGCTTGTATCATGCCGTCAATATCTTGAGGGACAAAAAACGAATACTGCCAGCTGTTGCCTTCGGTAAAATTATTGTTGATTTCGCGAGGCTCAAATGGCTTATCCCAGCCTCCGTTTTTCTTGGGGCGCATGAACCCCAATGTATTGTCAAACACGTTCTTCCAACTTTGAGACCGTTTCATGAAATAGTCATAGTCCTCTTTTTTGTTTAGTATCAGTGCCATTTGGGCGATACACCAATCATCATAAGCATATTCGAGGGTTTTGGATACACTTTCGTGTTCGTCATCCATCGAGATAAATCCTTGTTTTTTGTAGGCTTCCAATCCCAAATGATCCAACATGGCCGAATGTTTGGCCGCAGCAAATGCTTTTTCATAATCAAAGCCTGTAATGCCTTTGGCCATGGCATCGGCAATAACTGAAACGGAGTGGTAACCAATCATACAATCTGTTTCATTCGAGGCCAACTCCCAAACAGGCAAGCGGCCGCCTTGTTCGTATTGGGCCAAAAAGGTATTGATAAAGTCGGCGGTACGTTTTTTGTCAATCAAAGTATATAAAGGATGCGCAGCTCGAAAGGTATCCCACAGCGAAAATACCGAATAGTAGGTAAAGCCCTCGGCACGGTGAAGGTTGTTGTCCCTGCCGCGGTAACTGCCGTCGAGATCTTGGGCAATATTGGGTTGCATCATTGTGTGGTATAAGGCGGTGTAGAAAATGGTGGATTTGTCTTTGTTATTGGTATTCACAGCAATTTTGGCTAATTCGCTGTCCCAAAGCGCGACAGCAGCTTGCTGAACTTTTTTAAAATCCCACCCCTTAATTTCAGTACTGTTAAGCTTTGCCCCATCAAAACTAGTGGGTGAAAGTGAGACTTTCATTAGGATTTTTTCGCCTTTATGCACTTGTTTGGAGAAACTCATGGCTACTTTCGAGCCGTAGTATTCGTTTTGATTAGAGCGGGAATCGGCGGTGTAGTTAGAAATGAGCATGGGTTGGTTAAATTCAATTCGGGCATAAACATATTGGTCTTTGGCCCAGGCTTCACTTCTACGCAGCACTTCGATGCTATTGTCATCGAGAATCCGAATTACGCCTTGCAGTAGTTTGTCGCGGTGGTTTAAATCGAGAATAATATTGGCTTGACCGTCTTGGTTGAAGGTATATTCATGAAACCCAACTCGAGTGGAAGAAGTTAATCTCACGTCGATGTTGTGCTTGTCAAGTTTCACGGCATAATAGCCCGCCGACGCTTGTTCATTGGCATGTGAAAAATTGGATGCATACACTTTATTATCCAACGAAGGTTCGCCCATAGTAGGCATGAGCATGATATCGCCAAAATCGGAACAGCCCGTACCATTGAGGTGGGTGTGCGAAAATCCGTAGATGACCGAATCCGAATAATGGTAGCCCGAACAACCGTCCCAGCTGCCATCAATGCGGGTGTCGGGCGATAATTGCACCATGCCAAAGGGCGTCGTTGCGCCGGGAAAAGTGTGGCCGTGTCCGCCCGTTCCGATAAAGGGATTTACATATTGGCTAAGCGATTGCGCAATGCCCGAAAAAGCAAATGCCAAAAGCGCGAGTGCGTTCAAACTTTTTTTCATAGTGCTAAGCGTATTATTTTAGTTCCAAGTGCACAAAAACCGGCAAGTGATCAGAAGGATAATGCATGTTGATGGCGTCACTCAATACGGTGTATTTTTTTACGTCAATTCCCGATTTCGACACAAAAACATAATCAATTAAATCAGTCACGGGCTTGTTGTGGGCAAATCCATTAAAGGTGCCCGAAGGACCAAATGGTTTTGTTTCAGAATAATCTCTAGTGTCATTCAAGCTGTTTTTCAAGTTTTGAATGCGCAAATGGTTGGGGGTCGAATTAAAATCACCCATGAAAATTACTGGATAATTCTGAGTGTTTACGGCTTTGATTTTAGCCAAAATCAACTGTAGTCCATTGGTTTTTGCCTCATCGCCCATATGATCCAGGTGCGTGTTAAACACCCAAAATTGCTTTCCGGTTTTTAGTTGCGTAAACAATCCAAACGTGCACACGCGCAAGCAGGCAGCGTCCCAGCCTTTGGTCATAACATCGGGCGTTGGCGACAGCCAAAAGGTAGTTTCATTTTGCACCGCATACTGCTTGGACTGATAAAAAATAGACGACGCCTCCCCTTGGTTTTCGCCTTCTCTGCCAATGCCAATGTGTTTGTATGCTGGCAAAGCCAATTGGATGTCTACCACCTGATGCGGAAGGGCTTCTTGAATCCCAAAAATATCGGGTGCGTAATAGGCCAATTGATCGGTTAAAAAAGATTTGCGGTGGTTCCAATCGTTGTCGGCATCTGAAGCAACATCCAATCGAATGTTATACGTCATTACCGTGAATTGTTGCGCAAAAGCCCATTGCATAAAGCAGAGCAGAAAAAGCAATAAACTAAGCTTGTTTTTCATAGTTGGGCAATCAAATACTCCCGTAAATATACTTGATTTTGTATAGCATAAAAAAACGCATCCGGTTGAGGACACGTTTTTATATTCATAGAATTAAATTCTAGTGTATTAGATGATGCTGGCTTTCAAGTACTCGCGGTTCATGCGGGCAATGTTTTCTAAAGAAATTCCTTTTGGACATTCAATTTCGCAAGCACCGGTATTGGTACAGTTTCCAAATCCTTCTTCGTCCATTTGGCGCACCATGTTTAACACGCGGTTAGTAGCTTCTACTTTTCCTTGAGGCAACAATGCATATTGAGAAACTTTGGCGCCCACAAATAGCATGGCTGATCCGTTTTTGCAAGTCGCTACACAAGCTCCACATCCAATACAAGCTGCCGCTTCAAACGCTTTGTCTGCATCGTTTTTTGGAATGGGTGTGGCGTTGGCATCAATGGTTCTACCAGAGGTATTTACCGATACAAATCCTCCTGCTTGTTGAATACGATCAAATGCACTTCGGTCAACCATTAAGTCTTTCACCACCGGAAAAGCGCGGCTTCTCCAAGGCTCCACATAAATGGTATCGCCGTCGTTAAACATACGCATGTGCAATTGACAGGTAGTAATTCCGGTGTCTGGTCCGTGAGCTCTTCCGTTTATAAACAACGAACACATCCCGCAAATTCCCTCGCGGCAATCGTGGTCAAAGGCAATGGGTTCTTTTTGCTCGTTGATCAATTGTTCGTTCAATTGATCCAACATTTCTAAAAATGAACTGGCAGTAGAAACATTGTCTAATTTGTATGTTTCCATTTTCCCTTTTGATTTCGCGTTTTTCTGGCGCCAAATTTTAAGGTTGATATTGATATTTTTTGCTGCACTCATG
>JBJOOG010000063.1:0-5864 GCA_046051465.1 Bacteroidota bacterium | reverse complement strand
AAGGTACATTAGACGTAGATTGCTTATGTGGAAATTGCGCCAGCGGACCAAACGAAAATATCTATTGGGTAAATGGTACAGCGCCAACAGGTCAGTACGAATACTGGGTGAACTACTATGGCGACTGTGGTACCAATGGATCTTCTTCCAGTTTCACCTTGCGTGTAATTAAAAATGGTACTGTACTTACCACCAAAACAGGTACGCTCAATGCTAATGGCGACTCTACTCACTGGACGTACTCAAATTAAGTGAATTGGTTTGCAGTTAAAAACTTGGGTAATTTTTATCCAAGTTTTTTTTTGCTCGATTACAACCAAGTCAACTAGGTTAAATGTTATTCTTCAATTTTTGTCAACTAATCAAACTGAAACAAATGAAAAACAATACAGTTCATCGACTAGCCTTTCTCTGGCTATTTCTGCTTATACAAATGCAAAATACACAGGCTCAAAACTTGGTTTGGGCCAAACAACAGGGCGGAACAGGTGATGATTACTGCAATTCAATTGCGGTAGACAATGCCGGAAATGTATACAGCACGGGTTCTTTTTCGGGCACTGCAGACTTTGATCCAGGGCCTGGAATTTTTACTCTAACAGCTGCGGGTCTTGACGATATTTTTATTTCCAAATTAGATGCTTCTGGCAATTTATTGTGGGCCAAACGAATCGGTGGAGTAGGTAGCGATTTGGGATTTTCTATTGCAATTACCCCTACGAATGAATTGGTGCTTACAGGTTGGTTTTCCTCTACCGCTGATTTTGATCCGGGTGCAGCAACCGTTAATTTGACCTCTGCAGGGCAAGAAGATGTGTTTATTGCCAAATTTGATGTCAGTGGAAACTATGTATGGGCAAAAAAAATTGGATCAACAAATTCAGATCGTGGAACTTCTATTACTACCAATACCGCAGGAGAAATATTCTTAACAGGGTATTTTTATTTTACAGTAGACTTTGATCCAGGTAGCGGCGTAGTTAATATAGCTAGCGCTGGATTTGCAGATGTGTTCATTTTGAAATTAACAGCTTCTGGAAATTACGTTTGGGTAAAAAAAATAGGCGGTACAAGCAATGATATTTCAATTTCGATTGCTATAGACACACTAGGAAATATATTTACTACCGGCGGATTTTATGGTCCGGGAGCTTGTGATTTTGATCCTAGTACAGGGGTATTTTCGTTAACAGCTACCAACAACGAATCAGATATATTTATATCCAAATTAAATGCTAGTGGTAACTTTATATGGGCCAAGCAAATAGGAAGTACAGGTGTAGACAGCGCCGCTTCATTAGTACTGGACAATGCTGGAAATGTGTATTTGACAGGCTATTTTAGTTCAGAAATGATTGATTTTGATCCAGGTATTGGGGTATACAATCTTACAACTGCTGGTTTTTATGATGTATTTATAACCAAGTTTGATACATCAGGCAATCTAATATGGGCAAAAAATTTTGGGGATTTAGGTGCTGATTTCGGACAAGCGATTGCAGTTGATGTTTTTGGAAATGTTTATACAACGGGTGAAACACAAGGAGATATATTTTTGTCGAAAATAGATGCTGATGGGAATTTTGTTTGGACAAGAGGAATGAGCGGATTTTCAAATTACGAGGATGGTCGATCAATTCAAGTTATTGGCAGCACCTTGTATGTAGCAGGTCGTTTTGCATCATCTGTAGATTTTGACCCTGATTCTGCTGTATTCAACATGACATCAGCGGGTCAAAACGATAGTTTTATTTGCAAATTAGGAGGAGTACTTGACACCGAAGAGGTGAGTGCACAAAGGGGCTTTAGTCTGTATCCCAACCCCGCAGGCGAGCAGTTTACAATAACAAGTGCTAACTTCCAAAACACGGTGGCCGAACTCTATACTTTGCAAGGGCAATTGCTGCAGTGCATTTCATTGGTATCAACTTCAACCACTGTACAAACTTCTGCTTTGGCAAAAGGAACCTATGTTTTGTACTTGAAAAATGAAACTGGTATTGTTGTACATAAATTGATCAAACAGTGAGTTATTCCATATAATTGAGAAGTAATTCAAAACCTTTAATGTGCAAAAATTACCTATTAATGGGTATTTACTCGGGTAAATTAAATGATTCTATTTGTATCAACGAAATCAAGTTTTGGTTTCAAATTCATTAATTAAAAAAAACTAACCATGAAAAAAATTACGTTAACAGTTTTAGCAATTGCAGCATTTGGCATAGCCAGTGCACAAGACATGAAATATGGAATTAAAGGGGGTATCGACATGGTATCAGCTAAGTCCGAATTAGGATCATACAATGCGTCGGGATTTTATTTTGGCGGTTTTGCCGAATTTGAAATGTCAGATAAAATTGTTTTACAACCCGGATTGAATTACCACACGGCTTCAAAAGATGGCGTTAAGTTTGATTATGTAAGCATCCCGGCTATTGCTAAATATAATTTGTCAGATAAATTAAACTTATTGGCAGGCCCTACATTATATTACAGCATGGATTCTGCTGATACCGAGAAAACACGATTTAATTTAGGTATTGGTGCTTCCTATGATATTACGGATCAATTTTTTGTGGAACCTCGTTACGATATGGGTTTAACAGGAGATTTGAAAGTGAGTCACTTTTTAATTGGTACAGGCTACAAGTTCTAGTTAGCATAAATAATGTTTGTTAGGGGCCCCTTAATTGGGGCTTTTTTTTATTTATAAAAGAACCTAAGCAAATAATTTACACATAAGAAAAATACCCATTACTGGGTATTTACATGATTTTCAATATTTATTTTTTTTGAAAAATTGAAACGAATTGGGTTTCATTTTGTTTAACTAATACTATTAAAAATGAAAAAAATTATTTTTACTTTATTGACTATCACAGCAATAGGTGTAGCAAATGCACAAGAAACGAAGTATGGAATTAAAGGTGGAATTGATTTGGTTTCTGCCAAATCAACGGCTAGTTCTTTAAATGCCACTGGGTTTTATGTTGGTGGTTTTGCAGAATTAGGATTATCAGATGTAATTTATATACAACCAAGTTTAAATTACCATACGGCTTCAAAAGACGGTGTTAAATTTGATTATATGAGTGTTCCCGTATTGGTTAAGTTTATGATGCCAGACAAGTTTAATATATTAGCTGGACCTGCTTTGTATTATAGTATGGATTCAGAGGATACAAACAAAACTCGAATTAATTTAGCCGTTGGTGGTGATTTTGAAATATCAGATAATCTATTGCTTGAATCTCGATATGATTACGGATTAACTGGAGATGTGAAAGTAAATCACCTTTTGTTTGGAATAGGCTACAAGTTCTAGTTAGCATAAATAATGTTTGTTAGGGGCCCCTTAATTGGGGCTTTTTTTTTGGTATAAATAGCTGTTTCTTTGTGTTTATGGATTGGTACTCGCTACTCAAGCATTTTCAGTCGTATTTGCGCATCGAACGGGGATTGTCAAAGAACACCATTGACAATTATACTTTTGATATTGAGCGCTTAATGGCCTATTTGGAGCAACATCAGCTAGTGGTTTCTCCAATAAAAATCACAGAGGAGCAGCTGCAACAATTTATCTATGCCCTGGCAAAAGAAGTCAACCCGCGTTCGCAATCGCGCATCATTTCGGGCTTGAAAAGTTTTTTTTCTTATTTAATATTTGAAGATTACCGTACAGATAATCCCATGGAACTCATAGAAGCGCCACGGATTGGTCGAAAATTACCCGATACGCTTGCAGTAGATGAAATCGATGCCTTAATACAGGCTATTGATTTATCCAAACCCGAAGGAGAACGCAACCGCGCCATGTTAGAAATGCTTTACGGATGTGGCTTGCGCGTATCCGAATTGGTTGAACTCAAACTATCCGATTTGTTTTTTGACGAAGAATTCATCAAGGTAACCGGTAAAGGAAATAAGCAACGCTTTGTGCCCATTGGTTCGTTAACCCAAAAATACATACAGTTTTACCAGCAAAAACGCACACATTTGCCCATTCAAAAAGGCCACGAAGACACCTTGTTCTTAAATCGTCGGGGTCGAAAACTCACCCGCGCCATGGTATTTACGATTATTAAAGACTTGGCTCAAGCCATCCAACTAAATAAAACCATAAGCCCGCATACCCTTCGTCATTCGTTTGCCACACATCTGTTAGAAAATGGTGCCGATTTGCGTTCCATTCAACTCATGCTCGGTCACGAATCGATTACCACCACCGAAATTTATGTACACATTGACCGAACACACCTCAGTAAAGTGTTAACTGCTTTTCATCCTCGAAAATAAGGAAAAGTAAAGCCCCAATATCGGTTAGGGTAGAGGTGTTTCTGCCTTATATTTGCGCCTTTATTTTATTCAATAATTATGCGCTTCCTTTTTTCTTTTTTAGCCCTCGTGATGTTTTCAATAGTTCAAGCCCAAGATCATGCCTTCTCTGCACGTGGTGGAGTTTTGCACAGATCCATTTCATTTGAAGAAGCCAATACAATAAAAGCCACTGGTTTGTATGCGGGTATCCAATACCAATTTATTCATTTTGTAACCAGTGTGAATTTAACATTTGCAAGTGCCGAGGGAGGTTCAGAAAGTAGCGTGTATGTGCCTTTGTGTTCCAAATTTGCCTTGGCTGAAAAAGTCTATTTAATTGGTGGTCCGGCTTTGGATATTAGTTTAGATTCGGAAGAATCCGAAAATATGCATATTGGCTATACCTTGGGTGGTTCCTATGAACTCTCTGATAAACTTTCATTGGATACGCATTATGCCTTGCTTTTTGCCAAAGCATCCGAAATCAGTCAATTTTCGTTAGGCGTACTTTACCAGTTTAATTAAATAAAAAAAGACCCTTTGAGTAAGGGTCTTTTGGATAGTATTTTATAGAATTATTTGGCGATGTTTACCGCACGTGTTTCCCGAATTACCGTAACTTTTACTTGACCAGGATAGGTCATTTCGGTTTGAATTTTTTGCGAGATCTCAAATGATAAACTTGCAGCGTTATCATCAGACACTTTCTCACTTTCCACGATTACACGCAACTCTCTACCGGCTTGAATGGCATAGGCATTTTTTACTCCGCCAAATCCATACGCTACTTCTTCTAGATCTTTCAAGCGTTGAATATAAGAATCCAACACTTGACGTCTTGCGCCTGGACGTGCACCCGATATAGCATCACATACCTGAATAATAGGCGACAACAACGATTTCATTTCAATCTCGTCGTGGTGTGCTCCAATTGCGTTGCACACTTCTTCTTTTTCGCCGTATTTCTCGGCCCATTGCATTCCCAATAAAGCGTGTGGTAAGTCACTTTCGGTATCCGGCACTTTTCCAATATCGTGTAATAATCCGGCGCGTTTGGCTAGTTTTACATTCAAGCCCAATTCAGCAGCCATCAATCCACACAATTTCGAAACTTCTCGTGAGTGTTGTAATAGGTTTTGTCCGTACGATGAACGGTATTTCATTCGACCAACTACTTTAATCAGTTCAGGATGCAAGCCGTGAATACCCAAATCAATTACCGTACGTTTACCAACTTCGATAATTTCGTCTTCAATTTGTTTGGATGTTTTAGCTACCACTTCTTCAATACGGGCAGGGTGAATACGACCATCCGTTACTAATTTATGTAGGGACAATCGAGCAATTTCACGTCGCACCGGATCAAAACAAGAAAGGATGATTGCCTCCGGCGTATCGTCTACAATGATTTCAACACCGGTAGCCGCTTCCAAAGCACGAATGTTTCGTCCTTCACGACCAATGATGCGGCCTTTTACGTCGTCTGATTCGATGTTAAATACCGACACGCAATTTTCTACCGCTTCTTCGGTTCCAATGCGTTG
>JBJOOG010000062.1:0-6491 GCA_046051465.1 Bacteroidota bacterium | reverse complement strand
GTAAGCACTTCGGTTTTATTGGTTTGAGTCTGGTTAACCAATGCGCCGTCTTTAAACGAGGCAAAAGTGGGCAAATTGTCAACTTTGGCCAATTTTCTCGATTCTGGAAATTGTTCGGCATCCACAACCAAAAACGGAATGCTTTCGTTTTCTGAAGCCATTTTTTTGAATTTTGGTTTCATGATTCGGCAATTGCCACACCAGGAAGCTGAAAATTGAACAACAACTTTTGGGTTTTCGGCTACAATTGCGGCTAAGGTATCTGCGGTTAATTCTTGGAACATAGGAGTAGGGTTTTTAAAAAGCGATAGTAAGCAGCATTTTACTTACTATCGCTTGATTTATTATTAATGAGAAGCCAAATATGAAGCAGTACTGTTGCGGTCGGCGCTCATGGCGTCTTTTCCTTCTTCCCAGTTGGCAGGACAAACTTCACCTTTGGTTTGCACGTGCGTGTAGGCATCAATTAAACGAAGGTATTCGTGAACATTTCTTCCCAATGGCATGTCGTTTACACTTTCGTGGAAAATTTTGCCATCTTCGTCAATTAGATAAGTAGCACGGTAGGTTACGTTTGATCCTTCAATAATTACGGTATCCAATTCTTCGTTGTACTCACTTGAAGCAATATCTAGAATACCTAAAACAGTTGATAAATTTCGAGTAGTATCAGCAAGTAGTGGATAAGTTACGCCTTCAATTCCACCATTGTTTTTTGGTGTGTTTAACCAAGCAAAGTGCACCTCATTGGTATCACAAGAAGCACCAATTACAAGTGTGTTTCTTTTTTCAAATTCAGGTAATGCAGCTTGAAAGGCATGTAATTCTGTTGGACACACAAAAGTGAAATCTTTTGGGTACCAGAACAAAACCACTTTCTTTTTGTGTTGAACAGCTTGTTCAAATACGTTGATTTTTAGGTTGTCTCCCATTTCAGAGATGGCGTCAACCGTAATGTTTGGGAATTTTTTTCCAACTAAAGACATAAGGTAAAGTGTTTGAGTTAAAACTGGGGCAAATGTAGGGTTTGCCTTTCGCTAATTAGAATAGAAATTAATTATATTTTACTATTCTTTCATCAATAAAATTAATACAGCATAATTACTACCCAATAATACTATATTTGTTTTCCAACACAAACAAGTAAAACAGCTGTACATGCTGACTTTTTAAAATAATAACTATGGCATTCTTCAATTTATTTAGAAAAAAATCAGTTCAAGATATTTTAAACCAAGTGGCCAAAAACGAAGCCGACGGACACCAATCTTTGGGAAAACACCTCACCACGCGTGATTTAACCGCCTTTGGAATTGCCGCCATTGTAGGTGCCGGAATTTTTAGTACCATCGGAAAAGCGAGTGCCGACGGAGGACCAGCTGTAATTTTCTTATTCATTTTTACAGCAATTGCCTGCGGATTTGCTGCCTTTGCTTATGCCGAATTTGCCTCAATGGTGCCGGTTTCGGGCAGCGCCTATACCTATTCGTATGTGGCCTTTGGCGAAATTATTGCTTGGATTATTGGCTGGGCCTTGATCATGGAGTATGCCATCGGAAACATTACCGTTGCCATTTCATGGAGCGATTATTTTACGGGATTATTAGAAAGTGGAGGCATTCATTTGCCGCATTGGATTCAGATGGATTACCTCACTGCATCCAATGGATACCAAGATGCCACTGCCTTGATGCAGGGCGGAAAATCCTTTGACAATTTGAGTTCCAATTTACAAGCTGCATATACTGCTTGGACTACGGCGCCAACAATAGGACCTTTACACATTGTAGCCGATATTCCTGCTTTGGCCATTATTTTTATCATTACCGCCTTGGTGTATCGTGGCATGAAAGAATCACGAAACGCCAGTAATTTAATGGTAGTTGTAAAATTATGTGTAATTCTTTTGGTTATTGCCGTAGGTGTATTTTATGTTGACACCGACAATTGGCATCCATTTGCACCAAATGGCGCAGCGGGAGTGCTCAAAGGAGTATCAGCAGTTTTCTTTGCTTATATCGGGTTTGATGCCATCTCTACCACTGCCGAAGAATGCAAAAATCCACAACGTGATTTGCCCCGTGGCATGATGTGGGCGATTATCATTTGCACTCTTTTATATGTGGTGATTGCTTTGGTGCTTACCGGTATGGTACACTACAGCGACTTAAATGTAGGTGATCCTTTGGCATTTGTGTTTACGCAATTGAATCTTAAATGGATGTCGGGTATTATAGCTGTGAGTGCTGTGGTTGCTATGGCCAGTGTATTGTTGGTGTTTCAAATGGGCCAGCCCCGTATTTGGATGAGCATGAGTCGCGATGGGCTTTTGCCTCCTAAATTCGCTCGAGTGCATCCCAAGTTTCGAACACCTTCGTATGCCACGGTAGTTACCGGTTTTGTAGTGGGAATTCCGGCCTTGTTTCTCAACCTGACTATTGTAACCGATTTGTGTAGCATTGGCACCTTGTTTGCCTTTGTGTTGGTTTGTGCCGGTGTGTTGGTGTTGCAAAACAAACCCAATATTCCGCGTGGTAAATTCAAAACGCCGTATGTCAATGCCAAATATATTGCGCCGGCTTTACTTGTGCTGGGATTAGTAGTGGCTTTTACTTACAACAAAGACAATACCATGGCTTTTTTAACCAACGAAAAACAAGCCAATTCGCCTGCTGATATTGTGACCAACATCAGTCCTGCTGAAGCTAAAATTGCCTATGAATTTTTGGTATTTAAAAATGAAGCGGATGCCAAAACACCCGATTTGGAAGCCTTGTTGAGCAAGTATGCCGATGACGAAGTCCAATACAAGCAGCTCATCGCCGAATTGCCCTTGAACGAGGACGTAAAATACCAAGCAGGATTTGAGTTGTTTAAGCACAAAATTCCGTTGTGGATTTTCATGATCGTGCTCCTTGGTTTAGTGATTTGGACTTACAAACAGAACTTGTCGCTCATTCCATTATTGGGCTTGGTTTCCTGCTTGTACATGATGGCCGAATTGAGCGTTTGGAACTGGTTGTATTTTACCATTTGGTTGCTCATTGGCCTAGTAATTTACTTTGGCTATAGCCGGAAAAACAGCAAGCTGAATGCAATTAATAATTAAAAATTAATAATTATTAATTAGCAAGAATTCCCACTTCCACCATGCATTCGCGCATCAGGTTGTAGGTGCGTTCAATATCGTTGTCGAGTCCAATCGAGAAACGAATCAAGCCATCGGTGAGGCCCATTTCTTTTTGCTCTTCGAGCGGAATTTCGCTCGAGGTTGAGGTGCCGGGTGCGCTAAATAAGGTTTTATAAAAGCCCAAACTAACGGCCAAATAACCCAAGTTTCTTTTTTGCATCAACTCCATCACTTCGTTGGCTTTGTCTAAGCTGCCCATGTCTAAAGTCATCATGCCGCCAAATCCGTATTCGGGATTGATCATGCCTTTGTATAAGGCATGACTCGGATGACTGGCCAAGCCCGGATAAACCGTTTTGATTCCATCTTTCTCAAAGCGTTCGGCCAAGTAGAGCGCATTGTGGCTGTGTTGTTTCATGCGGATGTGTAGCGTACGCAAATTTTTCATCACACTGGCTGATCGCAAACTGTCCATCGTGGGGCCAAGTAACATGCTGGCTCCCGAATTTACATTTTTTAGACTGTCGATAAATTCGCGCGAGGCACAAGTTACGCCACCCACTGTATCGCTACTGCCGTTGATGTATTTAGTCAAACTGTGAATCACGATGTCAGCACCCAATTTGAGTGGCGCGACCGATAAGGGTGAAAACGTATTGTCTACCACCAGCGTCAAGTTGTATTTTTTAGCAAGTTTGGCCAATGAAGCGATATCGGCCACTTCTAACAAAGGATTGCTCACGGTTTCGCAATACAAAACTTTAGTGTGGGGTTGAATCGCAGCTTCTACGGCTTCCATTTTGGTGATGTCCACAAAACTACAGCCAATGCCAAAACGCGGCACAAAATTTTTCAAAAACGCATAGGTTCCGCCATAAATGGTTCGGCTAGAAACAATATGATCGCCTTGTCCGCACAATTGCAAAAGGGTAGGCGTAATGGCACCCATACCCGAAGCCGAAACATTTGCTGCCTCAGCTCCTTCCATAGCTGCAATGGCCTGATCCAAGTACAAATTACTCGGAGAGGAGTGTCTGGAATACAAATAACAACCTTCGGCGTTGCCTTCAAAGGTATCAAACATGGTCTTGGCCGATAAAAAGGTATAGGTCGAGGAATCTGAAATGGATGGGTTTACACCTCCAAATTCGCCAAAGTATTGTAAATCTTGGATGCGGTCAGCGGGATTGAAATCGTGCATGTTGTTGCGTATTTTAGTTTGATTAATCAAAATTGGATATTATTAGATTATAATACAAGTAGTAATGATAATTTTAGATTAAAAAACTAATAATATAATTATATGTAGATAATATTTCTATTTTTGAATTCAAATTCAATACAAACTAGATAATTTATTTCCATGGATGCCCTCGACAAAAAAATCCTCAATGCCCTGCAGGCCAACGCCAAAATCACCACCAAAGAACTGGCTACCAAATTGCATTTGTCGGTTACAGCAGTGTATGAGCGCATCAAGAAATTGGAACGCGAAGGCCTCATTCAAAACTATGTGGCCTTGTTGAATCGCAATAAAATTCAAAAGGGATTTGTAGTGTTTTGTCACTTAAAGCTCATTCAACACGCCAAAGATTTCTTGCTCACTTTTGAAAACGAGGTGGTGCAACTCGACGAAGTACTCGAATGCTTTCACGTAAGTGGCGACTACGATTACATCTTGAAAATCTGTGTGAACAATATGGAAGAATACCGCGAATTTATGGTCACCAAACTCACCACCCTACAACACATTGGCAGCACCCACAGCACCTTTATGATTGGCGAGGTGAAGAACACGACGAGTTTTAGGTTGTAGGTTTTGTGTTTACCTAGTTTTCTGTTAACAGTTAACAGTTAACAGTTAACAGTTGTTCGATATCCGCTTCGCTTTAGAACTTAATGAATTATTTTAAGGTTGTTTTAATTTTCAATCATGAAACCTGAAACCTGACTCGAGTCCCGAAGTATTGGGACGAACAGATGGAGTGAAGCGAAATAAACTTGAAACAAAAAAAAATAACCTAATTTTGCCGCAGATTTTTATTCACATCAAAAAATACTAATACTATGAGTTCATTTGACGTAGTTATCATTGGTTCTGGACCTGGAGGTTATGTGTCGGCGATACGTTGTGCACAATTGGGTTTCAAAACTGCCCTTATTGAAAAATACAATAACTTGGGTGGAACCTGTTTAAATGTAGGGTGTATTCCATCAAAAGCCTTGTTGTCTTCTTCGCATCATTTTGCCGAAATTGCTCATTTTGAAGAAAATGGCATTTCAATATCAGGTTCGGTAAAAGTAAATCTCGAACAAATGATTGCTCGTAAACAAGGTGTAGTAGACCAGACGGTGGGCGGAATCAACTACTTGATGGACAAAAATAAAATCACTGTTTTTCATGGCTTAGGGTCTTTTGTAGATGCGACGCACATTGCAGTTGCCAAAGCCGACGGTACTTCAGAAACCATCGAAACCAAATACGCCATTATTGCAACCGGATCTAAACCGGCCAATTTGCCTTTCATCACCTTAGACAAAGAGCGCATCATCACCTCGACTGAAGCCTTAAAATTACCCGAAGTGCCTAAGCATTTAATCATCATTGGTGGGGGAGTTATTGGCATCGAATTGGGTCAGGTGTATTTACGATTGGGTGCTCAAGTATCTGTAGTTGAATTCATGGACCGCATTATTCCGGGCATGGACGGATCTTTATCTAAAGAATTAACCAAAGTCTTGAAAAAACAAGGCATGAAATTTTATACATCGCACAAAGTTCAATCGGTAACAAGAAAAGGCAATGCCGTTCAGGTGCAAGCCGAGAATGCCAAAGGCGAATTGATTACTCTTGATGGCGATTACGCTTTAGTTGCCGTAGGACGTAAACCCTATACTGCCGGATTAAACGCCGAAAATGCAGGGGTAAAAATCAGCGATCGCGGACAAGTTGAGGTGAATGATCACTTGCAAACTGCTGCAGCCAATATTTATGCAATAGGCGATGTGGTGCGTGGCGCCATGTTGGCCCATAAAGCCGAAGAAGAAGGGGTGATGGTTGCCGAAATTTTAGCCGGTCAAAAACCACACATCGATTACAACTTAATTCCAGGAGTGGTGTACACTTGGCCAGAAGTAGCTGCCGTAGGTAAAACCGAAGAGCAACTCAAAGAAGCTGGAGTTGATTTTAAATCGGGAAGTTTTCCATTTAAAGCGCTAGGCCGTGCCCGTGCCAGTGCTGATTTGGATGGCTTTGTAAAAATATTAGCCGATGCCAAAACCGATGAGGTCTTGGGCGTGCACATGATTGGTGCACGTTGTGCCGATTTGATTGCCGCTGCGGTAACTGCCATGGAATACA
>JBJOOG010000061.1:0-9741 GCA_046051465.1 Bacteroidota bacterium | reverse complement strand
GATGTACGTAGCATTCGCTATCCAGGATTAATCAGTTGGAGTACGCCTCCTGGCGGTGGAACTACCGATTATGCAGTGGACATTTTTCACAAAGCACTAAAACAAGGTACTTACGAATGTTTTTTATCAGAAGATACCAAAATGCCCATGATGTATATGGACGATGCAATACGTGCAACCATTTCCATTATGCAAGCTGAGGCAAAAGATTTACATATTCACTCGGCATATAATTTAGCGGCCATGAGTTTTACTCCGCGAGAAATTGCAGCCGAAATTACCAAACACCTACCCGATTTCACCATTAGCTACAATCCTGATTTCCGTCAAAAAATTGCTGACAGCTGGCCGGCTAGTATCGATGATTCATGTGCGCGAAAGGATTGGGGTTGGAACCACCAATTTGATTTAGCCAATATGACCCAAGTGATGCTTGAGATGTTGCAAAAACATGATATTGATGTGCGCTAAATTTATTGTTCAGATTTAGGTGACTTGGATTGAAATAAAACAGACTCTGTTTTTTCTTTTAGTTGAATCACTGCATTGGTATGTTCATTGGGCACTGTCATTGACAAAACGTAGTGCTTAATTTCCCATTTCCCTTTGGTTTTGACCAACACGCCCGAACCCCTGCATCCTTTCATCCAGGTGCTCAGCAACTCATCAAACCAAACGGTTTTTTGGTCTTTACTAAAATAAACGTGTCGTTCTACGGCTTTAAAATCCCAGGCTTTCCCACGATCAAAATAAGGTTTGGCAAAAACTTGAAATTCTTGTTTTGTCCAATGCTCGGTGGCATCGGTACCCACAAAAATCCCATCAGATGCAAAAGCGTCAAAATAGCCCTTGTAATTGGCGTTTGAAGCGGCTTGATGCCAACTGTCTAAAAACTGATTTACTTGATTTACATCGGCTGAATTGGGCTGCAATGGTTTGCAAGAAAGGAATAGAATAAAGAAAAAGTAAAGTACGCTCGTTTTCATTGGGAAAGATTTAAGCGACTAAAATAGTGATTTGAAAGCTCGATTTAATATTCTTGTTTTGGATTCTGATTTAAATGGTGTTTGTAGTCGAGGCTCTCGTTGTGCTGTGAAATATCTAATCCTAACTTTTCTGATGCTTCGGATACACGAAGCGGGATAAAAAAATTGGTGATTTTAAATAACAAATATGCCCCAAAAAAGGTATACAATGACACGATAACTAAGGCCGTCATGTGGTGTCCAAATACCGACCATCCGCCATGCAAAAGACTGGCGTTTTCTCCTTTCGCAAAAATGGCTGTCAAAATCATACCCAAAATTCCGCCCACGCCATGACACGCAAAAACGTCTAAGGTATCGTCAATTTTTTTCATGAAGCCTGCATTCACAAAACAGTTTGACACAATTGCTGCAATAAACCCAAAGAAAATACTTACCGGCACACCTACATAACCTGCAGCAGGAGTAATGGCAACCAAACCCACCACAGCACCAATACATGCGCCCAAAGCAGACGCTTTTCGTCCGTTGATGCGATCAAAGAAAATCCAAGTAAGCATGGCAGTTGCCGAAGCGGTTGTAGTAGTAGCAAAAGCCATTGCGGCAGTTCCATTGGCCGCCAAAGCTGATCCGGCATTAAAGCCAAACCAACCAAACCAGAGCATTCCGGTTCCGAGCAATACAAATGGAATATTGGTAGGTATGTTTACTTTATTGGTGCGTTTACCCAATACCAAAACACCTGCCAAAGCCGCAAATCCGGCGCTCATGTGCACAACTGTTCCTCCGGCAAAATCTTTGATGCCAAAATAGGTGCCCAAAATGCCTGTGGGATACCAAACCGAATGGCAAAGTGGGGCGTAAATAAAGAGCGTGAACAAACAAATGAAAAATAAATAAGCAATGAAACGCACGCGTTCTGCAAAAGAACCCGTAATGATGGCGGGGGTAATGATGGCAAACTTCATTTGGAACAAAGCAAAAAGCATAAACGGTATGGTGCTTCCCATTTTTAAATTGGGTAAAACCGCAACGTGATCCATAAATGCAAAGGTTGTGGGATTGCCAATTATACTGTAGAACGTACCATTGATGGTAAAACCCAATGGGCTTCCAAAAGCCAAACTAAAAGCGACAACTACCCATAATAGTGTTACTACGCCCAAACAAATAAAGCTTTGCAACATGGTAGAAATCACATTATTCTTGCCTACCATGCCGCCATAAAAAAAGGAAAGCCCGGGTGTCATCAGCAAAACCAAGCAGGCTGAAGTAAGCATCCAGGCCACATCGGCAGGTACTATTTGTTCTACTGTTCCAAACTGTTTGGCTAAATCAGAATTCAGTGGGGCTTCAACCCAAAACAAACCCACTATAGAGATAACACAAATAATTAAAAACGAAATCAACCATCTTTTTTTAATTTTCATACGTATACCCTTTTTAATTTGGGGTAAAATTAAATTAATTATTAAAAAATTTACTTTAACCCCCATGAAAATTAATGCTTATGTCGATAAATTGTAAATTAATTATAAACTATATCGTTTTTTAAAAAATGTATCATGAAAATTGATTTAGTACTTTTGAGGAAAACGGAGTAATACGATGAAAAATACAGATCCAACTTTATTTATGGCCGAAGCCATACGATTGGCAACTGAAAATGTGAGTCTTCGCAATGGCGGCCCATTTGGGGCAATTGTGGTAAAAAACGGTGAAATAGTAGGTAGAGGCTACAATCAGGTAACCGCAAACAATGATCCAACGGCACATGCTGAAGTAATGGCCATACGAGATGCTTGTACCAATCTCAATTCTTTTCAGTTGGACGGCTGTGAATTGTTCACCTCCTGCGAACCTTGTCCGATGTGTTTGGGCGCAATTTATTGGGCAAGACCAGATAAAATTTATTATGGTTGCACCAAAGACGATGCCGCTGCAATTGCCTTTGACGATGCGTTTATATACGAAGAGTTGAGCGTGCCCGTGACCCAGCGGAAAATTCCGACTAGTCCGCTTTCCCGAGAAGCGGCTTTAAAGGCCTTTGAGCTTTGGGAAAACAACACCAAGAAAATTTCTTATTAATCTACCAAGGAATAGACAGGGTTCTCGAAGTAAAAAAGTTGGCAGGTCCACTGCTTCCTCCGTTGCTGTTTCCGCTAAGTAAACGGTAATTGGGCTGGTTACCCCAATAGGCTGGGACATCATTTAAGATCATGTCTTCTCCGGTATCATTGGCTATATGTCCGGTTATCATCGCTTGCCACCCCATAATTCTTATTTTACTTTTTCCGGCTGTGAAATAGTCGTTTTGTAATAAGGTTAGGGATTTTACGTAGTTTTTATAAATCGTTTGGTATTGCGGAATGGCCAAAATTTTTGTGATTAACGGACGTTGAGAAGAGGGTCCCCAATTGAGCGGGTTTTTCGTGCCTGAATTGCTCAAAATGGCCGAAGTACCCAACGAATTGTCGTAGTCATATGGAATAAAATAGGCTTTTCCATTGGGCGCAAAATAAAAATAAAAGTTGTTGCAGTTTACCCAATAATCATCCCACATGCCTACCACCACACTGGTAGCATAGGTTTTTAAAAACAAATCGACGTCCATTTGGGTTGCTATCCAATTCTCAAATTCAACACCTGTTTTCATGTTTAGATTGGCTATAAACTCGGTAAGTTGATTTTTGGCGGTGATTAGTTCGGCTTCACGTGTTTTTAAATCATAGGCATAATACTGAGACAAAGAAGGAGTTAAACTCACGTTTTCAACGCCCATGCTGTTGGTTGAATAGAAATCGGCTTTGTTGCTACCCAAATTGTAGCCCTTCCATAAAAACCCCGTTCCAGCACCCCACTGGGCGCTTTTTTTGGCAAGAAAATCTTCATCAACTGCTTCTAACATTTCATATACGCCAAAATAAGCGGGAGAAGCATCGCCCTCAACTTCAATGGTCAGTTTGCAATAAGAGGCTCTGGGTGCTGTCCAACATCCAAATCGTCGAAACAAATCATAACAATAAATTTCGCGGCTGTAGGTGGCATCATCTTTAAACCATTTCAAATTGAGTTTATTGAGTCCCGAAAAACGCTGATCATCCACGAATTTAGAAAAGTCCAATGCAAAATGAGCATGGTGCCAATCGGGCGCAAGTGCATTGTGTAATTGGCCATTTGATCCTTCTGGTCTACGTCGACTGGTGTTGCCGCGTAACTTTAAGCCAATATTATTCAATTGAACAGTTCTACCGTTGGTAGTAAACGTAAAATCGGAGGATACTTTTTTCTCGTTTTTGGGATTTAAATCATAATACTGAAGAAGCTTATTCCATTCGGTTAACGTAAACTTTAATTTAATTTCAGGAACTGCTTTTAAATTAAATACGTCGGCCTCTACAACAGGCGGCATAGGTTTTGCTGGCTGATTTTCTGCTGTATTGAGTTGATCGCTGTTGCTGCAATACATGAGTAAAAGCAAGGGCAGGAGTAAAAAAGACTTTTTCATAACTACAATTGAGGTTGCTAAAGATACGGTTTTGAATGCGTAACGCGCTGTTAAATTCTCATGCAAACAAAAAGCGCCATAAAAGCGATTAAATCTTACTGGCTTTAGGTATGCTTAGATAATTATAAAAACGTCTTAAAACCAAAAAAAACCGGGCGTAAACCCGGTTTTTAATGTTGTTTCAAACAGTATTATTTTACTAGTAAGAATTCTGATCTTCTGTTTTGAGCGTGTTGTTCTTCTGTACACGCTTCGCCACAATTTACTTTCAACTCGGTTTCACCTAATCCTTTACCAGAAATTCTTTCGGCAGGTATTCCTTTTGAAATTACATACTGAACAGTTGCTTTGGCACGACGATCTGATAAGTTCAAATTGTATACGTCGCTACCACGGTTGTCTGTGTGTGATTTAGCTAAAACTACAAGCTTGTCGTTGGCTTTCATTACTTGTACCAATTTATCTAACTCAAATGCGCCTTCTTTGGTGATGTTGCTTTTGTTGTATTCAAAGAAAATAGGATTCAAAATAATTTCGGTTTCAGTAACAATCACCTCGATTGGTTTTAAGGCCGCAGCTACAGTAACCGCCTCGCCTTTGCTTTTAGCTACACCAAAGGTATTGCTTTCGTAACCATCTTTAGAGGCTTGTATCGTATAGGATTTATCGCACTCCACTTTGTAGGTAACTTCTCCTTTGTCATTACTCATCTCCGTAGCAATTACGTTGCTTTTGTCATCTACAATCGCTACGCTGGCGTTGGCCAAGATCGCGCCTGTTTTGGCGTCTGTAACTGTAGTAGTAACTTGAACAGCACAAATTGGAATCGCTTTAAAGAAGTCGTCGTTTCCGTTTCTATTACTAGAGAAAAAACCTAAATTTTTGTCTTTGCTAAAGCTAAACGAGAAATCATCTTTTTCTGTATTTACCGGCTGACCTAAATTGGTTGCCTCACCAGAGGCTAAATTGATTTGAAATACATCTGTTCCTCCTAAACCGGGGTGACCACTAGAGGCAAAATACAAGGTAGTGTTGTCATCCGCAATAAAAGGGAAGCTTTCATATCCTGCTGTATTTACTTTAGAACCTAAATTTTCGGGAGTTCCAAACGAACCGTCTTCGTTTACCGCCACTTTCCAAATATCTACACCGCCTAATCCGCCTGGCATATCAGATGAGAAATACAAGGTTTTTCCGTCGCGGCTTAAACTTGGATTACTCGTAGAAAATTCGGTACTGTTGAATGGCAAAGAAACTACTTTACCCCATTTGTCGCCTTCTTTAACTGATTTAAAAATGTTGTTGCGACCCAATTTAAGTTTTTTGGCTTTGTCTTTCTCAAATTCTGACTCTCTGAAACTATCGCTACCAAAATAAGCCGTGTTGCCGTCAGCGCTAATAGTAATCGGACCGTCGTGGTACTTGGAGTTCAATTGCGTAATCGGCAAAGCATTGGTAATGGTTCCGTCGTCATTGTAATCGGCTTTGTAGATATCTAAATACGGTTCTTTGTTCCAGCCATAATCTTTTTTAGATCCGCTTCGTGCACTTGTAAAATAAAACAAGTTGTTATACAGTACAGCGCCAAACTCTGATTTATCGCTACTAATTTCCATTCCCAAAACATCAAACATCTTTTGTTTATCTAACAAACGGGGAATGTAATTTGGGTTTTCATTGAATGAAATGGCACGGGTATCCGCAGGAACCAAACTGGCAAATTTTTGCATTTGCACGTTAGACTCTGCATATTTACCATTCGCTTTCAACATCTGAGCATAACGATAATACATTTCCGGATCTTGGTTAGTCTCTACCGCTTTCTCATACCATTTAGCTGCTTCAACTGTATTAAACATGTTGAAATACAAATCAGCCAATTGGTTGTAAATGTATCCGTCTCCTTTTCCTTTTTCAACCAATTTCAGGTATTCATCGGCAGCAGCAACATATTCGTAACGGTTGTATAATTTGTCTGCTTTTTGTGTAAGTGCGCTTTGTGCCAAAACACTGCCACTAATCATCACAAAACTTAATGCTATATATAAATTTTTCATTTTTTCGTTCGATTTATGTTAGAAATACCTTGGTGATTGTGAAACTTTTTTCGGGAAGTTCAAATCAAACAACATGATGAACTCATGAGAGGAAGGTGCTACGACTTTTAGGTCGGATACCACATGGTCGTAGGCATAACCCAATCGCAAGTTTGGTGTAATCATGTAATTCACCATGAAACCAAAGCTGTCTTGTAAACGATAAGTAGCTCCTGCCTCAAACTTTTCATTGAATAAGAAGTTTGTAGATAAATCTATTGAAGTAGGCGCGCCTGCAGCGGTCTTAATCATGGTAAATGGTTTGAATTTTAACGTTGGATTAATGTCAAACACATACCCTCCTGTTAGGAAATAGTGTGATATTTCGCTACCATATTTCGTTCCGTTGTAGTCTAAGTAAGTTGTTTTTAACATACTTGGAAGCGAAAAAGCAACATAATATTTATTGGTATAGTAGAACAAACCGGTTCCAACATTAAATTTTGTGGATGGTGTGGCCAACCAAGCTTCGTCGTTTGGATCAGGTAATGTAGGAATTACAAGTCCAAAATCTGCTTTGTGTGTAGCAATACCTGCCTTCAATCCAAGAGCCAATCGACGTTCTCCACCTAAATTTAAGGTATACGAGAAATCACCTGTTATGTTGTTTTCTTCTACGGGTCCGATTTTGTCAGAAACCAACGAGATACCAACACCCACATTTTTACCTACTGGTGTATTCAAGAAAAAGGTGCCTGTAGAAGGCGCTCCGTCCAATCCAACCCATTGTCTACGAAACAGCAAACCACCGGTCATGTTCTCTTTTGATCCAGCATAAGCTGGGTTAATTGCACTCATATTATACATGTATTGTGTATAATTTGGGTCTTGCTGTGCGGATGCCTCTACAAATGATAAGAACATCAATAATGCCGCGAAATGTATTTTCTTCATTTTGTGTATTTATAGTTTGTTATAAATTATTGCTCTCTATTGATGTAAATCCATCCAGTTTGTGCTGGCGCATTGTTTTGCTCCACAACATAGAAATAAGTTCCGTCTGGCAACTCACTTCCATTATCCGATTGACCATACCAATCATTGCTGTAATTGTTTTTAGAATACACAACCATTCCGTAACGGTTGAAGATTTCTAATTTTTTACAAGCCAATTTCAAGAAGTCATTTTTGCCATCTCCAACGCCTGTACCGCGTGGTGAAATACCTTTTTGGATGGTACAAGTAACGCTAGTGATATCACCCGAAGTACCGGATGATATACAGCCCGCATTGGTTACATTACAAATATAAGTGCCAGGTGCAGAAACAACAACTGATTCGTCAGTTCCAATAGTTGCTCCAGAACCATCTACCCATTGATAAGTAGCCGTATTTGGATCGAAGTTAATTGAATCTGAAGTCGCAGTTAATATGTAGATTCCATTATCACATCCGCCATCAACAATGATATTAATTGGTGGTGTAACTGTAACGGCTAGTGTTTGTGGAAGAGCACACTGTCCTGCATTTGGTGTGAAAACATAGCTTCCGTCAGCCGTGTTGCTAATCGTTGCTGGTAACCAAGTACCATTTACTCCATTAGGCGATGTACCATTCAATGTTGGAGCAGTTGATCCCGAGCAAATTGGCGCAACTGAAGCAAAGTCTGGGGTGACATTTGGAATTACATTTACAGCTAACGTTTGTGTGTCTGCACATAAACCTATAGCAGGTGTAAATACATATGAACCGCTTGTTGTGTTATTAATAATGGCTGGTAACCAAGTTCCATTTACACCATTTGGCGAAACAACTCCTAAAGTAGGCGCAGTAGCCCCTGAACAAAAATCAGCAATTCCAGCAAAGTTAGGTTGCGTTCTTGGCGTGATTACTACCCCAAGCGTTTGTGTTGTAGCACATTGTCCTGTGTTTGGCGTAAATACATACGATCCAGAAGTTGTATTATCAATAGTGGCTGGTGACCAAGAACCAATAATACCTATTGGAGATGTAGTAGCCAAACTTGGCGCTACAGTACCTGAACATACATCTGGAATAGCCACAAATGAAGGATTAATGGTTGGAGCTGTCACATTCACATTTAATGTTTGTGTAGTCGCACACTGTCCTGCGTTTGGTGTAAATACATACGATCCAGAAGTTGTATTATTAATAGTGGCTGGTGACCAAGAACCAATAATACCTATTGGAGATGTAGTAGCCAAACTTGGTGCTACAGTACCTGAACATAAATCAGGAATAGCTGCAAAACTTGGCTGAGTTCTTGGAGTGATTGTTACTCCAACTGTTTGTGATGTAGCACATTGTCCAGCATTGGGCGTAAACACATAAGAACCTGATGTAGCGTTGTCTATTACTGCTGGCAACCAAGAACCGGTAATGCCAACAGGAGAAACAGTAGATAAAACAGGTGCTGTTTCTCCAGAACAAAGATCCGCAATTGGTGCAAATGCAGGGCTTAGTATTGGATTAACTAAAATGGTTACCGAAACACCAACCGAAATACAACCTGTAGCTGTATTTTGAGCCGTAATGGTATAAACGCCTGGCGCTAGATTTGTAAACAAGTTACTGTTTTGGTAATTCACTCCATCTATACTATAGGTAAATGTTGATGGTGGAACTACACTAAATGAACCGATATTCGTGTAATCCTCAGGATCTAAAGCAGTCCAATCAGCTGGGTTCCAAACTACACTTGGAGCCGAAGCCAATTCGTTTCTTCTGTACACATATCCTGAAGCGCCTGAAGGTGTAAATGCAGTGCCATCTGTAGCACCCCAAATATCAATTTCAACATCAGCCGAAGTTGTCAATCGAATATTGTCATCGGTGTTTACACCACCACAACTTGCAAAAACTTCATTCGGAACAACGCCCCCAACATTTGTTGCGCTTCCAATAGCAACTACATGGGTGCTATTAGCTGGCAACGTACCTGTCAATGCTAAATCACAACTTGTAAAGTTATTTCCGTTGTTATACACTTTTAGTTTATAAGCACTCAAATCAACCGCTGCTGCAGTACCGTTGAAAATTTCAACATAGGTAAGAGAGCCCGTTTCTGCGTCGGTTACTTCTGAGATAAATAAGTTAGGATAAATAATTCCTGAACCTGAAGCAGGAGAAGTTACTTGTACCGATCCTGTAACCACAGCACAAGTAGGTTGAGTAGTATTTAATACTGGAT
>JBJOOG010000060.1:0-8399 GCA_046051465.1 Bacteroidota bacterium | reverse complement strand
CAGTGTGAATGCGTCTCTCAATTGGTCAAAATTTTATAACATCCGTTTGCAGTCAATAGTAAATACAACACTAGAGCCTTTAGTGACTGAGTCGTTTACACAAAGTTACACGAGTAAGTTGGGTACCAATTTCAAACAAGCGCCCAATGTTGAACTCGGGTATACAATGACAATTAACAATTACCAAAGCGATACCTTTTATACCGAGAAGCCCTTTTTGCGCTTGGATTATTACTTTTGGGATGCCTTTTCGGTTGTTTCAGAATACGAGTATTCCCATTATTTTAATACCAACAAAAGCATTTCTAATTCCTACGATTTTTTGACGCTTAAAGTGCAATACCAACAAAAAAATAAACCCTGGGAGTTTGAATTGTCGGGCACGAACTTACTAAATACCACTTCGCTCAACGACGACAGTTTTACTCAGTTTCAAACGCGTACCTCGCAATACCAAGTGCAGCCGCGTTATGTGGTGTTGAGTGTTAAATATCATTTATAAAAAAAAACGCCCGATACATTGTTGCATCGGGCGTTTCAATATCAAATACATTTGGGTTATAAACCAAATGCAGCTTTTACATCATTTACGCGGTCGAGTTGTTCCCAAGTAAATAATTCTACAGTAACAGTTTTTTGTAAGCCACCTGGTGCTTTAAACGTTTTGGTCACGGTTTGGTGCTGACGCCCCATGTGTCCGTAAGCCGCTGTTTCACTATAAATTGGGTTTCTCAATTTTAAACTTTGTTCAATGTAATACGGACGAAGATCAAATAGGGTTTCTACTTTTTTGCCAATTTCGCCATCGGTTAAGTTTACTTTTGCAGTTCCATACGTATTTACGTTAATCGAAGTGGGTTTGGCCACACCAATTGCGTACGATACTTGTACCAAAACCTCGTCGCACAAACCTGCCGCTACCAAGTTTTTGGCAATGTGTCGGGTAGCATAAGCGGCCGAACGGTCTACTTTACTTGGGTCTTTTCCTGAAAATGCTCCACCGCCATGTGCGCCTTTTCCGCCATAGGTGTCTACAATAATTTTTCGACCTGTTAATCCAGTGTCGCCATGAGGTCCACCTATTACAAATTTCCCAGTTGGGTTAATGTGGTAGGTAATGTGGTCGTTGAAAAGCTTGGCGTATTGCGGATACTTGGCTTTTACGCGTGGAATTAATATAGTGGTTAAATCGTGGTATATTTTGGCCAACATTTTGGCTTCTTCATCAAAGTCATCGTGTTGGGTAGAAATTACAATCGCATCAATGCGAACGGGTTTGTTTTCGTCCGAATATTCTAAAGTAACCTGCGACTTAGCATCGGGACGTAAATACGTAATTTCTTTGTTTTCACGACGTATAGCAGCCAACTCAATTAATATCGCATGCGATAAATCAAGCGCTAGCGGCATGTAATTATCGGTTTCATTGGTAGCATAGCCAAACATCATGCCTTGGTCACCAGCACCTTGCTCTTCGGGTTTGCTGCGTTCTACTCCTTGATTAATATCGCTTGATTGTTCGTGAATAGCAGATAAAACGCCACACGAATTGGCCTCAAACATATATTCACTTTTGGTGTATCCAATTTTTTTGATCACGTCGCGTGCAATTTGCTGCACATCCAAATAGGTGTCTGATTTTACTTCACCAGCCAAAATCACTTGACCTGTTGTAACTAAAGTTTCACAAGCTACTTTTGAACTCGGGTCAAAAGCTAGAAAATTGTCGATTAATGCATCTGAAATTTGATCAGCTACTTTGTCAGGATGTCCTTCACTCACTGATTCAGAAGTAAATAAATAAGCCATTTTTAATGTATTTTAAGTTAAAAAAATACAATCGTTGGAGAAGTAAAAAGCTAAAGGGAAAGTCCTGCTTTAGCATTTTTTAACGAGGTTGCAATCAGATCAAATTTCTCCTCAAATTGATGGCCACAAATTTAAAACAAATTAGTTTATTTCCCTATTAACTTTAATTTTTTTTTATATTTGTGCAACAATTTTTAAAAAACAATTATGATGAAAAAATTACTTTTTGTATTATTGGTAGTGCCTTTTGCAACATTTGCACAAAACCAATACAGCTATGCATTTAATGGTACAACTGCCGATTTGACAACTGCCGGATGGCAACGTACCAACCAAAGTACTTCAGCTTCTGCTACTTTATGGACAGTTGCTTCCTACACTCCAGTAACAGTGAGTGCTACTGTTCAAGCAACTCCATTTCAAAATCAAGCCTACACTACAGGTCAAGTATGCCCAGTACCAGTTGGACAAGCAGGCGGAAACAATTCATTTGCCTTGGTAAACTTTACCAGTACTTCAAGTCAACTTCAAACAGGAGCTACAATCAGCAACTGGTTAATTTCACCAAGCGTTACTGTTCAAAATGGCGATGTAGTTAGTTTTTACAGCCGTTTGGGTAAATTTTCTGCAACGAATACAGCTTCTTATCCAGATAACTTACAATTGCGCATGAGTACAAATGGCGCTTTTACTGCAAATCCTGCAGGAGGGCCTGACGCAGTGGGTGATTTTTCTGAGGTTTTGGTTGACATCAATCCAAACTTGAGCTTAACGGTTTACCCAACAAACTGGACCATGTATTCATATGTAATCAATGGATTAGACACACCAACTGAGTGTAAATTTGCTTTCAGATATTTTGTAACTGATGGTGGACCACAAGGGAACAACTCTGATATTATTGGTCTTGATACTTTCTCAGTTGATCGTCCTTTGGCTACAAATGATTTCTTTAAAGGAAATTTCTCGGTTTACCCTAACCCGGCTACAACTGTATTGAATATTGATAACAGAAACAATTTAGATATTACTTCTGCTCAAATTACAGACGTTAACGGTCGTGTAGTAAGCCAAGTAAACGGTACTGTTTCTCAAATCAACATTGCCGATCTTACTGCAGGAGTTTACTTCTTAAAAGTTACATCTTCTCAAGGAGTTGGTACAACTCGTGTTGTGAAAAACTAATTTAAGTTTAAAAGATATTTAAAAGCCTGTTCAGCAATGAACAGGCTTTTTTTGTGCATGATCGAAAACGTTATCGTATTTTTTATTTTTTATAACTTGTAAATCTAAAACAGATAGCCGTTCTTTGCGGTGTTCATATTCGTATTGATTGTTATCACGAAAGCTGGAGGGAATAGACCCGTTGAAAGCTTAGCAACCCTTTGCCAAAAGAAGGTGCTACATTCTATCCGCCCATGCGGAGCAGATAACCCCGAGAATTCCCTTCTCCTTTTTTGATAACTTTTGATGCCTACTGAGCTTGTTTTACAACCCAAACAATGCCTATGTTAGCTATACAAGAAGCCATAAAACAACGCATACTCGTACTCGATGGAGCCATGGGTACACTGCTGCAGCGCAATAATTTTTCGGAAGAAGATTTTAGAGGAAGCCGATTTAAGGATTTTCCGCACCCGCTTAAAGGCAACAACGATTTGTTGTCGATTACCCAACCCGAAGCGGTAAAAAAGGTGCACCGTATGTATTTTGAAGCCGGTGCCGATATTGTAGAGACCAATACGTTTTCGTCTACTACCATTGGTATGGCCGATTACCATTTAGAAGATTTGGTCTATGAATTGAATTACCAATCGGCTAAAATTGCTCGCGAAGTGGCCAACGAATTTACCGATAAAACGCGTTACGTAGCGGGTTCTATTGGTCCAACCAACCGCACGGCCTCCATGTCGCCCGATGTGAATGATCCGGGTTATCGAGCTGTAACGTTTGATGAGTTACGCATTGCCTACAAGCAACAAGTGGAAGCATTAATTGATGGCGGTTGCGATGTGTTATTGGTTGAAACCATTTTTGATACGCTCAATGCCAAAGCCGCTTTGTTTGCCATTGAAGAAGTAAAAGAAGCCCGAAATCTAGACATTCCCGTGATGGTTTCTGGCACAATCACCGATGCCTCTGGCCGCACCTTATCGGGTCAAACCGTAGAAGCCTTTTTAATTTCGATTTCGCACATTCCCTTGTTGAGTATTGGATTCAATTGTGCCTTGGGAGCCGATCAACTGAAGCCCTATTTGTCGCGCTTGGCCATGAATACGCAGTTGAATATTTCAGCACACCCCAATGCAGGGTTACCCAATGCCTTTGGTCAATATGATCAAACGCCTGCCGAAATGCAAGCGCTCATAAAATCCTATTTGCAAGATAATTTAATTAATATTATTGGCGGCTGTTGTGGTACAACGCCAGAGCATATTAAAGCAATTGCCGATGTGGCAAAGGAGTTTAAGCCGAGAGGCTGTAGAGATTAGGCAGTAGGTTTTAGGTTATCGGTTATCGGTTATCGGTTAATAAAAAGGAAAATAAAATTATGAATAATACAAACGCTAAATTCCCAAATGAAAAACAAGTTGAAGTTTTTCAGTGGTTTTGTTCACAGCGAAAAGCCAGTGAAAAGTCTGTGTTAATTAATACGATAAAGTATAATGAGTTCAGCTAGTTTACAGACAACGGATAACGGACAACGGACAACTAAGTTTTTAAAACTCTCTGGTTTGGAACCGCTGGTCGTGACACCCGAAAGTAATTTCATTAACGTGGGCGAACGCACCAATGTAACGGGTTCGCGCAAATTTTTGCGATTAATCAAGGAAGAAAATTACGAAGCTGCTCTCGATATTGCCCGTGCCCAAGTAGAAGGTGGTGCACAAATTATTGACGTCAACATGGACGAAGGCATGCTCGATGGGGTTTATGCCATGACCAAGTTCCTCAATTTGATTGCCGCCGAGCCCGATATTGCACGCGTGCCGGTTATGATTGACAGTTCCAAATGGGAAATTATCGAGGCGGGACTACAAGTTATTCAAGGCAAAGGCGTGGTGAATTCCATTTCTTTGAAAGAAGGCAAGGAAGTGTTTGTACAGCATGCCAAATTGATCAAGCGTTATGGAGCGGCAGTTATTGTCATGGCATTTGACGAAAAAGGCCAAGCCGATACCTACAAACGTCGCATCGAAATTTGCAAACGCAGTTATGATATCTTGGTTAATGAAGTACATTTTCCTGCTGAAGATATCATTTTTGACCCCAATATTTTTCCGGTAGCAACCGGCATGGACGAGCACAAACTCAATGCGCTCGACTTTTTTAAAGCCACCCAATGGATTCGCCAAAATTTGCCTTATGCCGGTGTTTCGGGCGGGGTGAGTAATGTGTCGTTTTCTTTTCGCGGAAATGACAAAGTGCGCGAAGCCATGCACTCGGCGTTTTTATACCACGCCATCCAACACGGCATGACAATGGGTATTGTAAACCCTGAGATGCTCGAAATTTACGACCAGATTGACCCTGTTTTACTCGAACATGTAGAAGACGTTTTGCTCAACCGACGTGACGATGCTACCGAACGCTTATTGGATTTGGCCGAGAGTTTTAAAGGCATCACTTCAGGTGGAGGAGCGGAGAAAGAAATCCAAGAATGGCGCAATGGTTCGGTACAAGAACGACTCACGCATTCGTTGGTGAAAGGCATCGACGAATTCATCGAATTGGATGTCGAAGAAGCCCGAATTGGCGCAACCAAAGCCATTGAGGTTATCGAAATTAATTTAATGGCCGGCATGAATGTCGTAGGCGATTTGTTTGGCAGCGGAAAAATGTTTTTGCCCCAGGTAGTCAAATCGGCACGGGTCATGAAAAAAGCAGTGGCGTATTTGCTTCCCTATATTGAAGCACAAAAAGAAGGCAAATCGTCTTCGGCTGGAAAAGTGCTGATGGCTACTGTAAAAGGCGACGTGCACGACATCGGAAAAAACATCGTATCGGTGGTCTTGGCCTGTAATAATTTTGAAATCATCGATTTGGGCGTAATGGTGCCGCCCGAAAAAATAATTGAAACGGCCCAACGTGAGCAAGTTGATATCATTGGCTTGAGCGGATTGATTACACCTTCATTAGATGAGATGGTGTATTTGGCCAAAGAAATGGAGAAATTAAACATCAGTATTCCCATCATGATTGGTGGAGCAACCACTTCGCGTGCGCATACCGCCGTAAAAATTGCCCCCGAATATTCGGCAACAGTCGTGCATGTAAACGATGCTTCGCGCGCGGTAACCGTAGCTAGTAATTTGCTGCAAAACGAAACCAAAGAATCCTACACAACAGCCATTCGTGCCGAATACGATCAGTTGCGCGAAGGCTATTTGAGTCGCAGTCGAGATAAAAATTTCTTGTCTATAGAAGATGCACGAAAAAACAAACTACAATTGGATTGGGACCGTTTCACCCCACAGAAACCCAATTTTATCGGAAGCAAAATCGTTGAGGTAGAATTGGACCAATTGGTTGAGTTTATCGACTGGACGCCTTTCTTTGGTTCTTGGGAGTTGTATGGTAAATATCCGGCCATCCTCACCGATGAGGTAGTGGGCGAACAAGCGTCGGTTTTATTTGCCGATGCCCAAAAAATGCTCAACCAAATCGTTTCCGAGAACTGGTTTACTTCCAAAGGAATACTGGGTATTTTTCCAGCCAACACCATCCACGACGACGACATCGAACTCCAACCTACCACCTCCAACCTACCACCTATTACCTTTTTAACCCTCCGCCAACAAGCCCAAAAAACAGCTGGCGCGCCCAATATTGCCTTGGCCGATTTTATTGCACCCAAAGACAGTGGCAAGCAAGATTACCTCGGGTGTTTTTGTGTGACTACCGGATTTGGAGTAGAAGAAAAAGCCGTTGAATTCGAAAAAAACCTAGACGACTACAATTCCATATTGGTGAAAGCCTTGGCCGATCGTTTGGCCGAGGCATTTGCCGAGTATTTGCATTTGCTGGTACGTACAGAAATTTGGGGCTATGCGGCCCACGAAAATTTATCTAACACCGAGTTAATTCAAGAAGCATACAAAGGCATTCGACCAGCACCCGGTTATCCGGCTTGTCCCGATCATTTGGAAAAACCAACCATATGGAAACTCTTGCAAGTCGAGGAAACTATTGGCGTGAAATTGACCGAAAGTATGGCCATGTGGCCCGCCTCTTCGGTTTCGGGTTATTATTTTGCAAACCCCGAAAGCAAGTATTTTGGCTTGGGAAAAATTAAACCCGATCAAGTGGTTGATTATGCCAAACGAAGAAACATCAGTACCGAGGAAGCCACAAAATGGCTGGCTCCAAACATAGCAGATTAAACAGTCATAAAGTTGCAAGTCAAAAGTCATCAAGTAATTTGGCTTCCGACTTTCGACTTTCAAACATTAAGACTTAAATTATGAAAGTAACCCAGCACATCGAAAACGCCAACGGAAAGCCCTTGTTTTCCTTCGAGATTTTACCGCCTTTGAAAGGTCAGAATATTCAATCCATTTTTGATAGCATTGATCCCTTAATGGAGTTCAATCCGCCCTTTATTGACGTGACTTATCACCGAGAGGAATATGAATTTAAGGAATTGCCCAGCGGCTTGTTGCAAAAAAAAGTGGTCAAAAAACGTCCAGGAACGGTGGGCATTTGTGCCGGTATTCAAAACAAGTATAACGTCGATGCCATTCCGCATATTTTGTGTGGCGGATTTACCAAAGAAGACACCGAGAATCTGCTCATTGATTTGGATTTCTTGGGCATAGACAATGTGGTGGCGCTCCGTGGTGATGCCTTAAAGAACGAAATCTACTTCAAGGCCGAAAAAGAAGGCAATGAATATGCCAGCGAACTGGTAACACAAATTAGTAATTTGAACAAGGGAATTTACTTGGATGAAGAGTTGAAAAATTCGGCCCAAACCAATTTTTGTATTGGCGTGGCGGGTTATCCAGAGAAACACATGGAAGCGCCTAGCTTTGATAGCGACATTCATTTCTTGAAACAAAAAATTCAAAATGGCGCCGATTACATCGTGACGCAAATGTTTTTTGACAACCAAAAATTCTTTGATTTTGTAGCCAAATGCCGTCAAGAAGGAATCACCGTTCCCATTATTCCGGGATTGAAACCTTTGGCAACCAAAAAACAACTCAACCAAATACCCTTGCGTTTTAGCATCGATTTGCCTGACGAACTCATTATGGAAGTGGTAAAAGCCAAAGACAACGAAGCCGTACGCCAAATTGGAATTGAATGGTGTACCGCGCAAAGTAAAGAACTTGTGGCTGCTGGAATTCCAGTCTTGCATTATTACTCGATGGGAAAAGCTGACAACATCAAACAAATCGCTCAAGCGCTATTTTAAAAAATAGAATATATTTGCGCCAAATTGATTTCATGAAGTCCTTTTTTATCCCGTTTTTTTGCCTGTTATGTTCAGTAGGTTGGGCTCAAAAACAACCAAAACCATTTGCCATTGAAGCGACTACTCTTCGAGGCAATGTACTGCTGCATTCGCCTTATATGGTTCAGTT
>JBJOOG010000059.1:0-2954 GCA_046051465.1 Bacteroidota bacterium | reverse complement strand
TTCTATTTGCTTATGGAACAACCCAATTGGGCTGGAGCCATTTGCCTACCGATTTAAAATGGAAGCAACTTTTTGGCGCAGGGATTTTGGGTGGAATCGGGTTTACTATGTCTATTTTTATAAGTCTATTGGCCTTTCAAGACGAAGCCAACATTGAAACGGCAAAAATGGCTATTTTACTGGCCTCAACTGCTGCAGGAATTGTGGGATTTTTGTATTTAAAGCGCAGTTTTAACTCCTAATTTCGGTTTGATAATTAATCCTTAAAATAAGCCGTGCTTGGGTTGATTTTCTTAAATTTGGCCAAAATTCTAGCTTTTGAAAAACGCAGTTGTTTGTTTCCTATTGACTTTCCTACTTGGCTATTCGGCTGAAGCTTGGGCACAAGAAGCCAAGAAAATTATCATCGAATATGCCGATTTTGCCGACGTAAACCAAACCGAAATCCCCGATGCCTTGTTGCTTTCAGGCCATGTGCGCATGAACCACGATGGCGTGCGATTTTTGTGCAACAAAGCCTATTATTTTCAAAAAGAAAACTACGTCAAAGCCTTTGGTGACGTACAAATGATTCAAGGCGATACTTTGGTCATGAACAGCAAATACGCCGAGTACAACGGCAATGTGAAGCAGGCCTACGCCACCGGAAAAGTAAATTTGCGTTCGCCCGAGATGAACCTGGCCACCGATACGCTACGTTTTGACCGAAACAACCAACAAGCCTATTACACCTGCAACGGCGTAATTACCAACCGAGAAAACGTACTAAAAAGCAAATCGGGACGGTATTTTGTAGCCGAGAAAAAATTTCAATTCTTAACGGCAGTAACCATAACCAATCCCAAATATGTGGTGAAATCCAATCACCTAGACTACTACAACAATTCGGGGCATTCGTATTTGTTTGGTCCATCGACCATTACCAGCAAAGAAAATTTTATTTATACCGAAAAAGGCTTCTACGACAGCCGAAAAAACGTGGGCCACTTTTTGCGTAAATCGTACATCAAATACAAAGACCGCCGCATTGAGGGCGACAGTTTGTTTTACAACCGAACCAAAGAATTTGCTTCGGCCTCCCGCAACGTAAAAATCACGGATTCGATCAACAAAGGAATTGTAAAAGGCCATTATGCCGAACTCTACAAACAAAAAGATTCCATGTTTGTGACTAAACGCGCGGTGGCCATCAATTTGGTCGAAAACGATTCAATTTACATCCACGGAAAATTGCTCATGGTAACGGGCAAGCCCAACGAACGTATAGTGCGCGCCTACCCCAACGCTCGATTTTTCAAAAAAGATTTAAGTGGCAAATGCGACTCCATTCATTCCAGCCAAAAAACCAATCTCACGCAGCTCATTGGAAAACCCATTTTATGGAATTTCGAAAACCAAATGACCGGCGATTTAATGCACCTGATTGGCAACAACCAAACCGAAAAACTCGATTCGTTAAAAGTACTCAACAATGCCTTTATTGCCTCACGTGATACAATTGGAACGGGCTTTAACCAAGTGAAAGGCGTTAATTTATTTGGGAAATTCAAAGACAACAAACTCTACGAAGTCGATGTGATTAAAAACACCGAAGTGTTGTACTTTTTGCGCAACGACCAAAAGGAACTCATTGGCATCAACAAAAATGTGAGCAGCCGCATCAACATGACCATGGAAGGCAACACCATTTCTACCATGACCTTCTTTACCGATGTAGATGGCGATATTTATCCTGAAAACGAATTGCCCGAAAATGCCCGCAAACTCAAAGGATTTATTTGGCGTGAAGACGAGCGCATCTTGGACCAAGAGTGTATTTTTCCCGATGAAGAAAACGCAGATAACGAGCGTTTGGTTAATTCACATAAAGCCGAACTGTCTAAAGAAAATGTTCCGATGAAAATTCGAAAGGAGACCCTAAACTACGACAAGAACAACCCCAAACCCAGTCCTGCCGTTAAGTAAATTTGCACTAATGGAAAATCGCATAAATCCTGATTTTTTACAATACCAAGCTCAAACCTCGCCCTATCCGTTGGGAATGGAAGTAGCCTATGCCAAAGGATCCTACATTTATGACAGCAACCAAAAACCCTATTTGGATTTTGTAGCAGGAGTTTCGGCTTGCGCATTAGGACACCAACATCCTCGTGTGAATGACGCCATCAAAAAACAATTGGATACCTACTCGCACGTAATGGTCTACGGCGAATATGCACAAAGCCCAGCGGTGCAATACAGCAAGTTGTTGGCCAGTTTATTGCCAGATCCATTAAACAAAGTATACTTAGTTAATTCGGGAACCGAGGCCTGCGAAGGCGCACTCAAATTGGCTCGACGCGTTACCGGACGCAAACAACTCATTTCGTGTTACAACGCTTACCACGGCAATACCATGGGCGCGATGAGCGTGATGGGTTTTGAAGAACGCAAAACTCCGTTTTTACCGCTCTTGGAAGATGTAGATTTTATCACCTTTAATAACGAGGCCGATCTCCAAAAAATAACTACCCAAACCGCAGGAATCATCCTAGAAAGCATACAAGGCGGTGCTGGATTTATTCAACCCGAAAATGACTTTTTGCGCAAAGTACGCCAACGTTGCGACGAGGTGGGTGCTATGCTCATCATTGACGAAATTCAACCCGGATTTGGCCGTACCGGAAAATTATTTGGCTTCGAGCATTTTGGCATTGTCCCCGACATCATTATTGTAGGTAAAGGCATGGGCGGCGGCATGCCTGTTGGTGCCTTTATTGCTAATGAGGCCTATATGGATTTGCTAAGCCACAGCCCAAAACTAGGCCACATTACTACTTTTGGCGGACATCCGGTAATCGCGGCCGCTTGTTTGGCCACCTTGCAAGAAATTACCGAAACCAATTTAATGGCCGAAGCAATCGAAAAAGAACAGCTATTTCGTAGGCTTTTACACCATCCATTAATCACAGAAG
>JBJOOG010000058.1:0-28751 GCA_046051465.1 Bacteroidota bacterium | reverse complement strand
TGGCCAATTTATCTTTGCTATCTAAGGCATTTAAAAAGGCAGATAATTTTTGGGCTTGTGGGTAATCGCCTATCGAATCCCAACCGGTATCGGGTCCTAAAATGCGGTGCATGCGGGCATTGTTATTTCTAAGCGCGCCCAAATGCAGTTGTTGTACCCAACCAAATTCGTGGTAGGTTTCAAACAAGAAAAACAAAATCGCACTTTGGAATTTGAGTGCTTCGGCAGGAGTTATTTCAGCCTGCTCGCGTTTCTTTTTGAAAATGGCTTGCACCTCACTTTCGGTGTAGGACTCAAAATATACTTGCTCCAATCCATGGTCGCACAACTTGCAGCCGTGTTGGTCAAAATACGCAATTCGCGTGCGCAAAGCCGAACACAAATCGGCATAAGTATGAATGGAAATACCCGCTTTTTCTCCTAATAGATCCAAGTATTCGTTGTAGCCGTCGTTTGAGATTAAGATCGCTTTATCGGGTCTAAAAGCCGTACTTACTTTGGTCTCAAATGGGTTTTTGGCTAATTGTTGGTGAAACTCTAAGGTATCAATGGGATCTTCGGTGGTGCACACAAACTCAGCGTTAACTTTTCGAAGCAGATTTCGGGTGCTGTAGGCGGCTGAGTTGATTTTTGCCGACGCCTCTTCATAAATGCGCTCGGCTGATTTTTCGTTTAATAGTTCGGTAATATCAAAATAACGGGCCAATTCTAAATGCGTCCAATGGTATAATGGATTGCGCATGGTATAGGGAACGGTTTTGGCCCATTGCATGAATTTTTCTTTGTCGGTTCCGTCGCCGGTGATATATTTTTCATTGATACCCAAAGTACGCATGGCACGCCATTTGTAATGGTCGCCATTGATCCAAACTTGGGTAATGTTTTCGAAGATTTTATCTTCAGCTATTAATTGCGGAGACAAATGATTGTGGTAATCTATAATGGGTTGGTTTTTGGAGTAATTGTGGTACAACTCTTCCGCATATTTATTTTCTAATAAAAAATTATCGTGTATAAAGTTTGTGCTCATTCTTAATTCTCATTTGTTGGTTTTCCGATGGTTGCTAATATTCCACCGTCTACATATACTATTTGTCCGTTTACAAAATCACTGGCTTTGGAGGCCAAAAAAATAGCAGCTCCTGCTAAATCTTCGGGATTTCCCCAACGAGCCGCCGGAGTTCGATTGATGATAAATTCGTTAAATGGATGTCCATCTACGCGGATGGGTTCGGTTTGTGAAGTTGCAAAATACCCAGGCCCTATTCCGTTTACTTGTATATTGTATTTGGCCCATTCGGTAGCCAAATTTCTGGTTAGCATTTTCAAGCCACCTTTGGCTGCTGCATAGGCCGAAACACTGTTTCTACCCAATTCACTCATCATTGAGCAGATATTAATAATCTTGCCCTCTTGTCTTTCAATCATTTGTTTTACCACCAATTGAGACATAATAAATGGACCTACTAAATCAACGTCTATCACTTGTCTAAAATCTGAAATAGACATGGTCGTCGCCAACTCCCTTTTAATAATTCCGGCGTTGTTTACTAGAATATGAATGTCGCCAATTTCGTTTGCAATCAACTCCAGGTGTTTGGCTGCCTCAACTTCATCGGTTACATCAAAAATATAGCCCGCTGCCTCATAGCCTTTATTTTGGTAATATTTCAAGGCCGATTCCATTTTAGTAGGCGTAGTTCCCGTAATGATAAGCGATGCGCCCGCACTTGCTAGACCCTCAGCCATAGCCAATCCCAGGCCGTGAGTGCCGCCGGTAATGAGTGCTCTTTTTCCTTTTAAATCAAATAAATTCATGCTTATCGTAGTTCATTTATTTTACAGATATCCATATCGGCATAATCTAAATTTTCACCCGCCATTCCCCAAATAAACGTGTAACTGCTGGTGCCTGCACCCGAGTGTATCGACCAGGGTGGAGAAATTACCGCTTGATCATTATTCATCCAAATGTGTCTGGTTTCTTGCGGCTGCCCCATGAAATGACAAACGGCTTGGTTTTCTGGAATGTCAAAATAAAAATAGACTTCCATTCTGCGGTCATGTACGTGCGCCGGCATGGTATTCCAAACGCTACCTGGTTTTAATTCGGTCATGCCCATTTGCAATTGGCAAGTGGTTACAATTCCGCCAATAATCATTTGATTTACAATGCGATCGTTGGCTGTTTGCTGGCTTCCCAAATCCAGTTTATTGGCTTCAGCCAATCCAACTTTTTGGGTTGGGTATGAGGTATGAGCCGGTGCTGAATTGATATAGAATTTGGCCGGTTGATTTGGATTGTCGCTTTTAAAAATTACTTCGGCATTTCCACTGCCTATGTATAAGGCATCTTTGAAACCCAATTCGTAAGCAACTCCCTCCACTACAACTGACCCTTTCCCGCCTACATTGATAATTCCCATTTCTCTTCGATCTAAGAAATTGGGCATTTTTAACACATCTAATGTTTCTAATTTTAAGGGCGATAAAGGCACGGCTGAACCTGCAATGTATCGATCGAAATGCGAATAGGTGAATATGATTTCACCTGGTTTCATTAAATCATCAAGTAAAAATTCAGCGCGTAATTGTGCGGTATCGTATTGTTTAACTGCGAGAGGACTCGAAGCATATCGGATGCTATATTTTGTCATTTTGTTCAAGAAAAAAAATTACAAGTCTGTAATTGGACTATATTTTGGGACTAGAGTTTTCATAACAATCCAACCAATTAAATAGCATACAGCACATATTGAAAATATTATAAAATAACCTGACTCTATACCTTGAAAACCCATAAATGATAAATTGGTTTCTTTTGCATGATCAAACAAAACACCCGATCCCTTATTGATTAAAGTAGATCCTAACCCACCAGCTAATCCACCTATACCTGTTACGGTAGCAATTGCTTTTTTCGGGAACATGTCACCAACTGTAGTGAAAATATTTGCCGACCAAGCTTGATGTGCCGCTCCAGCAATTCCAATAATAATTACCGGAATCCAATAGGTGTAATGGCCTAATGGCTGTGCAATTAAAGCCAACAAAGGAAAAAAGGCAAAGATTAACATGGCTTTCATTCTGCCTTCATAGGGATTCATACCTTTCTTTTCTACAAAGAAGGTAGGCAACCAACCTCCAATTATTGAAAGCAAGGTAATGGCGTACAAAATAAATAATGGGAATGCAGATTGAGTAGAATCCATATTATAAACAGAACTCAAATAAGCCGGAGTCCAGAACAAGAAAAACCACCAAACCCCATCGGTCATGAATTTACCAAAAGCAAATGCCCAGGTTTGTTTGTATTTAAAGCATTTGGCTAAGGTTACTTTAGATTCTTCCGTAGCTTGATTGTCAGAAACAACAACTTCATCTAAAGAATCCTGTTGAATGTATGCTAATTCAGCGGCTGAAACTTTGGGATGCTTTTCTGGTTTATCGTAAATAAACATCCAAAAACCCATCCATACAAACCCCAAAGCACCAATAATTATAAACGCCATTTCCCATCCAAATGCTTGGGCAATAAATGGAATTGAAATGGGTGCAAATAAGGCACCAACAGTTGCGCCAGAATTAAATATACTGGTAGAAAACGCACGGTCTTTTTTAGGAAAATACTCTGCAGTAGCTTTTATTGCAGCTGGAAAATTACCTGCCTCGCCAATGGCTAGTATTAATCTTGAAAATATAAAAAAGGAAACGCTAGTAGAAATTACAAGTCCAGTATTGGTTACTTTTCCGATTATATCTTTTGCTTCTTCAAAGCCTACAAACCAATTTCCACTAATCATTCCTGCGGTGGCAATCCCTGAAAAAGCATGCAAACATGCGCCAAATGACCAAATTCCTATTGCCCATAAAAATCCTTTCTTGGTATCTAAAACATCTATAAATCGTCCGGCAAACAACAAGGAGATGGCATAGAAAATAGAAAATAAAGCTGTAATATTTCCGTAATCATTATTGGTCCAATGAAACTCGGGGGCTATAAAATCATTCCAAGTTAATGACAATACTTGCCTGTCTAAATAGTTTATTGTGGTTGCAAAGAAAAGTAAGCCGCATATTACCCAACGAATATTCCCCTTTGCCTTTATTTCTTCTTTCATTATTTATATTGGTTTTATTTAAAAACAGTGATTTATATTTTTATGGTTGTAAATATAATAAAAATGTAATCGATTGCATATATATTTTTGTGAGTTTATTTTTGACTTTTTTTAACAATTGAAAATTAACCTTAAATTAAGTAGAACGAAAAGAAAAAAAATTGAAAAAATATACAAAACATTGTAATCGATTACATTTTTACTACTTTTATAAAAAATAAATTAAACTAAAATTTTGATAACTTAAAACCAATTGATTATGAAACAAAAATTACTAGTACTTTTTCCAACACTTCTGTTTGTGTTGACTGCTTCGGCCCAAAACCATGTTTGGGATTTTGGAAATGACACCACTAATTGGCCTGTAAATTCAGGAACCACTACAAACATTACTATTGATGGTTTAAATCTTATTGCTGGTGGATCAACAGTAGGCGCAATATCCTCTTCTGCCAATTCATTTAGTGATGGATTCACCTCAGTAAATATGATGTCGTTGGCCTCTGCAACAGGTGCTCCTGCTCCAACAAAACGTGGACTTTCATTTCCGGTGAATGGTCCTTGCACCGTTAGTTTATGGGTTTTTACTTCTTCAACTAACCGAACTGCCTCTATTTCAGACGGTACAAATGTGTTGGCATCTTACACATCTGCTTCACCATCTCCCTACAAAACTATTTTAACGGCAAATTATTCTGGTGGACCTGGAATTATCTATGTCTATACAAATAATACCATGAATTTAGCAAAGTTATCGGTGTCAAGTTCACTTAGCACATCAGATGTTTCTGCAAACAAATCAGTTTCAATAAGCAGCTCAAATAATCAAGTGTATTTGTCAAACGTGAAATCGGCTACAACTGTTTCAATTTATTCGGTAACTGGAGCAAAAGTTAAAACCATAGAAACCACAGCAGATACTAGTTTTTTCCTTGAATCAGGTTTATGGATTGCAAACATCAAAACCGCAGAAGAAACGAAGTCTATTAAATTCATCGTTCAATAATAGTTCTGAATGAATAATGCGATTCTAGTTGCACAACCAACTAGATTCGTTCAAATAAATTAGGGATTAAGTACCAAATTGATGGTTCTTAATCCCTTTCATTTTTAGCTTAAACCGCTAGTTTATCTCTAACAACTACAACTTAATTTAGTTGATTTTTATCTATTGTTTTCTTGAGTTTCTTTAGCGAAGCACTATCATAAGATAAAATTGCATTGGCCACTATTTTGGAAATTTCTGTTGCGCCCAATAACGAATAATGGGTGTTGTCATCCTTTCCATTTGGATAATATGGGTGTTCTCCAGCTGCAAAGTGCAGATGTAATTTTTTAGAATTTTCGGGCCCGTACCTTTTCTCTAACTTTTCAGACAAATACTCTAAGTCAATAAAAGGCACCTTGTATTCTTTGGCTATCAAGCGAGTTTCTTGCGTATAATCACCATGTGTACTTAACAAAACTCCTTGTTCGTTAAATTTTCTTCTTGTAACCGATGAAAATAAAATGGGAATCGCTCCTTTTTGGCGGCTTTGTTCAACAAATTTGATCAAATTGTAGCGGTAGGCGGTATGCGGATTGGTGTACCGAATGGAGTCGGTTTCTTTTCCGTCGTTATGCCCAAATTGGATAAAGACATAGTCGCCCCGTTTTAAGCGCTTGTAAATCGAGTCCCATCGTTTTTCATTCAAAAAACTTTTGGTACTTCTTCCGTTGACCGCTTTGTTGATTACCCGAGCCTCTTTGGTTAAAAATGCTGGAAATACTTGCAACCAACCGTGCTCGGGATTTTCATTCGGCTTTACCTTATCTGCCATGGTCGAATCGCCTATCCCATAGATGGTGACTGATTGGGCAAACCCTTGCAACGCGAATAGGCATAGAAATAATAATTTACTTTTCATTTTTTAGTTCTTTATTGATTAGATCATAAAAATCAGTACCGACGCAAGTCTGCAACGAATAGTTTTGCGCCTGTGATTGGGTTAATTGATGCGACCAGTCCACTCGTTTATGGCCAGTTGCACCCTCACCCATCGAATTAAATTCAGCATAAAATGCTGTTTTTTCAGCAGCTGTTTTAGACCAATTATCCCAACCGGCTGCAGCAATGTGTTTGCCTAAAGTACAATTGAGAAGCACCGTTTTGGCATAAATCCGCCAAGGTCTGCCCAGGTAAACATGAGTAGGCGTTGCATCAGCTGTAAAATTGCAGCTTTCAAAAACAAATCCAATAGGAGTATCAGTGGTAGTTGAGGCGGCAGTTATAAAGGAGTTTTTTTTAGATCGAATTTCACAGTTTTCAAAATACGCTGTAGCATTACCAAAAATAAAATCTGTTGTGCCTTCAATTGTGCAGTTGGTGTAATACTGTCTGCCTTTCCCATCGGCAAACAAGGTGTCTTGATTTCCTTTAATTAAGCAATTATCAACAATAACTCGATCAGATAATACCGACAAGGCAATGGCTTGTCCAATATCTCCAGAGGTGTTTTCTATGGTTAGATTTTTAAGTATAACGTCATTGCTTTCAATTTTCAACGTAGACGTATAAAACGTACTGTTAATACCCAATCCTATAGATTTGAAGTTATCTGCAAATGAAATTATGGTGTTTTCTTTGCTTTCTCCAATGAGGGATAAATTAGAATTCCATTGGTTGACTACTACTTTTTCTTTGTAAACCCCTTTTTTGATGAAGATCGTAATTTTCTCATACGGAAACGATTTACAATCATTAATAGCCGATTGAATCGAAGAATATGCACCCGACCCATCTTGTGCAACCACTTTGTAAAAATCATTATTTACAGTGGATTGTGAAAAAAGCAAAACACTATACAAATAAACTAGCAGTGTATATTGTAGTTTTAAAAAGGTTCTAATCATATTATCTGTTTAGTTCTAAGGCAGCCAACATAGCCGATCCCGATGTTTCCAAATAATTGGCCTCCAACTTGTACTTGTCCATCAATTGGCACCATACGCATGATGAATTTAGAAAAGAAATTACGGCCTTTGTTAACGATCGATTAATGCCATAACTAATTTGAAAATCCGATTTGAAAAAACCAAAAAAATGAAATGCACGAATTAAAATAGAATATCGATTTAATTCGTGCATTTAATTTTAAACGAAAACTATTTTTTTCTAAAACACTTTTCTAGTTAAAACAACTTGTTTCTGTGTCGTTATTTTTACAAGTAAAATTTGATTGGATGCTAAAGTTGTTTTAATCGTGGCCGATGTGGCATTTACATTTTTTTGTTCGTTAATCAATCTGCCTTGAAGATCATAAACTTTGATGTTATCCAATACCTCAGCACCTGCATTTACATAAATGGTCTCGCTGTTTTTGTATACTAACACACGATTTGCATCAAACGTATCTGATTGAAGTGCTGAATTAGTTATGTACTTCAACACAAAGCGATCGTTAAAAGTGCCAACAGCAGTGCTGAAGGTGTAATTTTCATTTTTTAAATTGGTAATCGTGTTGGTTAACAAATCTTCGATGAAAATACTTTGATTGTCAAAAATTCCATCCGTATTCTCTATACTTAAAGTGTATATCCCAGACACGCCTGCACTGAAACCAATCCTTACTTGATCATTGATGTCAAATGGCAAAGCTCGGCCTTGAATCACCAGGTTTTTATCTTGATTGATGGAATAAAAATCGATGTACTGATTTGCGTTCAAACTCTCTCCATCAAACCTAGAATCAATCGCATTGGTAGCTTCATCAAGGTATCCTACCAAAAGCTGTTTGAAAGCACCTTGAGCATTGGACATATTCAACCAAATGCGATTCTTTTGGTTTGTATTGATAATTTGTGCTGATCTAAAAAACTGGGAATTGTTTCCTGTAATTCCTCCAACTCCAACACGCATGGTATTATAAAAATTAATAGCCGTAAAACCATTTGTTAGTCCGGGATCCTTACTATTTGCAAAAAATCCTTGACATGACCCTATTTTTCCTGTTGGTGCTAATGAAGAAACACCAGGATTTAAAGCTGCTGACGCAGTAGCTACACTTCCTGTTAGATTATAGGAAGCATAGTCATTTTGTGCATAGATGTAATTGGCTATTGGGGTATTGTGTGTCCAAAAGTACAAGGTTCCATTCAATACATTTAGGTTGCCATTGATAAAGGCATCAGCGTCTAAAGCAGAGGGATACGGATTTCCAATAAGGTATAATTTATTGGCTACCAAACCTGTAATTTGTTGACGTCCGTTGTTTGGCACGCCTGAAAAGGTTGCCAAATAAGGCGCCGGTGGATTGGGTGCCATGTAGGTACTTAATTGTGGCCCTCTTATGATGTACCCCACACCGGGTGTCATGACAGTTGCACTCGTTTCCTGACTCCAATTTTGTATAGTAGAATTATAAGAGAAATACTTGTCGCTGAGTGTATTTGGTGAAACACCTCCAAGAGTAAAACCAGATACAGGTGATGACCAATAGGTGTAATCAAAGTTTGAAATGGGTGTAGTTTGACGACTGTATTTTATGGTGCCAATATTTCTTCCGGGAGTTGCATCGTTTACTTGAATTAAACTTCCCGTATTTTCAATTGTAAGGGCATCAACACCTGCATTGTTTATTACTTGATTTTGAACCGTAATCGAAGTGCCTGCTTTAATCAATAATGAACCTCCAGGATTTATTGTAAGTTTTTTGGCCGTAAATCCGCCACCCGTGCTTACAGACGTATCAAAAGCACCTAAAATAATTGCGTTTTTGGTGGCAGTAGGAATCCCATTGGTCCAAACTAATCCAGTGGTCCAGGTAGTAGAATCAGAGACATCACCACCAAGTACTAATCCATCGGTAGCCGCTATTCCTGCAGTTGCTCCTGGGTTTGGTGAACCAAATCCCCATCCTTGTGCCGCATATCCACTGGCATAATAACGCAAGGTAATTGTTGTTCCAAATGGTACATCTTGTAGGGCTGCAATAGTTGAAACATCAATTTGCCCCATTCTTAATGCGGTTGACTGTACCGGGTTAGCGATTGGTACCATAGTAACACCGCCGTCTAAACTATACCCAAACTGTGAAATTGCTCCTGGTGCAGCATTGAAACCATTTCCTGCATCATAAAAAAATGCATCAATGGTTGATAATGATACCGTTTTTCCGGGTGCCCCTGCTCGAAGTGTAACTTGAAAATATCGCGTATTAGCGGCATCGACAGTAGGTGGAGTTGGTGCGGTAGTAGGAAAACCAGTACTTCTCACAGTACTTGTTCCGCCACTAGCTGTAACTCCCGCACCTCTTGTAATGTTTCTTGGAGGAAGTGAAGTTGCTGAATTTGTAGCAGGTAATCCCGTATTGTTGGTTGTTGAATCTAAAGCTGCATCATAAAGATAGGCCGCTACATTGGTTTGCGTTGTACTTCCAGTTGTCCAAAAGTTCCAAGCTGCTATAGGCATTGCAATTACAGTTAATGTTCGAGAAAGTGAGGCTGCGTTGTAATTTGGACTTGCAGCCTGCGAAGCAGTGATGGTAGTTATCCCAGGACCAACATAACGCACTTGATTGCCTACTATGGTTGCTACATTGGGATCAGAACTACTAAAAGTAATCGGACTTAAAGCTGAAGTTGCAGAAGACGCAGGTGGAGCAAAATCGGCAAATCCTATATAGTTTAACAAAGGACCTATGAAATTAATCACTTGATTGGCTTTGGTAATATCGGCAAATAAACCTGTGGGTTGAACCAAGGTGTAATAGGCTGCATTGGCCCCTCCTAAAGTACAACTAGCTGTTACAGCTATTCCATTACCTACATTACTAGTTGCAAACGCACCAGTCCCTGTAAAAGTAACTACATCTGAATTTATAACACCAGAAAGTGTACCTGTGATTACTGCGGCAGTATTGCCATTAAATACTTTATTTAATGCTACAGCCGAAGCAATTGTGATGGATTTTGGCGTTACCGTTAAAACCTGTGTGGTAGTAGTTGCAGCGAAACTTGAATTACCCGATTGAATAGCCGTAATGGTTGTAGTCCCTGGAGTTAATATGTTTACAGTATTTCCTGTAACTGTGGCTACAGCAGTATTTGAGCTTGAATAGGTTATAGCCAAGCCAGAACTAGCCGTAGCTGTTAAAGTAAAACTCGGGTCACCATATGCCACCGAAGGAAGTGTGGCAAATGTGATGGTTTGCGAAGGTAATTGATAATAGACAAATGGGGAACCCACATTTGAAAGACCATCTGCTAATTGAAGTTGAATACTTAATCCGTCATTTTGATCTATAGTAGATGGTAGTGTTGCAGTTATTGTTGTTACACCACTGCCATTTGTGGCTGTAGATACAATTGCATTAGCTGTTGTTGAGGAATAAGTAATACCATCTATATTATACGATTCTGCAGTTGTTGATGTAGCATTGGCAATGGTCAAGTCATAGACAAAATTATAGCCAGAAACTAAATTGTTGTATTGGTCTCTAGCAATAATCGTAATGGTTTGTGTTGTTCCAGGTGTCAAAAATGCACTTATTGTAGCTGTCGAATTTGATGAGGTTGGCGCCCCGGGATTAATCAATTGAGTTACAGCTGCCGTAGCATATCCAGTCGCATCAACGGTAACTGCCTTAGAGCCTGCTGTGGTTAACAGCACATTTAACCCAGCTGGTTTTAATTGTAAATTACCTGCTGAAATTACATAATCTGTGTTAGGAATTAATGGGGTACCCCCTATTTTAACTGCTGTAATTGCTGCTCTCCAAACTGAATCATCCGTAAAAGTAATATCAATATTGTTGTCTACATTGTTTAAAGTAGTGTCAGCAATAAGCACAGGTGGTGTTAAACCTGAAATGGGTGTCCCTATGCAAGTTACAGCCGTAGAATAATTAAAGGCTTTGTCTGCAGCAAAAATACTGTAGTAATAAGTTACCCCTGATGTTAATCCTGTATCTGTATAGGTATTTAATCCAGTCACACCGGGCACTATGGCTACAATCGTTCCGCCGCCCGTTGCGCTGGTATTTCCCACGCCATAAATTCCATTCTGATTTAAGGTTATTGCAGTTGGTGAGGTACTTCGAACAACTACATAGCCTCCGTTATCTCCCGCAAATTGAGTTCCAGTCCAATTAACATTTAAAGAAGTTCCTGAAACTACATCGGTTGAAGGAGAAGTCGCCGGAGAGGGAGCAATAATATCAGCAGTTGTACCGGCATATATAACAAAATCATCAATCAAAAGGCTACTAAAACTTCCTCCACTCGGTCTAAATTGGGCGAATCCATATCGAGGTACCGCAGTACCAATACCTGAAGTTACTATTGTGGTTTCTTTTGTCCAAGATGTAGAAGCAGCAGCTGTACCTAAAACAGTGGCTGTTAATACTGTACCGGGTAATTGTGCTGTTGCATCGGCTGTAATTGCCGCAGATATTTTTCTGGCTGTTCCTGTATTATTTTTATACCAAAAATATTGAATTACATAACTGGTATTTGAAGCAATTGCAGTTGATGGTGCTGTTGGAGTAATTAATGTTGAACTGGTACTGGTACTTGCCCAATCAATTGATTTGGCACCAGAACGAGTAATTGTAGAATTAATGCCAACGGTACTTATAGCTGCGGTGGAATATTTCCAATCTGTAAATTGTGTACCTGTAACAACATTTGACCCACCTAAAACTCCGGGAACTGCTGTTTCAAAACCTCCATTCATTCCGGGAAATTCACCAATATTTTGAGTTTGCCCCCAACTTGTCTGAATGGACAAAACAAATAATAACATAAATAACAACTTATTTACTTCTCTTATCCTTCTAGATGTAATTAATCGGTTAGTTATCATTGTGTAGCTTATTGATTTGCGAAACTGTTAAACAAAATTAGAATGAGTATATAAATCTTATTTTAATATTGGGGGCGTTTTTATTTTAAATTGAAGTTACAATAAACTCACTTCGTCGGTTCACCTGATGTTCTTCCTCGGTACAAGGAACTCCATCTGCACATTTATTTAATAATTGAGATTCTCCATAGCCTTTACCGGTTAATCTACTTGCATCAACTCCTTTTTTAATCAACCATTCTATGGTAGCTTTTGCTCTTTTGTCTGAGAGGGTTTGGTTGTATTGAGCCGATTGTCTGCTGTCTGTGTGAGAACGAACATCCAAAGTTATTTTCGGATTTTGGTTCATTACATCCAAAATTTTCTCCAATTCAAATTCAGCACTTTTGGTGATCGCCGCTTTGTTGAGATCAAAATAAATCACTTTAATTCCAAAGCATTTAGCTAAGTCACCTCCAACTACTAATTTACATCCTGCTTTTTCAATGGCTATATCCAAATTGGTTGTACCCGAAACAGCCCCAATCAAGGCTGAACTTTCCTTGGTGTTGTATTCTGTCTGTTCGGTTCTGATGTAATATTTTTTACCGCATTCTACTGTAAAGCTGTATTGACCTTTCTCATTTGATTTTGATTCAAATAACAAATCAAATTTTTCAGAATACAAGCTAACTTTTGCATCAGCTACCGCAGTATTACTTTCAGAATCTGTAATAATACCCTCCAATTTTTGTTTGCACTCAAGTTTGGTCACGAGATATATATCATCGTTTCCTTTTCCTCCTTCACGATTGGAACTCACATAGCCTTTTCCATTGGATTGAATGTTAAAGGCAAAATCATCCAATGAACCATTAATTGGTTCACCCGCATTTTCAACTGTTTTGAAACTCCCATCTTTTTCGATAGCTGCAACAAACACATCAAACCCGCCAAGACCTGGACGACCATCAGAGGAAAAATATAATTTATTATCAAACGAAACAAAAGGGAACGATTCTCTTCCTTCGGTGTTGATGTTTTTGCCCAAATTAATTGGCTCTCCCAAACTGCCATCTGAATTGATTGCAACTTTAAATAAATCAGATTGGCCCAACGAACCTGGCATATCTGACACAAAATAAAGGGTCTTATCATCTAAACTCAAAGCTGGATTGGCTACATTGTAGTCATTGCTGTTGATGGATAATTCGGTTACATTGCCCCAACTGTCATTTTCAAAAGTGGCTTTGTATAGCTTAATCACCATGATGTCATTGACAATTTTCCCTTTTTTTCCGTTAATAAAATTGTTTCTCGTAAAATAAACGGTCTTGCCGTCTTTGGTGAATACAGGTGAAGATTCGTGCAATTTGGTATTGATTGCAGTACCACCAAATGGTTTTGGTTCCAACAATTTTCCATTTGCATCGATTTCTGATTCAAACAAATCGGTAAAGGCTTCCTTGGTTTGGTTAAACACTTTACTTGATCCGCCAGCTACTTGACGTGCCGAAGTAAAAATTAACGAATTACCAAGCAAAGTCCCACCAAAATCGGAATTTTGTGAGTTTATTTCAGCCGGTTGTAGGGCATATCGTCCAGAATTGGCTTTGATGATATCCAAGTAGTTTTTGTTTGAAAGATAAAGCTTGGCTCTGCTATCATTGCCCGATTTTTTATCAAACTCCTCCATCATTTTGTTGGCCGAATCATACTTCCCTACTGATTTAAGCGATTGCGCATATCTGAAATAAAATTCAGGCTCTTGCTCTTTGTTTAGCGTATAAAGTTCGGTGTACCATTTTTCAGCTTTTGGCAAATCGGCGTTGTAATAATAGGCATTACCCAATTTAAGGAACATCTTTTCATCTTTATACCCTTTTTCAGCAATGCGCTCATAAGTGGCGATTGCATCAACAAAATAACTGTTTTGGTATTTTTTATCTGCGGCAGCAACTTTTGATTTTTGGGAATAGCCGTTTAGAAATAAAAAAACGACAAGAAGCGAGCTGTATACTATATTTTTATTTGTCATGATTGTACAATTAGAAGAATCTAGGAGAGATTATTTTTACATTTCTTTTTACTAATTCAAATCGAAGAAATAATTCATGGGAACCTGAATTATAATTGGTCAATTGTGTAGCTTCCCGATCGTAGGCATATCCAATAAATAGGGAATTATTGACCTGAAATCCTGCTAGTGCACTGATGGAAGAACTCAATCGATAAGCCAAACCAGCAGTAAATCTATCGTTAATTAAAAAGTTGCCAGATAAATCAGCTTGAAGCGGAGCTCCTTGTACAACTTTTGTCAATAACGATGGCTTAAATTTTATGTTTGGATTTAAATCAAAAACACGTCCAGCAATAAAATAAAAATGTTGTCTTTCTGAGGCAATAAATGTGTCTGAAGTACTTGTTGCGTTTCGGTCAAAATGCTTGCTTTCAATAATAAATGGAACCGATAATCCTATATAGGTTTGATCTGAATACAAATAGATACCCGATCCCACGTTTGCCGAAAATCGATTATCAATGTTGTTTTCGAATCGAGGATCCGCTGGGTTATAAATATTTAATTTAGTAAAGTCAACATTTAACATATTGGCACTAGCTTTTACACCCAAGGCAAGTTTATAATTTTCGGAAACATCAAATCCGTAAGCGAAATCAACTGCAAAATTATTTTCGTTGGATGGGCCAATTTTATCACTAATTATGGACAAACCAAGGGACACATTTTTTCCCACTGGTGAACTAACAGCAATATTGTTTGTTGTAGGCGCTCCCTCTAATCCAACCCATTGAGATCGATGCAATCCAAAAATACTTAAAGCGTCTCTAGAACCCGTGTAAGCTGGATTTATTGCACTTGTATTATACATGTATTGCGTATATTGAGCATCCTGTTGTGCATAAATTACACTAGTAAAAAACACTAAAAATAAACCTATAAATTTTGTCTTCATATAATAGAATTGAGAATGTAATTTTTGTAAACACTCATTAAATTAATTATCGATTTAGGTATAAATAACCTGATCGCTCTTTACTTACGCCAGATGAATTTACGTATTTGAGGACATAAAAATAAGTCCCCTCGGGCAACTCAGATGAGGCGCTAATCGTTGCTCTTCCTTCAGATATTCCGCTGAAATATTTGTTGTTAGTTCCATAGCCATCAACCTCATAGACAATTACGCCCCATCGGTTAAATATTTGCAAGGTATTATTGGGATACATTTCAATATTTCTGATGGTAAACACATTGTTTTTGATATCATCGCTTGAGGGAGACACTCCATTAAAAATTTCTAAGTCATCCTCGAAATTAGAAAGTTCGTAATTGTTTACCTCTAAATAATCTGGAGTTCCGTTTCCATTGCTATCAAATGGCTGACCAATATTCGTTCCAAATTCTTCTCCGTTCAACAACCCATCTGCGTCGCAATCGGCTGCTAAAAAAGCAGAAGATGGTGGTAACGTTGCATTCTCTTCAATAGACTCACAAAAATCCAATGGATTTGTCGCGTCAACAACTTCGGTACCATCTAGCACACCGTCTCCATCTGTATCTGGATTGGTTGGATCTGTGCCTGCAGTAATTTCATCTGCATTTAACAAGCCGTCTTGATCGCAATCACCTACTTGGCTCACACTACATGGACCAACATTAATCGATATAACAGCAATATTAGATACCAATCCAAGATTATCTTGAATAACATAATTAACAGGCGTAGTATTGCCTTCAAAACCAGCAACTGGATCAAACGTTACTGTACCGTCTGCATTTGCTGTATAGGTTCCTTCACCCGGAACGGTAAATGTGGTTTGAATACCAGGTGTTGCGGGATCTAAATCGATTGTAGTAACATCAATCGTGCCGTCTATGTCATAATCATTTGCAGCTACAGGAATGCTAACATTCGTGTCGCTAGAAGTTGTGCCAGAATCATTTACTGCAACTGGAGCATCATTTACTGCATTTACTAAAATGGTAATTATAGCGGTATCACAGGCACCACTTGCATCACAAAGTGTATACACTAAGGTTGCTGTTCCAAAATAATTGGATGCTGGATCAAAGGTTACCACTCCCGTTGACGTATTTAAAGTCCAAACACCTTCTGAAGTAGTCATTGTAGTTTGAATTCCGGCTGTAGCCGCATCTAAATCTACCGAAAACTGACCTGTTCCGTTAATTGGTGCTGTTGGATTTCCGTCTGGATCAGTATCATTAACTAAAACACTAACTGTTCCATTTGACCCGTCTTCTTGTAATGGACTTGCGCTCTGGTTGTCATCATTGGCCACAGGTCCAGCATTTAAAAACGACAAGGTAGCCGGTGCCGAAAAGGTATCGCCACAAACATAATCACTCGAACTAATTAACACCCTGTACTTATAGTTATTCATGCTGTAACTTGCATTAGTTACAGTTAGCACGCTCGTTGTCGCACCTGAATAAACTCCGCCATTGCTCACATTGGTCCAAGTTGTTCCTCCATCAGTACTTAGTTGCCAAGTAAAATTTGAAATCCCGGCACTTCCCGTTGGAGTTACCGAAAATGTGGTTGTATCACCTACGTTAATCACTTGACTGGCTGGACTTGTAAACGCATTGACTCCACCTGAGATGATGGCTAAATCATAAAAACCACTGTAGCTGGCAGCTAAAACTGTACCGTTTGCATTTACGGGAGCTACTGCTCCGCCAGTCATACCATATTGTTGATCGGGTGCCGCGCTTGTAGCTGAAAAATAGTACTCATTTGAATCAGAACAGCCATCATTATCAGAGTCTAAATCATATTGGTTGATGATACCATCCCCATCAGTATCCACACCATTGATATTCCCTAATCGAACAAAAATTTGAGATCGTCTCTCTCCAACTTCACTTGTTTCAGTTCCGGTAACACCGTATACAAATTCACTAGTTGTATACACGTTTTGGAATGTAGTTACCATATACAAGGGGTCAGCGAGTATTGTAGTATTTGGTGCGCCACTAGTTGCGGTAAGCACGGCCGGTCTATAATAATCAAATCCAGGTCCTGGTCCACCAATTCCTGTATTTCCAAAAGTAAATCCTAAATTAGCCAAATTTGCTCCCACAACAGGGGTGCCTGTAATATTATTGGCAAAAGCATAACCTGCAACATCACCCATATCAGAACTAGTACCATTCCCATCAATATCACCCAAGGACACGGCAACATTATTAATAGTTGATGCTGTCAATACTCCTGTAGGAGTAGCAACACCTGCTGGCATAAACCGCAAGGTATATGCAAAATAGGGATTTTCATGAGCAAAGATATTTTGAAGCGCAATGTCGCCACCTCCTATCAATCTAACTCTTCCTGAACCAGCTTGAACAGCAGTAAATTCGAGAATAGCATCGTAAGAAGCGTTAAGATAGGTAAGCGCATTTCTTTTTATTACTCGATCACCGGTAACCAATCCTGTAGAGGGAATTGAAGCTGGAAAAAAAGCGGTGAACCCATTTAATTGAATGTAGGTAACAACTGATTCAGCTGTATCTAATATACCGTCATTATCGTCGTCAACATCTATGCTATTGGGGATACCATCTCCATCTATATCAGTTGGCGTTCCTTGCGCATTAGCTGTCAACAAACAACCAAATAACAACACAAACAGTAAAATAGAAAAAAACGGACCATTCTTATTACAAGAACCTTTAGTTGTTTTTAAAATCATAATCACACACCTTTAATTTGTCTAAGTAATTGTTTTATATATAATTGCACTTATTTTTTATTGAAAGTAATCACAATCCAATACGTAACGCAATCGATTGCAAACATATTTAAAATTTGCTAAAAAACATACACTAATGGATAAATTTTAAGTCAAAAAGGATATAGTTTTTAACATTATTCGGTTTATATCTTTCAACTAAATAATTTAATTACAGCTAAAATCCTCTAATAATTGATCTATGTAATTGTAAAAATCGTTGGAGGTTTTGATGCCTTCTTTTTCTTGTTCCCACGCGCCCAATAAGTAAAATGACACTTCATTTTTTGTGGGCTTAAACAAAATCAAATGATCAAATTCTGCATCTTTGAGTTCTTTCACATCTGCATTTTTATAAAAAATAGCCATTCCCAAATTATCAGGAACCAAGGATTGCTTTCCATAGGTTGCCATATAACTCCATTTGTTATTTGAGCTTTTTTTAATAACCTTGTCTATATTTTTAAATTTTACAATCCCCGTGCAAATCCCTTCAATTTTCTTAGATGCTTTAATACTGTGTTTGGTGTAACGATTGTTTGGTTTTATGGTAAGAGTAGATTGAAAATTAATTTTATCTGTATTGGTTTGCCAACCTTTGTATTTTACGCGAACCGTTGATTCGTTTTGGTTATTGGCTACACTAGCATAGGTTGAATCCACGTTTTGAAAGTGCAACACTTCAGATCCAGAATATCTTCCAATTGACCCAACTCCCAAGCTTTTTCCTGCCTTCAAAATATCCATTCCCCATGGACTCATGTGGTGATAAGATTCAAATCCATCTAACCCAACTTTTGACAACACTAACGTGTCAGATACTTTACCAAAAATGTCGATGCAATTTCTCCAATCCAAGTAGAGTCTATAGGCAATTTTATTGGATTCCCATCCTGGTCCTTCGTAGCGAATAAAGTAAGAATGGTCCCAATGCGATTTTGGCACTTTTAACTCAGATACATTTGTAAAAGTTCCTCCTTCGTATTTTTGCCCTACCCATTTCCCTCCTTCTTTAATAGAAAGTTCGGCATAGGTTTTGGATGGTGTTTTTACTACTTTATCTTGAGCTATACCTGTTACTTGAAACAGAAGAAATAAAGCCAGAATTAAATTAATTTTTTTCATGTTTAATCAATTGAATTATAAAATATTTTATTTAGAAATTGGGTACTTGTCTTTACTACATCATCAAACCAAGGGTTGAAAAACCAAAACGAATGTGGCGAATCTGCAAATGTTTTTACTTCGTAATACACCTTGTTTTTTTCCAGCTTTTCTATCATATCTTGCTCGCCTGCATGAAAACGTATAAACGGACTATTTACAAACAATATGGGCGGTGTATTGCCATTACAATGCGTTAAAGCCGAAGCTTCTTGCCATACTTCCGGTCGTTCTTCACAGGTTCCATTTAACCAATATGAGGCCATTTTTCCTTCTTTCGATTCCGGATGTTTAAAAGCCAATATCCCATCTAAATCAACAATGGCATGCACATTGGCATCTATGGTTTCGTTGTTTTCGGAGAAAATAGTAGTGCCATTTGTTGTTCCAACAAGTGCGGCAATTTGTCCCCCCGAAGAGCAACCTAAAACTGCAATTTTATTTACATCAACTTTTAATTCCAGTGCATGCTTTTTTACATAATGTATGGCCGATTTTATATCTCGAACACCAGCAGGGTATTTTGCTTCATCGGCTAATCTATATTCAACACAAACACATGTAAATCCATTTTTCGCAATTGCTTGAGCCAAGGCATGCATTTGATCTTTGTTACCCGACTTCCAACCACCCCCGTGAATAAGTACTAAACCTGGATGTAATTTGGCGTCATTTACATAAAAAACATCAATCGCTAAATCCCTATTATGAATCGACTTGTAGGGAACATTCTTTAGACAACTAAGCTGATTCGATTCAATATGTTCAACTTTTTTTAAATAAGGAAATTTTTTGATTTCCTTTGCATAGACACTATTTATGTTGTATGTTGTATCAGTTACTACCTGCGAAAAGCTTAATTCAAAAACAAAAAAAACAAAGAGAATAAGTACTTTCATATATATATCAAAACTTCATTCTTTTAGCTGTTAAATAAAGATGTAAGCAGGAATAAATCTAGTGGCTAATATAAAAATAATTATGTTTGCGCAATCGATTACAATAAATATTAAACAAATAAATTCAAGCATGAAAAAAATCCTCTTAGTCATCTTATTACACTATACACTTGTTACAAATGCTCAAACCGTTACTATTACACAATCAATGGGATGGTTGGAATGTGCGTTTGTAACTTGGAGCCCTGTGGCCGGAGTAGACAGCTATAAGGTATATTACAGCGGAGGGAATTTAGTAAACATACCTATTGATAATCAATTGATTCGAAATTACGGCAGCTATTTTAGAGCTGATGTATTGGGATTAGCCGCAGGTAGCTACACAATAAAAGTTGCACCTGTTATTGCTGGCGTAGAAGGAGTAGCAACGGTATCACCTACTATTATGGTTAGTACTCACGACAAAAACGGATTTGCACACGAAGGTGGTCATGTACCAGGCGCCTATAACCTAGACGGGACTTTAAAAACCAATGCCGTAGTAATATATGTAACGCCAAACAATAAAAATACCGTTTCATTAAATGTAATTGGTGCAAATACAAATCCTTGCGTTGGCCTTCAAAATATATTAGACGGATACAAAAGAGGACAGGATAACCGGCCTTTGAGTTTACGTTTCATAGGGAAAATTACAGATTTCAATTACTTATTGAATGGTGATATAGTTGTAGAAAATAACAATTTATCTACTGGATCAATAACCCTAGAAGGCGTTGGATCTGATGCGGTTGCTTATGGATGGGGAATACGAATCAAAAACGCGTCTAATATTGAAATAAAGAACTTGGGCTTTATGCTTACCGATGCTTCGGAGGGTGATAATGTGGGTATTCAACAAAACAACGACCACATTTGGGTTCATAATTGTGATATGTTTTACGGTGCTGCAGGCAGTGCTGCCGATCAAGCAAAAGGAGATGGCGCTTTAGATTGCAAAAAATCGACCTATGTAACCCACTCCTATAATCACTTCTGGGACAACGGAAAATGCAATTTGTTGGGATTGAATGAAAACACAACAACGGGTTTATATGCAACTTATCACCACAATTGGTATGATCACTCCGATTCACGTCACCCCAGGGTTCGATTTTATTCTACCCATGTTTATAACAATTACTTTGATGGAAATTCAAAATATGGAGTTGGATCAACGATGGGGTCATCTGTGTTTGTAGAAGGCAATTATTTTAGAAATTGCAAATACCCAATGCTTACTTCTTTGCAAGGCACTGATATCTTTAATGGTTCTGTAGGGACATTTTCTGGAGAAGATGGAGGAACAGTTAAAGCCTTTAACAATACAATGATTGGTCAAACCCGTTATGTTGCCTATCACCCCGTTAATTTTCCGTTGCAATTTGACGCCTACGAGGCAACTACCCGAATTGAAAACATCCCCAACTCGATTACTTCTCTTCAAGGCAATAACGCTTATAATAATTTTGATACCGATCCCTCCTTATATGTAGCCGGTTTAGTTGTTGACGATCCGCTTGTAGCCAAAAACAAGGTTATTCAACATTCGGGCCGAGTTGCCGGAGGTGACTTTTCTTGGGTATTTACTAATTCGGTAGATGACAGTAGTTATGCAGTGAATCAGCCCCTACTAGCCGCTTTATTAGGATATACTTCAACTTTAGTTTCCATTCAAGGAGATCCAGTTGTAGCAGAAAGCACACATTCTTTATCCATTCCCAACAACAACGATCAAATTGTAAACAGTGGAGAGGCCATGAGTGATATGGTATTTACTTGGGGAGGTGATGCAACATCCGTTACCGTTTCGGGCTTGCCGGCTTCGGGCATAAGCTACACCATTAATAGTGTGACCAATACAATCACCATATCTGGAATTCCATCGGCCAATGTTATGTTTTCCATCACAACAGTTGGAACTACCGGCACGCCTGTATCGGGTTCTGGGACTATCTCTGTTTTTGGATTACCCGCCAGTGATCAAATACACAATTTTACCTTATCATCACTAAACAGCACTTTTTACACCTTTACATCAGCCAATTTAAATTCTACCTCAGGTCTAACTACCTATGACGGACTTACCTTAACAACTAGATTAAAAATGGAATCCGGAACAAACATTTCCTACACCACCAATGGAGTTTCTACTTTAACACTAGTATTTGACCCTACTTTCTCGGGTACTGTTAAATTAGACGGAGTAGCGTATACAGCATCAGCTGGTTTAGTGATTATACCCTCGGTACCTGCCGGACCACATAGTATAACCAAAGGAACGATTGCTAATTTATTTTTTATCAAAACCGCATTCAATACACTTGGAACAACGGGTCAAGATAATGCGTTAAAACAAATTGTTGTTTTTCCTAATCCTGCAAATGATGTGCTCAATATTTCAACGGAAGTAAAAATTGACAAAATTGGCATTTTCACTATTTCAGGACAATTGGTAAAAGAGATAATTGGGGATAAAAAATTAATACCTATTTACGAATTAGAATCTGGTAATTACCTAATTAAAATAATTTCCAATCAGATTGAAACAAATAGAAAGTTTATCAAAAAATAAATAATTCGAACTAAATCAAATTATCTTATTTCTTGAATGGTAGATTTAGGAAATTCACCAAATAAACTTGTGAATTAATTAGAAGACTTTCTAACTATTAGCTCTGGTGCTAGAATTACATTTTTTTGAACCAATACATTTTCGGTACTGTTTGCTTGTTCCAAAAATACTTTTGCAGTCATTTTGCCCATTTCTAAAGAGGACTGATCAACAGTTGAAATAGATAATTCCATGAACTTGGTAAACGGTTCGTTTCCAAATCCAATTACACAAAAATCGGATGGTATTGAAATATTGTGTGCTTTTAATTCTTGTATTGCTCCTAAAGCAGCAAAATCACTCGAAGAAAATATTGCATCAGGTGGAGTCTTGAATTCCAATAGTGTTTTGGCAGCTTCCATACCCGCATCTACATTACTTTTGGTTCGGAGAACGTAGTTTTCATCAAAGTCTAAACCGTTGTCTAGTAGTGCTTGCTTGTATCCTTTAAACCTGTTTTCATAGATTTCTAGACTTTGATCACCACTCAAATGGGCAATTAGTTTACATCCTTGATTAATTAGATGCTCTGTGGCTAAATAACCTCCTTTGTAATCGTCTATAGTTACCGAGCTCACCCCATCAATGTTCATTTTTCTATCAAAGAAGATAATGGGTTTATTTTTATTTACTACACTCCTAATTAATGATTCATATTCTTTGGTTGTATTACTGATAGACAATAAAATACCATCAACTTGGGCATTGAGTAAGGTGTTAATATTTTCAATTTCACGATCGTGATCTTCGTGCGTTTGACAAATAATAACATGATACCCTTTTGGATGGAGTTCTTCTTCAATACCTCTAATGACAGAGGCAAAAAAGTTACTATCAATTCTAGGAACCAATACACCAACATTATTACTTTTTCCGCTTCGCAGGGCTTGGGCTACTTTATTCTGTTTGTAATTTAATTTCTCTGCTGTTTCGAATACTAATTTCTTGGTTGCGCTGCTTATTTTATGGTTGTTATTTAGAGCTCTTGATACTGTCGCTGCCGAGATATTTAACTCTTTGGCAATATCATATATAGTGGACTTTTCCATATAAAAAATTCAAATTGGAGGGTAAAAGTAAAAAATGTTAAAAAAAAACAAATATAAAATAATTGTACTGAGTTCAATCAAATACAAAACTTAATGTTTTTCGATATTAGTAATTCAAGTTTTATTTTTTTGAGAAATGAATATTTAATCAATTATTTTTTTTGGATAATATAATTTTAATGTATTAATTTGTGTAATCGATTGCAACATTATAAAGTTAGCTGAATACTCAGCTGGCACTCACTTTAATTTTATTTTAATTACTATGAATACAATTACAGCTCGTCTTTTTATGACAAAAAGTAAACAAAAAACCCATCGAACGAATTGGTTTTTTGATTTAAAACTAGTAGCAATGCTATTTATCCTTGCCAGTATTTCAGATGTAAATGCACAAACTTGGTTGGCATCATCTGCATCTGGAGGATACAATTCTGGTGATGGTTTAGGTTATACTGTAAGTGGTATAGGTACTTGGTATAGATCAACAACCGGTAGCACCTCGACTTTTTCTACAGATGCGAATGGTTGTAACGGCTCAACACAAACCATTCAAATGACTAGTAGTTTATTTATTTTTAAATCGACAGTAAATCTTAATGGGTTTGTGCTTCATGGAAATTCAGGCACTGGGTCAACACGAACTTTATCAAGTGTAGCTACAGCTTCTACTTTGGCAGGAACTTACACGGCGGTTGCTGGCTCTTCCGCTTCAGGTAATCTTTCTGGCAATCAAACAACTAATTTTTGTAGCCCAGCTCCAATGACTATTACTTTTGGATCAACTATACCTGCTGGAACTTTTATAAGAATCACATTAAGTGGAAATGCATATGTTGCAGCAATAGTATTAACACCTGCAGCTTCAGGCGGCACAATTACTGGAGCAGCTACAGCCACTGCTTTTACCACTACTTATGGAACTGCCTCTGCAGCACAGAGCTTTCCTGTTTCAGGATCTGGCTTAACGGCCAATTTAATCGCTACTGCGCCCACAGGATATGAAGTTTCTAGCGACGGAACTACCTATGCAAGCACGGCCACGTTTACTCAAACAGCCGGTAGTGCAAGTGGTACTTTACGTATTCGCTTAGCAGCAACAGCAGTGCCTGGCGGAACATACAATGCACGAAACATTGTGCTTTCAAGTACGGGCGCAACCAATGTAAATATTGGTACTTCTGCAACTGGAAATTCGGTTTCCACCAAAGCCCTTACGGTAACTAATCTTACCGCAAGCAACAAAGCGTATGATGGATCAACTTCTGTAAGCGTTACAGGAACAGCTACATTAAGTGGTGTTAATGGTTCAGATGTTGTTACTCTTGGCGGTACACCAACTTACAGCTTTGCAACAGCTTCAGCTGGTACAGCAAAATCAGTCATAACTTCTGGATATACCATTTCTGGCGCTCAATCAACTTTTTATACCTTGACACAGCCTACACTTAGTGCTGATATTACCAAAGTTTCTTTAACCATAACTGCTTCCGATCAAATCGTAGGGTTTGGCACACCTGAATCTTCGGTTATTGCGGTTGGATCATACACGGCAACAGGTTTTGTAAATAGCGAAACTGCTTCTGTGATTTCGGGAGCAGCAACATACACAACCAACTACACAGACACAACTGCCATAGGAACTTCAGGAATTACGATTACGCCTGCCATAGGCACTTTATCAGCCACGAATTACAGCTTCGATACCTTTGTGCCAGGGATTATCACAGTTACTAGTTCATTGACACCTCAAACTATTTCGTTCACATTGTCTTCACCGGTAGCTTTTGGCAGTGGCAATATTACATTAAATGGAACAGCAACCTCCGGACTTACAGTAAGTTATGTAAGTAGTAATCCTGCTGTTGCATCGGTTTCAGGCAATGTACTTACCATTAACGGGGTAGGAACTACAAGCATCACAGCGTCTCAAACTGGCGATTCTTCTTATTCAGCAGCTACTCCTGTTAGTCAAACTTTAGAAATAAATTGTAGTTCAACATCCATCAACACAACCACAATAACTACTTGTGATCCATATACGTGGAACAATACAGGACTTACCTATTCGGTTTCTGGAATTTACGACGGAACCACATCAAATTGCGTTACGGAGCGTCTAAATTTAACAATTAACACCCAAAACACTTATTACGTTGACGCAGATGGAGACGGTTTTGGAACAGGCAGTGGTGTTTTGTTGTGTGCTGCAACTGCACCTGCAGGATATGCTACTACCAATACCGATTGTAATGATACAAATGCAAGTGTTTGGAGAACCGCTACCTTATTCCAAGATGTTGATTTGGATGGATATACCGATATAAGTGTTACTGGAATTTGCTATGGGGCTACAATACCAGCTGGCTACTTCGCAGTTGCATCCTCACCAACTAAAATATGGAATTTTAGTGACACCACTAAATGGCCTACAAGCTCTGGAATAGGAGTAGATGATGTAGTGAATGATCAATTGGGTATTTACCCTTTATTACTCTCTACTACAACCAATATGGGTGCTGTAAATGCCAGTGGAATTACATTTCCAGCAACAACTACTACAGCTGCATTTACTACTGCAAATCGTTTTCAGTTAAATGGTGGAGGTTCAGCAGTTGCAAATATGCCTTCTCAACGTTATCTTTATTTTGACGTTAGTGGTCCATGTCGAGTTTTGGTATGGTTTAGAACTGGAGGTTCTTCATTACGTACCATTTATGTTACTGATGGAACTAACTTGATTAATTCTTTGGGCTCAACAAGTACATCCGAAAACCTTGTACTAAAAGCAAATTATACTGGAGGTGCCGGAAGATTATACATTTATGGCGATCAATCTTGTAACTTATATAAAATTGAAGTTACTGGAGCAAATATTACAACACCTTCAATTGTTACTGCTCCGAGCCTAGCCTTTGTTGCAGATACTACACTCAATACGGTTGACAATAATATTGACATTACTTTTACCGATAACGCGCTTTGGAGAGCAGCAGTTAATACGATAAAAATTGGTACAACTACCTTAACAGCTGGTACAGATTTTGAATTAACTTCAGGTCAATTACGATTAAAACCTTCAGGAGGTAATGCATCATTAACTACTCCAGGGACTAAAAGAGTGAATGTAATTGCTACTGGATATTCGAGTAGTAATACGGGAGTTAGTCAAATAATTACTGTTGGAAACGTCTCTGCTTCAGTGTCCACTTCTGCTATTAGTACAGCTTTAGCACAAAACACAACAAGTACAATTACATGTACAGCAAAAGATCAATTTGGAAACCCAGTTTCAGGATATGTTTTTAAATTTGATGCTACCATTACAAACAACACCTCTGCAACCAATGAATCCTATGTATTAGATGGTGTTTCATACACAAGTTCATCTACTAATATTTCTTTAACTGCAGTAACTAATGCGAGCGGCGTAGCTACTTTTACAGCTGCTATCCCCGCTCTAGTAAATTACGCTGATGGAATTAGCATTCAAGTAAAATTAGCTGATGGAACTTCAACGGTTGGTACTTCATTTGACTTTACTAGCACAATTGATGCATCCATAACTCAATCTCCTTCTACTAGTAACCAATCTATATGTCAAAATGGTTTAGGAACACCATTAACTGTTGTTGCAGATAGAGCAATTTCATACCAATGGTATTCAACTAATTCAAACAGTAATTCAGGTGGTACTTTACTTGCCGGAGCTAATTCATCTTCCTACACTCCACTAACGTCAATTCCTGGAACTACCTATTACTATTGTGTAGTAAACGGAGTAGCTAATGTATTAACGAGCGATGTATCAGGAGCAATAACCATAAACCCAATATTTACATACTTTGCAGATGCAGATGGAGACGGTTATGGTAATGCAGCGGTAACACAATCAGACTGTACTCAACCTACAGGTTATGTGGTTGACAACACCGATTGTGACGACAGCAATGCATCCATTCATACCACTTATTCATTCTATGCAGACACTGACGGTGATGGATATGGAGCGGGTAGTTTAGTTTCTGTTTGTGCAGTTGACGCTTTAACACCTCCTTCAGGATATTCTACCAACAACACCGATTGTGCTCCATCAGATGCTACAATGCATGCTTTCTATCCGTTCTATGCTGATGCAGATGGTGATGGATATGGTGCAGGTAACTTAGTTACCGTGTGTGCAGTTGACGCTTTAACACCCCCCACAGGTTATTCAATCAACAATACAGATTGTGCACCTACAAATCCGGCTATTCACGCTACTTATTCCTTCTACACTGATGCAGATGGTGATGGATATGGTGCAGGCAGTTTAGTTTCAGCATGTGCTGTAGATGCCTTAACTGCTCCAACAGGGTTTAGTACAAATAATTCAGATTGCAATGACAATAATGCTTCTATGCATACAACATACCCTTTCTATGCTGATGCTGATGGGGATGGATATGGTACGGGTAGTTTAGTTACTGTATGTGCTGTAGATGCCTTAACTGCACCAACAGGCTACACTACAGATAACACTGATTGTAACGATACAAATGCAGCAATATACACTTCTTATTCGTTTTATATTGATGTAGACGGTGATTTGTACGGAACAGGAAATTTAGTTTCTGTTTGTGCAGTCGATGCAGATACACCACCATCAGGTTATTCAACAAACAACTTGGATTGTAACGATGCAATATTTTCTATAAATCCTGGACATGTTGAGGTACTTTACAATGGCATTGACGACAATTGCAATGGATTATTAGATGAGGGCAACCAATTAACAACAGTACTACAAAGTGTTTCTTGTGGTCAAACTTTATCCTCAATTGGTTCATTAATATATGCTAACATCAATTTAAACGCAACAGGCTATCGCTTCAAAGTGGTTAACAACATCACAGGTGATATTCAATATGTAGACAACACAAGCTACTGGTTTGCTTTAAACTGGTTGTCATCTTATGATTATGCTACTGCGTATACCGTTTCTGTACAATTGCAAATAGCAGGTGTATGGTTGGGTTATTATGGTGCCACATGCGTAGTGAATTCACCAGATATTACTAATCCAAGTGGTTCTCTACAACTAATTTCTTCACAATGTGGTGCTACTTTACCGAGCATTGGAACGGTTATATACACTACAGCACAAGCTGGTGCTACGGGCTACCGTTTCCGCATCACCGATGTTACGCCAAATACAACAGGAGATAACTTGGTACAAGTAAAAGACCGATCATACCACTGGTTTACCTTGCCGATGTTCACACGTTA
>JBJOOG010000057.1:0-3522 GCA_046051465.1 Bacteroidota bacterium | reverse complement strand
AGGAAACCGGAGAAACAGTCACGCTCGCGGGATCTTTTAGAAATAACTCAGCCAATTCGCGAATCGCAATGGGCATGGTTGCCGAGAACAACAAGGTTTGGCGGTTATTGGGCGTGAGTTTCACGATTTTTTTCACGTCGTTCACAAAGCCCATGTCGAGCATTTGATCGGCTTCATCGAGCACTAAAGTGTGCAATTGATCCAAATTGATAAAGCCTTGCTTGTGTAAATCCAATAATCGGCCGGGAGTAGCAATTAAAATATCGACGCCTTTGCGCAGCACATCCACTTGGGGAATCTGCGATACGCCACCAAAAATGGTGAGTTGAGTCAGGTTGGTGTATTGGCCATATTTGTCAAAATTTTGACCAATTTGCACAGCCAATTCGCGCGTAGGAGTTATCACTAAGGCACGAATGGCTTTGGCTTTTTTGGATGAGCCTACCATGCGGTGTAACTGATGAATAATAGGAATAGCAAAGGCTGCTGTTTTGCCTGTTCCGGTTTGTGCACAGCCCACTAAATCGCGGCCGGTTAATACAATGGGAATGGCTTGTTCTTGGATGGGAGTAGTTTCGGTATAGCCCGCTTCAAATACGGCACGTTGGATACTCTTGGAAAGGGATAATTCTTCAAATAACATATAAATAGATATTCATATTCCAAAATAAGTAGTGAAATACGGCGTCAAAGATAGGGTATTTAAATTTGCTTGTTTGTGGCTACAAATTCACGGTAATGTTCTGAATTTTTTTATCCACAGGGCTGTTGGCTTTCATGAAATCGGTAACCAAATAGCCAATTAATTTCCCAACCAACTGTTGGTTTTTTTCGTCACCCAAAACGGGAGCGCCCTCGCAAATGTGCAAGTAGGATGCATGTTGGTGTTTGCCAAATCGATGAATGTATTGCCGGGCTTGTTCAACCGAAAATCCGCTCAAGGTCATGGCGCTGCTAGCAATATTGGGTAGCGCATCCAAGTCAAGCTCAATCCCAAAACTAGTGCCGGTGATAAAACGCTCGGCGTGTTGCAGTTCGCTTTCAAACTTTTTGGATCCCCGAATGGCAATTTCATCATAGGTATTGAACCGAACCCGGTGAATGAGGTTCTTGATGTTTAACAACACTTTCTTTGAGGTGTAGTTTTCGTGTAACCCAAAAATAAAATACTGTTGTAAAAATCCTTCTTCAAAGGCATACGAAAACCCGTTGCCGCTGTGTCGTCCTTCAAGAATACGAAAGTCAGAATGGGCATCAAAATTGATGGCGTTGATGGCCTGTCCTTTGGATAAGGCCGTTCCTTTAATCATGCCATAGGCGTTATTGTGCCCGCCGCCAATTGCAATTGGAATTTTTCCCGCCTTTACCAATTGAGAAACCACATGCGTCACTTCTTTATCAACGGCTTCAACCAGTTCGTTCATGCGTTTGCGATCGGCTGTTTTATGGAAATCAAGGTGTTGCACTTCGTCCATTTCTTTTCGTACATCCAATTGGCCCAAAACCAGTAGCTCTTTGCCTTTGCAAAAGGAATTGTATTGAATGTTTGCAATGCTGCTTATGGCGCTCAACCATGCTGATGCCGCTCCAGGTCTGCCATAATTAGCCCGAATCCCGATGTCTTCTGGAATGCCAAATAATACAAAACGCGCCGAACAAGTATTGATGTATTCAGAAATGGATACACCCGCGGGTATGGTTTGCATGCGTTCGCCAAATTTTATTTCACCACTGCGGTGATTGGTGATTTTAGCGAGATCAGTGGCCGAAAACGGGATAATATTTTCCATGCGAAAAGGGAATATACAAGATGCATAATATATTGGCACAAACTTACGTTTTTCCTCTAATTATTGTTATTTTTGTCCGAACAAAACAAATTTTTTTATGGAAAATCAAAAAAATAATTCAAGTTTAAAAGCTGTAATAGCTGTATTGGCTGTATTGCTTGCAGGTAGTTTGGTATATATTGTTAAAATGACTTCAGATGCCAAAGCCATGCAAGTCGAATTGACCAAAACAACATCAGAGAAAGATAGCGTAACAAAAGATTTAGAAGCATTGAAAGCAACGTATGATGCTGCGATTGCTGAAAATACATCCATGTCAGACGAGTTGATCGCTGAGCGTGAGAAAGTGGTGAATTTGTTGGCTGAATTAAAACGATCAAAAGGAGATGCTGCTTCTATGGCCAAGTACAAAAAACAATACTTGGAATTAGAAGAGAAAATGAAAGTATTGATGCAGGAAAATGAAGTACTTAAAAAAGCAAACGAAACTTTAACTGTTCAACGCGACAGTACTGTTATGGTATTGGGTGAAGCCAAAAAATTCAACGAAGTGTTGGTAGGTCAAAATCAAGAGTTGTCAAAAACAGTTGAAGTGGCTTCGAAATTGATCATCACCAACTTAAAAACAGCCGCTTATAAATTGAGAAGCAAAGGCAGACAAGAGGCGACAGAAAAAGCTAGAAGTGCCGATGTATTGAAAATCAGCTTTACGATTGCCGAAAACAAAGTGGCCAAATCGGGTGATAAAAAATACTACGTTCAAGTAATTGACAGCAAAAATAATGTGTTAGGTGATAAAAAAACAGAGAATTTTAACGGAAACGTCTTAACCTACAGCTTTATCTCAACTGTGAAATTTGAAAACAAAACTGTAGATGTTTCGCAAGATTTGCAAGGGTCTAAATTTGAAAAAGGATCGTACACCGTTAATTTATATGACAACGGGGAGTTGATTTCGAAAACCAATTTCACTTTGAAATAGTCATACAACAACAATTTAAAAAGGAACCAATTGGTTCCTTTTTTTATGCGATTACTTTTCCGTTTAGAATAACCTGCGCTATCGGATTGCTGCCAAATGCGTAGGGAATCTGGTAAAAAGAAGATAATTTCTTGGTGATAATCAAATTGGCTTTTTTGCCTACAGTAATGCTGCCGTGTGTATCACTCAATCCCATGGCATAAGCGCCGTTGAGTGTAGCTGCATTGATGGCTTCTTCGGGTGTCATCTTCATTTTGATGCAGGCCGTTGCTACCACAAAATTCATGTTTCCAGAAGGGCAGGAGCCTGGGTTGTAGTCAGAGGCCAATGCCAAAGGTAAATTGGCGTTCAAAATCGCGCGCGCTGGCGTGTAGGGAATCCCCAAAAAGTAAGAGCAGCCCGGCAAAGCAACGGGCATGGTTTTGCTGTTTTGCAGCGCTTGAATATCTTCTGGTGTAAGTATTTCTAAATGATCTAAAGATAGCGCTTGCTGATTCACCGCAGCCGCAACGCCTCCAATCGCATTAAATTGATTGACGTGGATTTTTGCAATTAAGTTATGGCTTGCACCTGCTTGCATAATTTTTATCGTGTCAGCCACCGAAAAATAGCCTTCTTCGCAAAATACATCAATGTAATCGGCTAAGTTTTCTTGCGCAATAGCAGGCAACATTTCGTTGCAGATCAAATCAATATAGCCTGCCGGATTACCAGCGTAGGCTTTAGGGAAGGCGTGAGCGCCCAAAAAAG
>JBJOOG010000056.1:0-4058 GCA_046051465.1 Bacteroidota bacterium | reverse complement strand
GAATTGTATTTTAAAACAGTGATGGAACAAGGGCAAAGCTTAGATGCTTTTGTAACTGTAAATACGAGCGAAAAATTTAATTTTTCTATTGCCTATAAAGGCTTACGTTCTCTTGGAAAATACATCAATCAATTGAGTAGTACCGGAAATTTTAGATTCACAACCAATTACCACAATACATCAAAAACATATTTTCTCAAAGCCCATTATACGGGACAAGATTTTTTAAATGGTGAAAATGGCGGTATTCAAAACTCACTTGATTTTGAATCGCAAGATGGCGCATTTACCCAACGAGAACGCATGTCCGTTTATCTAACCGATGCGAAATCTTTTTTAAAAGGCAGAAGAGTATTTGTAGATCATTCCTACATTTTCCAAGAAAATACAAGTAGTAATTTTTCATTAATTCACCAATTTGAAGCCGAGTCAAAATATTTTGAGTACAATCAACTCACTGTGGGCTCTACCATTGGTAATGTTACACGAAACCGTTTTGGTGCAAGTTATAAATCGGCTGGTATTAATGATCAATTGGATTACAACAAACTGTACACCAAGTTAGGAGTGCAATTTTCTCATTCATCCAAAGGTACGTTACAGTTTTATGCTGATACCTATCGCTACAACTATTTCTACAACACGGTTTTGGTGTTAAATACAGTTATTGTACCAAACAAACTATCTGATGCAATTCATACAATAGGTGCCGATTATTCGTTAAAGAGAAAAGATTGGTTACTTGCTGCACAAGTTAAGAATGCCGTTTCAGCGCAAGCTTTACGATCAGCAAATGTAGAATTGAAACACCGGTTTTCTGCAAACACAAAGGCTTCTATTGCTTATGAAAATAACTTGAGTTTACCTGCTCTCACGTATTCCCTTTTTCAAAGCAGTTATGTAAATTACAATTGGTTTACTAATTTCAAGTCTGAATTATCAAACACACTTCGGTTTAGTGCGGATACGAAATATATAAACTTGAAGTCCCAATTCTCAACATACAAAGACAAACTGTATTTTTCTGATGACAGTTCAAATGATACGATTCAACTTTTGTCACCAAAACAGTACGCAAAAGCCATTTCCTATGTATCAGTTCAGGCGAACAAAGAATTCAAGTTTTGGAAATTGGCTTTAGATAATACTCTTTTGTACCAAACTGTTGCGCAAGATGATTTAGTGCTCAATGTGCCCAAATGGGTTACTCGAAATTCACTGTATTATTCAGATTTTGTTTTTGAAAAAGCCATGTTTTTACAAACCGGTTTTACTGTTAACTATTTTACCTCGCATTTTGCCAATGGATACAATCCTGTAATCGCCGACTTTTTTGTGCAAGAAAAGAAACAAATAGGTAATTTTGCTACACTTGATTTTTTTGTCAACGCGCGTGTACGTCAAACGCGAATTTTTTTCAAAGCTGAACACATAAACGCAGCTTGGTCATCAACCAATAAATTTTATTCGGCACCTGATTATCCTTATCGTGATTTTATCATTCGATTTGGTTTGGTTTGGAACTTTTTTAAATAATCATTTAATTTTTTGCTACTCAATATGAATTATTCTGAAAATATACTTGGTACTATAGGAAACACGCCATTGGTGCGTTTAAATAAAATTACCGCAGAAGTTGACGCGCTTGTATTGGCTAAAGTTGAAACCTTTAATCCAGGAAATTCGGTTAAGGATCGAATGGCCGTAAAAATGGTTGAAGACGCAGAGGCTGACGGTCGATTAAAGCCAGGCGGAACTATAATTGAAGGGACTTCGGGTAATACGGGTATGGGATTGGCTTTGGCTGCAATTGTAAAAGGATATAAGCTAATATGTGTAATTACCGATAAACAATCCAAAGAAAAAATGGATATTTTGCGTGCCGTTGGCGCCAAAGTTGTGGTTTGTCCTACCGATGTAGAGCCCACCGATCCGCGTTCGTATTATTCGGTCTCTAAACGATTGGGTGAGGAAACGCCTAATTCCTGGTATGTAAACCAATATGATAATCCTTCAAATGCCATTGCGCATTACGAGCAAACCGGTCCTGAAATTTGGAAACAAACAGATGGTAAAATCACACATTTTGTGGTGGGTGTTGGAACCGGAGGAACCATTTCGGGTACAGCTAAATATTTAAAAGAACAAAATCCAAACATCAAAATCTGGGGAGTTGATACCTACGGATCTGTGTTTAAAAAATACCACGAAACCGGTATTTTTGACGAGAATGAAATCTACTCCTATATCACTGAGGGAATCGGAGAAGATATTTTACCCAAAAATGTTGATTTCTCGTTGATAGACGGATTTACCAAAGTGACCGATAAAGATGCGGCAGTATATACTCGAAAAATCGCATTAGAAGAGGGGATTTTTGTAGGGAATTCTGCTGGTTCAGCCATAAAAGGGTTGTTGCAGTTAAAAGAACATTTCAAACCAGAAGATGTTGTAGTTGTTTTGTTTCACGATTCGGGCAGCCGCTATGTAGGTAAAATGTTTAACGACGATTGGATGCGCGAACGCGGATTTTTGGACGAAGAAATTACCAAAGCAGTCGATGTAATTCAGGATCATGTCAATCAGCCTTTGGTGGTAGTACGTACCGAAGAATTGGTTTCGCACGCCATAGAACGCATGCGCAAATACAAAATTTCACAAATTCCAGTTACTGATATCACAGGTTTTGTAGGTTCGGTTGACGAATCTCAATTGTTTGATTTGTATGTGTCAGATAAAAATGCAGCCGATATGCCTATAAAAGAGGTTATGGGTAAACCATATCCAATAGTGCAAGCCAATACACCCATACAAGATATTACCCACTTGTTTTCAAAAGAGAATCAAGCGGTGCTGATTGAATTAGAAAACGGCAAGCACCACATTGTGACCAAATACGATATTATCGGTACCATCAAATAAATGAATTTTACCGCCATCGATTTTGAAACAGCTACGGGTCAGCTTTATAGTGCGTGTGCAGTAGGAATAGTCACGGTGCGCAATAGTGTTATTGTCGATGAATACTATACGTTGATTCAACCGCCCAACAACGAATACTCCTATCACAATATTCGGGTGCATGGCATACATCCTCAACATACGTATCGTGAATCTACATTTGATCTGGTTTATCCAGCGATTAAAACTAGATTGCAGGGTGAATTAGTAGTCGCGCACAACGAACAATTTGACCGCAATGTCTTGGCAAAAACCATGGACTTTTACGGACTGAATTATCAGGAATTGGGGTTGGCTGATCGCTGGGAGTGCACCTGTAGAATCTACCGTGCCAAAGGATACAAACCAGCGAATCTAAGTTATTGCAGTGCCCAAAACAATATTGCTTTGCAGCACCACGAAGCCTTATCAGATGCTCGAGCCTGTGCCCAATTGTATATGTTAAAATAAATAGTTGCAGTTCAATCTACTTTTCTTTTCTTTAGATTTGTGTTTGCCCATCACCAAATATGTAGATTATGTCGTTTGTGTTAAAACTCAAGTATTTTGCTGAAAAACATGGTTTTCACGTATCCTCACGACTGGCTGATCGTTTAGGAATGCGGGCCAATAGTGTACGTCTGTTTTTTATTTACATATCATTTGCTACGGCAGGACTTTGGTTTGGGGTGTATTTAACACTCGCTTTTTGGCTTCGACTTAAAGATCTAATTCGATCTAAGCGAAGTTCAGTTTTTGATCTCTGATAATTCTAATTTACTATACGCCATGAAAAAATTACACGCCAACATTTATTTTGAGTTTACAAAGTCCCAGCAAAAAGCCATAGGCGTTTTGTTTGCAATTATCTTGGGTCTACAAGGATTTTTCTATTTTACCACTTCCCATTTGTCACAAGATTCACCTATTTCCCAATGGTATTACGTACAACCCGTTGCTAACTCAGTATCATCTTCTACAGTTAAAAATTATCCAGTCTACCCATTTAACCCCAATTTTATAAGCGATTACAAAGCCTATAAATTTGGAATGAATCCTACACAGTTGAATCGGTTACGGGATTATCGTTCAAAAAATTTATATGTAAATTCCGCCCA
>JBJOOG010000055.1:0-7163 GCA_046051465.1 Bacteroidota bacterium | reverse complement strand
AACAAAATGAGTTTCGAGTAAAAGCCGATATTTCAAAACGGGTAAATGACTCGGTTTATTTTTTAAAAGGCGCTCGATTTACAACCTCTAAAGACATCGAAGACCCCGAATATTATTTTAGAACGAGCCGAGTAAAATATGTACCTGGTAAAAAAGTGGTAACGGGACTGACCAATATGGTTATTGCGAATGTACCTACCCCCATTGCCTTGCCATTTGCATTTTTTCCGATGACTACCGAAAACCAGTCCGGATTAATTATCCCTACTTTTAACGATACGCGAAATCAAGGTTATTCGCTTCAAAATGGTGGATACTATTTAGCTCTTGGGAATCATTATGATCTAGCTATTTTGGGAGATTATTACACCAACGGAAGTTATGCCATGCGATTTGAATCGAACTATTCATGGCGGTATAAATTTCGAGGTAATTTTAATGTGCGTTTTGAGAACCTAATTAATAGTGAGCGTGGGTTTCCAGACTACAGCAAAACCAACATCTACAACATTCAATGGTCGCATAGCCAAGACGCAAAATCAAGTCCAAATTCTAGGTTTTCTGCTTCGGTTAATTTAGGAAGTAGCCGATACTTTCAACAGTCTGCTAGTCAGATCAATGTAGGATCTAGCTTAAACAATACAATGAATTCATCGGTGTCGTATTCGCGCACCTTTAATTCGGTTCCACAGGTCAATTTATCTTTAACCGCGACCCACTCTCAAAACACGCAAACCGAAGTGATAAACATGACTTTGCCTACCCTTCAATTGAGTGTAGATCGGGTATTTCCATTTGCGCCAAAAGAAGGAATTAAAAAAGGATTTTTCAAGAACATCAACTTGCAATACAATTTGCGTGGCGAAAATAGAATTACAACCAACGACACCGAATTTCTAAAACCAGAGATGTTTGCCAATTCCAAAAATGGTTTTCAACACAGCATTCCCTTGAGTACAAATTTTAAAATCTTTAAATATTTTAGCGCCACCACTTCAGTTAATTATGAAGAAATATGGTACTTGAAAACGATTCGGAAAAATTTTGACGTGCTCACCAACAAAGACAGCATAACCGAAGTCAACAAGTTTGATGCATTTCGAACCTATTCGTTTTCATCGAGTTTGGGAACCACTATTTACGGAACTTTTAAATTTGGTGATACCAAAAAGATACAAGCCATTCGCCATGTAATGCGCCCCTCTGTTTCGTATAGCTACACGCCAAGTTTTGAAAAATACTACGATACCTATGCCGCCGATGCCAGTGGCACGATGGTAAAAGAATACACCCGATTTGAAAACGGGATTTTTGGAGCGCCAGGCAAAAACATTGCCAATTCAATTGGTTTTAGTTTGAGTAACACCTTTGAGGCCAAAGTAACCGATAAAGATTCGACCAAAACAGAAGCCAAAAAGGTAATGTTGCTGAACAATTTGAATTTTTCTACAAGTTACAATGCAGCAGCCGACTCATTAGCCTGGGCACCAATGCGTGTGAGTGGTGGTACCTTATTGTTTAAGGATAAAATGAATGTCAATTTTGGAATGACATTGAATCCCTATGCGCTTGACAAGTTTGGAAAAACGATCAACACATTTAATATTGATAACGGAGGAAGTTTGTTTCGTATGACGAGTGCCAACATGACACTAAATTATTCCATGTCGAGTCGAGACAAAGAAAAAAACAAAAACACGCAAGGCGAACGCAATGGAGGTCGATCAGATGATTTGTTTGGATCAAATGCTGATTTTAGTGACCGCAGACAGAGTCAGTTTACAGAAAATGATGAAGAAGAGGAGTTTAAAGGATTCTACAATGCCGATTTACCATGGGATCTCACCTTTGCATACCAACTCACCTATTCTAACATTAAACGGGAACAAAAAATTTCTGGGAATTCATTGATGGTATCACTCAATACAGATTTAACTCCGCGTTGGAAAGTGGGTGTTTCCTCAGGCTATGATTTTGTACAAAATGGTGTAACCTTTACACAGTTCCGTTTTGAACGCGATTTACTGAGTTGGCGAATGGATTTTAACTGGACTCCATTTGGACAAAATGCCTATTGGAATTTCTTTATTGGTATAAAATCGGGTGTATTGAGCGATATCAAATGGGAAAAGCGCACCCTACCCGATCGCGTATTGCGTTAAAAATTATAAGTATATGAAACAAATCATCAATTCAAATCAGGCCCCCGCGCCAATTGGACCATACAACCAAGCAGTTATGGCCGGTAATATGCTGTACACTTCTGGTCAAATTGCATTAAACCCATCAAAAATGGAACTTGTACTCGATTCCATTGAAGCCGAAACCAAACAAGTAATGGATAATTTATTGGCCGTTTTAGCTGCAGCTGATATGACTACTGAACATGTAATTAAATCCACCATATACTTGACCGATATGCAGGATTTTGCACGTGTTAATTTGGTGTATGCCAGTTATTTTAATGAAGAAACCGCTCCTGCAAGAGAAACGGTTCAAGTTGTAGCATTACCAAAAAACGTTCACATAGAAATCGCAATGATTGCTATGCGATAAACGATTTATTTGTTAATGGAATGATAAGCAATCAATCCATCGATTGGTCTGCGCAATACGTTACCAATAGCTATGTTGTGTTTCTGAAGCACCGTTTCTAATTCCTCTTTTAAGTAAAAGGCAATTGATCCAACAAAATGCACGGGAACTTCGGTACAATTATCAAATTGTTTGATGTAATTCTCAACAAAATCCTCCATTTCCGCAAAAATAAATTGCTTGCACAAATCCTCGTCTTTGTGCTTAATCAAGAATTTAGCAAATGTTGCCAAATAGGCGTTTGGATTGGGTTCTTTGTATAAATTGTTTTTGATGAAATCTGGATCAACATTGTATTCCTTTTCAAAAGCTTTGGCCAAATGGGCTGGCATTTTATTAAAGTAATAAGCCCGCAATAAATGTCTTCCAAAGCGATTACCTGAACAGTCATCCATTGCGATATAGCCCAACGATTGCACTTTTTGGTGCAGTACAACTCCATCAAAATAACTGCAATTTGAACCCGTTCCTAAAATGGAAACGATTGCTTTTTCATTTTTGGGTGTGGTGGCATACACAGCAGCATACGTATCTTCGTGCACAGCAATAGCGGCATTGGGAAAATACTCTTCAAATACTTGTGTCAAGAAATTTTTCATGCGGTCGGTTCCGCAACCCGCGCCATAAAAAAACAAATTGGATACGTTGTTCTTGTTGTGCGAGATATCAAACTTATCTTCCAATCGGGCAATAATCTCTGCTTTGTCTAATACTTCGGGATTCAACCCCAGAGATTGGGTTGTAAATAATACTTTTCCGTTGTCATCAATCGAAATCCAATCGGCTTTTGTGGAACCACTATCAACTAATAATTTCATTTTTGGTAAGGTTTGGTTGTGTAGAAAAATAAAATCCCGCTATATAACTACCATATAACGGGATTTAAATTAGAATTAAAGTTTGGCAATGTGAGCGGCTAAATCAATTAGTTTGCTTGAATAGCCGTACTCATTATCATACCATGAAATTATTTTGAAAAAAGTTGAATTTAAACCAATTCCTGCTTTGGCATCTACGATAGATGTTCTTGAATCTGATACGAAATCTTGTGACACCACATCGTCTTCGGTATAGCCAAGTATGCCTTTCATGCTCGTTTCAGAGGCGTGTTTCAATACAGCCATGATCTCCGCATAAGTAGTTTCTTTGGCTAATTTCACGGTTAAATCTACTGCTGAAACATCAACGGTAGGCACACGCATGGACATTCCAGTTAATTTACCATCCAACGAAGGAATTACTTTACCCACTGCTTTGGCTGCTCCTGTGCTTGAAGGAATCATGTTTACCAAGGCCGAACGACCGCCACGGAAATCCTTGCGTGAAGGACCATCGTTGGTCATTTGTGTAGAAGTGGTAGCATGCACTGTAGTCATTAAACCTTCAAGGATTTCAAAGTTATCATGAATTACTTTGGCCAATGGAGCCAAACAATTGGTGGTACAAGATGCGTTTGATACAACTAAATCAGATGCTTTTGCCTCGGTGTGATTTACGCCCATAACAAACATAGGCGCATCAGCCGATGGGGCAGAAATAATTACTTTTTTGGCACCACCAGTAATGTGGGCTTTGGCTGTGTCAATGGTGGTAAAAAATCCAGTACATTCAGCCACAACATCTACATCTACTTCATTCCATTTTAAATTGGCTGGATCACGCTCAGCAGTGATACGGATGTGTTTATCGTTAACGTATAATTTACCTTCTTTTACTTCTACTTTTCCGTTAAATCGGCCGTGAACAGAATCATATTTTAATAAATAAGCCAAATGATCAACATCCAACAAGTCGTTGATGGCAACCACTTCAACATTATCTCTGTTGATCGACTCTCTAAAAACAATTCTACCAATTCGTCCAAATCCGTTAATTCCTAATTTAATTTTTGACATGTTTACATTTATTTGGCATACGTACATCACGCATGTCGGTTATGATTAATTTGTTTATTGCAACTAAAAATGTGTGCTTAGGTTGACATGATATCTGATACCCGAAGTAATTCGCGGTCAATTTCTGTATGTCCTTTAATGGCTTGTTCCAAAGGCGTCAACGCTACTTTGTCGTTGATTAATCCCACCATATAATTGGTTTTGCCTTCTAATAAAGATTCTACAGCTTTCACACCCAATCGGCTGGCCAACACGCGGTCAAAACAAGAGGGCGAACCTCCGCGTTGCATGTGTCCCAATACAGAAACCCGAACATCGTATTCTGGCAAATTGGCTTCAACATAATCTTTGAGTTCAAACACGTTCTTGCCAATTTTATCGCCTTCGGCAATCACTACAATACTCGATGATTTACCGGATGCCTTACTGCGTTTTAATGAGTCGAGTAATCGTTCTAATCCAAGGTCTTCTTCGGGAATTAAAATTTCTTCGGCTCCTGCTCCAATACCCGCGTTTAGTGCAATGTGGCCTGCATCACGACCCATTACTTCAACAAAAAACAAACGATTGTGGGAGCTGGCCGTGTCACGTATTTTATCGATTACCTCTACCACCGTATTTAAGGCAGTATCGTAACCCAGTGTGTGAGAGGTTCCAAAAATATCGTTGTCAATGGTTCCGGGGATTCCCATAACAGGAAAACCGTATTCTTCGTTAAAAATTTCGGCACCCGTAAAACTACCGTCTCCACCAATCACTACTATGGCATCCACGCCAGCAGCAACCAATTTTTCGTGAGCTATTTTTCGGCCTTCAGCTGTTCTAAACTCATTTGATCGAGCCGATTTTAAAATGGTTCCTCCCTTGTTTACAATGTTGTTTACGCTTCGTGGACCCATTTCTTTAAAGTCGCCTTCAATCATGCCTTGGTAACCTCTGTAAATGCCTATGCATTCGATGTTGTGAAAGGCGCAGGTTCGAACTACAGCACGGATTGCGGCGTTCATTCCAGGAGAATCACCTCCAGAAGTTAAAACTCCTATTTTCTTAATTTTTGTTGGCATTTTTTAGATTTAAAATGTAAAATTAGCAAAGAATGTATTGTAAAATAATGGTATTCGCTGTTTTGCTCCAATGTGGCTAAATTCAATCGTTTTCGTTGATAAGTTTTCGGTTGTGACCAAAATTCATCAAATAAATACGCTTATTCCTCCGGAGGTAGCCCTTCTCTATTTGGCGTTTTGTTTTCCGGTTCTTTCTTTTCTTGGTTGTTCAAATGGATAAAGTCTGGTAAAATTTCGGAATCCTGAATTTCTTTTTGCGTGGATGTACTGTTTAGTTTTTCAATTTTTTGGTGAACAAATATTTTTTGCAAGAGTTGTTTGAAGGTTTCAAAATCGACTTCGTATGAAATACCTATTCCTTGGGTATAGCCCACGCCCTCGCCCACAAAATAGTTTACATTGTTTTCTTTGTTAAACACTTTCAAATTCAAGGTTCCGTCTTCGTTAACCCGGTATTGAATTTCTACGTCACCCACAATTGTAGATTCATTAACACCACCAATGGGCACACCTACTTTTCCGTTTATCGAAATTCGTTCATTGAGTTTGGTAGTGAAATTCACGCCCAAACGACCATCCGTATTGGCGCCTGGATTGGTGTCTGCCGAAACAATATCAACCCCAACAACAAATTTACCATCGTTATCGTTAAAAACAGAGCCAAATAAGTCGCCTACTTTTTCGTACAAATTATTTTTAATCGATGACTGGTTTAATCCGTCAACACTCAAAAAACCACCGGTTGAAAGCAAGATCAAGGCCTGTTTTTGTCGGATGTCTTTGTCGTCAAGTTTGGTTTGGATCTCTGATTGCAAGACCGTACTTACCGTAGGAAAATTGATCTCGAAATTGGGTTCTGGATTACTTAAATTGCCTTTGAGCCCAATTACCACATCGGTGGGTACTTTTTTGTTGAAAGAGGCATTCTCAATTAACACACCCGGATTGGCAGTAGTAGAATACACGGCTTCTAAATTTAAATTGGCGCGCATAGGATCGCCTTCCCAACTAATGGATCCGCCTTTTTTAACTTTAAACTTTTTGTTGATTAATCCACCATACCTAAAATTATAGATTCCTTCGTAGGCCTGGAAATCGCCCCACATATTAAACTTACCCAAGGTGTTAATCTTAATTAGTAAAGAGCCAAATCCTTTTCCCTTCATGCCGTGTCCTGAGTTGCGGTCCAATACAATTTCTACTTCGGCATCGGGCGTAATGTCAAAATCAAATTCCAAATCAATGCCATTGTAATTGCGAACTGTTTGGCTACCCTTGTTGATTTTGTATTTTTCATTCTTGGTAATAAAATGCAAGGCATTATTTGTATCGGTTGATTCGGCATCACTAATGGGGATTTTAACTTGCGTGCCTTTCTCAGATTTGGCTTCTACCTTAATTTTTAGCGCGTCAAGTGGCCCTTTTATAGCTGCATATCCATCCATAAATGCCGTGCCATAATAGGCCGCATCTTCGGAGTAATTGGTATCCAAAGCCAATAATCGTTTCGAGTTTATGGCTAAATCAAATTTCCAGTCAGAGAAGTTTTTGTGGGCAATCGTACCATTTAATGTGCCGGTTGTATTGTGCTTTTTGTCAAAAAGCTGGG
>JBJOOG010000054.1:0-2866 GCA_046051465.1 Bacteroidota bacterium | reverse complement strand
ATCCACGGATGCATCTCTTTGGCATGCGTATTTACGATATCGCCTGTAAACAAAATCAAATCGGATTGTTGTGCATTGACCAAATCGATGGCGTACTTGATTTTTTCAGGATCATCAAAGCTGCCGCTGTGCACGTCAGAAATTTGGGTAATGGTCATTCCGTCAAAAGCATCAGGCAAATCGGGGAAAAAAATACGTTGTTTGATTACTTTATAATTGTATTTACCAAAGGTCATGCCATACAAAAGGGACAAAAAGGGAATAGCAGCAATACCCAATCCAATTTTACTGAGAAATACTCTGCGATTGGGTAAAAAAGAGTCGTTGTCGTTTTCTACAAAATACGTAATTGAACCATGCAATACGCGATAAATATCTTCACCCAACAGCAACAAACTCACCACTATTTTAGGCACATAGACCAGCAAAAACAAGCCCATGGTATAGAGCGTGTATTTGGTTTGCCCCGTTGAACGATCAAATCGAGAAAAAGCATAAAGCAAAAGCAGCAGAATTACAAAGCTGATCCACTGATAGGCCAAAACAAAACTCTTGACTTTCACCACTGTTTTAACAGCCTGAAAAGCATACCATTCAATACAAAACAACACGATAAAAAACACGACCAACCGACCTAACATATGCTGTAAATTTTTGGCAAATTAACAAATAATACTCGGGCGAAATTTGAGTACGTACAAGATTTAACATCTCCTCGAATAAATTGTGTTTCATCACTTGAATTATTTTAAATCGCAAGCCCTGCCGTACCACTTGAATGTTTATTTTTACCGCCAAATAGTATTTTATGTCAGCACAAAAACGGTTATTTCTACTCGATGCATATGCCTTAATTTTTAGAGGCTATTATGCCTTTATCAAAAATCCACGGATCAACTCCAAAGGAATGGACACCTCGGCCATTATGGGATTTATGAACTCTTTGATGGATGTCATCAGACGTGAAAAACCCGATCATTTGGCGGTAGCTTTTGACAAAGGAGGCAGCACCTACCGTTTTGAAATGTACGAGCAATACAAAGCCCACCGCGACGAAACGCCCGAAGCCATAAAAATTGCCGTGCCTTACATTCAAGATTTGTTGCGCGCCATGCACATTCCCATTATTGAAATGCCCGGATTTGAAGCCGATGATTTAATTGGAACCTTGTCCAAACAAGCTGAAAAAGAGGGCTTTCAGGTATTTATGGTAACGCCCGATAAAGATTTTGCCCAATTGGTTTCAGAGAATATATTTATGTACAAACCCGCACGCATGGGCAACGACATTGAGATTTGGGGCATACCACAAGTGTTGGAAAAATTTGAAATACAAGATCCCTTACAAGTAATTGATTATTTGGGCATGATGGGCGATGCAGCCGATAACATACCAGGTTTACCGGGTGTGGGCGAAAAAACAGCCAAGAAATTACTCGCCGAATTTGGCTCGCTCGAAAACATGTTGGCCAACACCGACAAAATAAAAGGTGCGCTCAAAGACAAAATTGAGGCCAATGCCGAATTGGGCATCTTGTCCAAAAAATTGGCTACCATTCTACTCGATTGCCCGGTTCAATTTGACGAGCACGACTACGAATTGTCCAAACCCGATGTAGAAAAAACCGATGCGCTTTTTCAAGAATTGGAATTTCGGCAAATGAAAACCCAGTTTGACAAATTGTTTGGAACCGGAAAAGAATACGACGAAATTGATACCAACGGAGAATCTTCATCCACGCCATCGGCTAAAAAAACAGCAGCCAAACGCAGCCACGAAGACCAATTTGATTTATTTGGATTCTCTGATGAACCCGCTGATGGCCTGAGATCTAGCCAATATAAAACCCTTGCTGATACCAATCATTTTTACCAATTGGTGCAAGGCGAGATGGCCGTAAAATTATTAATTCAACAACTACAAAATCAAACTTCAGTGTGTTTTGATACCGAAACCACGGGCATCAACACACTACACGCCGAACTGGTTGGCATGTCGTTCTCATTTGAGAAAGGAAAGGGATTTTATGTGCCGTTTCCCGAAAATCAAACGGAAGCAAAAGCGTTGTTGGAAAAATTCAGGCCGTTTTTTGAAAACGAACAGATTGAAAAAATAGGGCAAAACCTCAAATACGACTTAAAAATCCTAAAAAATTATGGGATGCAAGTGGCGGGTAAATTGTTTGACACCATGCTCGCACACTATTTAATCAATCCCGATATGCGCCACAACATGGACGTATTGAGTGAAACCTATTTGCAGTATTCGCCGCAATCCATTGAAAATTTGATTGGCAAAAAAGGCAAAAACCAATTGTCTATGCGTGATGTAGCACTCGAAGAAATCAAAGAATACGCCGCTGAAGATGCTGATATTACACTGCAATTGAAAGAAGTATTTAGCCCCATCTTGGACAAGGCCGAAACCAAAAAATTATTTGATGAAATTGAGATTCCACTAATTAAAGTACTGGCCGATATGGAAACCGAGGGCATCAACTTGGATGTGCCGTTTTTGAAAGAAATGTCAGTGGCCATGAACCAAGAAATAGCCGCTTTTGAACAAAAAATCTACGAAACCGCAGGTGAAAAATTCAACTTGGCCTCACCCAAACAATTGGGAGACATTTTGTTTGACAAACTCAAAATTGGCGGCACCAAACAAAAGAAAACCAAAACCGGCCAATACGCTACCGGCGAGGAAGTGCTGAGTTATTTGGTTAAAGAACATCCCATTGTAGCTGATATTTTGGAATGGCGTCAAATGGTAAAATTGCAAAGCACGTATATTGATGCATTACCGCTGCAAGTTGATCCCAAAACCCAACGCGTGCATACCGATTACATGCAAACGGTTGCTGCCACT
>JBJOOG010000053.1:0-3014 GCA_046051465.1 Bacteroidota bacterium | reverse complement strand
CCCATTGTCACGCTGTCAGCAGGAACAAAACTGCCCATTTGTGCCAATAACACAATCAAGGCTGTTTGTCGCAATATGGCCGATTTACCCGACATATTGGGTCCGGTAATCATGATGAGTTGCTGGGTTTGCTCATCGAGATAGACATCATTGGCAATGTAGGGCGTGCCTACGGGCAATTGGTTTTCAATAACCGGGTGACGCCCATTTTTAATGTCGAGCGCAAGCCCTTCGTGCAATTCGGGACGCACGTATTTTTTTTCCTTGGCCAATTGCGCAAACGAAGCCAAGCAATCTAATTGGGCTACTACAACTGCATTTTGCTGAATCTGCTGAATGTACCCACTGGTCCACTGTACCAATTCGTCAAAAAGTGCAACCTCCAATTGGTATATTTTTTCTTCGGCACCCAGGATTTTATTTTCGTATTCTTTGAGTTCTTCGGTAATGTAACGTTCGGCATTCACCAAGGTTTGCTTGCGAATCCAGGTGTCGGGTACCTTGTCTTTGTGGCTGTTGCGCACTTCGATGTAGTAGCCAAACACCGAGTTGAAGGCTATTTTTAGCGAGCCAATGCCGGTACTGGCTGATTCGCGTTGCTCAATTTGCTCCAAATAATCTTTGCCCGAAGTCGAGATGGCGCGCAAATCGTCTAATTCAATATTGACTCCGGTGGCTATGGCATTTCCTTTGGCTACCGCTACTGGCGCATTGGGATGTATCGTAGTTCTAATTTTCTCGCGCAATAGCTCACAAGCATGTAAGCTGTCGCCCAATTTTTTTACAGATTTTTGCGGGCTTTCGTTCGCTATTGTTTTGATTGGAATCAATGCATCGAGCGAGTCGGTAAGGGTGAGCAATTCTTTGGGAGATATTTTTCCGGTAGCGATTTTGGATACCAAGCGTTCTAAATCGGATATCATTTTGAGTTGCTGCTGCAGCTCTTGTGTAATTTCGGGTTCTTCAACCAAATACTGCACCACCTCATGTCGTTCGCGAATGGGTGCCAAATCTTTGAGTGGCAAGGCCAACCATCTTTTTAGCAAACGGCTGCCCATGGGCGAAATGGTTTTGTCAATCACGTCGAGCAGGGTTACTGCATTTGGATTATAGCTGTGGTACAACTCCAGGTTGCGCAGGGTAAAGCGATCCATCCACACATAAGCATCTTCGGCAATGCGGTTGATGGAATTGATGTGTTGTAATTTATTATGCTGGGTTTCGGATAGATAATATAAAATGGCTCCTGAAGCTATGATCCCTTCGGTGAGCGCTTCAATGCCAAAGCCTTTGAGCGAATTGGTTTCAAAGTGCTGCATGAGGCGTTCGGTGCCATAGGTTTCTTGGTACACCCAATCTTCTAAATAGAAGTGGTTGTAGTGCGACCCAAAATGATCCTTGAACGCATTTTTATAGGCTTTAGGAACCAAGACTTCACTGGGGTTGAAGTTTTGCAGCAGCTTGTCAATGTATTCTTCGTTGCCTTGGGCCGTTAGAAATTCTCCGGTTGACACGTCTAGAAATGCAATTCCCAGTGTTTTTTTACCAAAACTCACCGCCGCCAAAAAGTTATTCGATTTGGATTGCAACACCTCATCATTGAGCGAAACACCGGGAGTAACCAATTCAGTTACGCCTCTTTTCACAATGGTCTTGGTGGTTTTGGGATCTTCCAATTGGTCACAAATGGCCACGCGCAATCCGGCTTTTACCAGTTTAGGCAAATAGGTATTTAGGGAGTGATGCGGAAATCCAGCCAGCGCCGTCTCGGTCTCAGAGCCCGCGCCGCGTTTGGTGAGTACAATACCCAATATCTTGGATGCCCTTACAGCATCTTCGCCAAAGGTTTCATAAAAATCGCCCACACGAAACAACAAACAGGCATCCGGATACTTCCGTTTGATCTCGTTGTATTGTTTCATTAACGGCGTTTCTTTTGGTTCTTTGTCTTTGGTAGCCAAGGGTGTGACGTGTTTTTTGAATTAAAATAGGAAGCGAATTTAGAAATTTAATGCGACAGTTCGGGTTTCCCCAATCAAAATAAATTTAAGAAACATTTAAGGAGTGGTTTTAAAAATTTAGTTAGATTTGTCCCAGTAATTTTAAAAATTAAAGAAATGAAAAAGATACTTTTAGTAGCGGTATTAGCCGTATTCGGAATCATGACCGCTAATGCACAAGCCAAAAAAGCAGCTGCTCCAAAAGTAGAAGGCGCAGGAATGGCTTTTGAAACAGAAACTGTTGATTACGGAACTATTCCTCACAACGCCGATGGAAAAAGAGAGTTTGTTTTTGTAAACAACGGAAACAAACCGTTAATCATTACCAATGCGGTTGGATCTTGCGGTTGTACTGTGCCAACTTTCCCAAAAGAGCCAATTGCTCCAGGAGCGAAAGCTGTAATCGGAGTAAAATATGACACTGCTCGTGTGGGTGCATTTACAAAGACCGTTACCATTACTTCAAATGCTGCTGGACAAGAAACCAAAACAGTTACAATTAAAGGTACAATTGAAGCTGACCCAGCTCCAAAAGGATAATTATAATTCACATTGCATAAAAAGCTTCCTATCACAGGGAGCTTTTTTTATACCAATACCTTGCTTATGCGCAAATTAGAAAACAACGAATTGCCTCGTAAATCGGTGGCTGATTTTAAATCGGCTGATAAAACACCTCTTATTTTAATTCTCGATGATGTGCGCAGTTTGCACAACATTGGTTCGGTTTTTCGCACAGCTGATGCTTTTTTGATCGAGAAAATTTACCTCTGCGGCATTACCGCCACACCGCCCAACAAAGAAATTCACAAAACAGCCTTGGGCGCCACCGATACCGTAGCCTGGGAGTATGCTGCAAATGTACTCGAGGTGGTTGCCAATTTACAAGCGCAAGACGTAGCCGTTTATGCCGTTGAACAAGTGGAAGGCGCCGTGTTTTTACAGGATTTTGTTGTAGAAAATAATCAAAAGTACGCCTTGGTTTTTGGCAACGAAGTGTTTGGCGTAAACCAA
>JBJOOG010000052.1:0-9907 GCA_046051465.1 Bacteroidota bacterium | reverse complement strand
ACATTTTTGCCCAAGGGCGAATCGGGTTCAACTGCTTCTCATGCGGTAGTGATGCAACCCACGGCTTTAAAAACCAAACTAACCGATTCAAAAAACGAAGTTCGATTGCGTTCAGCCGGACTGGAAGTGCGCATTCAAAAAGCGCCTTTTAAGCTGCAGTATTGGTACCGCGACAAACCGCTTTTGTCTGAGAAAAATGGATTTGTGCAGCGCGACAGTTCCTTTGTAATTGACTTTTCGATTTCGGCCAATGAAGCTTTATACGGCGGCGGATCTCGGGCCTTGGGATTGAATCGTCGCGGAAATAAATTGGAACTCAAAAACCAACCGCGCTATGGTTATAGCAACCGCGCCGAAACCCTGAATTTTTGTATCCCGTTGGTGTTATCCTCGCAGTTGTATGCGGTGCATTTTGACAACTCGGCTTTGGGATTTTTGGATTTAGACAGCCAAAAAAACAATACGTTGGCTTATGAATCTGCTTCGGGTCGCAAAACCTACCAAGTAATTGCCGCCGATTCCTGGACAGCACTCACCGAAAACTACACCCAACTTACCGGATTACAACCCTTGCCACCGCGATGGGCATTTGGTAATTTTGCTTCGCGCTTTGGTTACCATTCGCAAGAAGAAACCGAAAAAACCATTCAGAAATTTCAAGATGACCGCATTCCGCTAGACGCTATTATTTTGGATTTGTACTGGTTTGGGAAGACCATTCAAGGTACCATGGGTAATTTGAGTTGGGACAAAGAAACCTTCCCCAATCCCGAAAAAATGATGAAGTCCTTTCAAGACAAAGGCATACAAACCGTTTTAATTACCGAACCTTTTGTGCTCAGCACTTCTTTAAAATGGAAAGAAGCCGAAGAAAAAGGCGTGCTCGCTACCGAAGCCAACGGAAAAACCTGCACCTACGATTTTTATTTTGGTCATACCGGCATCATTGACGTGTTTAAACCCCAAGCCAAACAGTGGTTTTGGGATATATACAAAGGACTCATCGCACAAGGTGCAACAGGCCTTTGGGGCGATTTAGGCGAACCCGAAAGTTTTCCGTCCAAAGCCATAACTACTGGTGGAAAAGCCAGCACGGTGCACAACATTTACGGACACAGCTGGGCCAAACTCATTGCCGAGGGCTATCAACGCGATTTTCCCAACCAACGGCCCTTTATCTTGATGCGTTCTGGCTACTCGGGTTCCCAACGTTACGGCATCATTCCGTGGAGTGGCGACGTGAGTCGATCGTGGGAAGGCTTGCAATCACAACCCGAAATTGCTCTAGAAATGGGCATGCAAGGCATCGGCTACATGCATTCGGATTTGGGTGGATTTGCTGGCGATTATTTTGACAATAATTTGTATTTGCGTTGGTTGCAATACGGTATGTTTCAGCCCATTTTCAGACCGCATGCGCACGAAGCCGTAGCCTCAGAGGTGGCTTATAAAGACGTCGACACCAAAGCCAAAGCCAAAAAGTTAGTCGAATTGCGTTACCAAATGTTGCCCTACAACTACACCTTGGCCTTCGAAAATAGCCAAAAAGGCACGCCACTCATGCGTCCTTTGGTTTTTGAAGAACCCCAAAACACTGCACTTTGGAACAATTCAAGCACCTATTTATGGGGGCCGAATTTTTTGGTTACACCCATCACACAACCCAATGTAAAAACCACAACTGTTTATTTTCCCAAAACCAATTCCTGGTTTGATTGGTACACCAACGAACGCATTTCTGGAGGAACCCAAAAAGAAGTAGCTGTGGCCGATGACCACCTGCCCGTTTATGTGCGAGGCGGTTCGTTTATTCCGATGATCAATGCGATGCAAACCACGCGCGATTATTCACTCAGCCAATTGTATGTACATTATTACCACGACGAGGCTACACCAAACTCTTCGGGCAGTGTTTACAACGACGACGGTAAAACACCCAACGCCTATGCAACGGGGGGGTATGAAATGCTGCATTTTAGTCAGACCACCTCGGCTGATTTGCTCGAAATAAAACTCAGCACCGAAACGGGAAAATCCTTTGTGTCGGCACCCAAAAAACTGAATTTGATTTTGCATCAGTTCACCAAATCGGTTACTCAGGTAACTGCCAATGGCAAACCCATTCCGTTTGTGCGATCAAAAGACCAAACCCAATTGATTATTCCGCTTACCGATTTTAAAAACCCAATTACCTTACAAATACGCTAAGAATGAAAAAAGCAACTATCCTTTTTGTGCTCTGTATGCTGGCAGCTGTTCAGTTGATGTCGGCACAAGCTCCGGTTAAAAAACCATTTAGTTGGGAGGCAGCCACTGTTTATTTTTTACTGACTGATCGATTTCAAAATGGAAATCCGGCCAATGACCACAATTACAATCGGACCAAACCAACAGGTAAATTGCGCGGTTTTGAAGGCGGCGATTTGCGTGGGGTAATTCAAAAAATTGATGAGGGCTACTTTGATGCCTTGGGAATCAATGCCATTTGGATGACGCCCATAGTAGAGCAAATTCACGACGGAGTTGACGAAGGCACCGGATTTACATATGGTTTTCATGGCTATTGGACCCGCGATTGGACGGCCTTGGATCCTAATTTTGGTACTGCTGCCGATTTAAAGGAATTAGTCGATAAAGCCCATGCGCATGGCATTCGCGTATTGTTAGACGCCGTGGTGAATCATACTGGACCTGTTACACCCGAAGATGCTGTTTATCCTGAGTCTTGGGTACGCACCAGTCCAAAATGCACGTATAAGTCATATGATACTTACATCAATTGTACATTGGTTGAGAATTTACCTGATGTAAAAACCGAGAGTGATGAATCGGTTCAAATTCCCACTTTTTTGGCTGACAAATGGAAAGAAGAAGGCCGTTACGAGGCCGAGATGGCCTCGCTCGATCAGTTTTTTACGAGCACCGGTTATCCGCAAGCGCCCCGCTATTACATCATGAAATGGTTGTCTGATTACATCACCAAGTATGGCATTGACGGTTACCGTGTGGATACAGCCAAACACACCTCCGAATACGTATGGGCCGATTTCAAAAAAATATGTGACACCAAATTTGCCGAATACAAAAAAAATAACCCGACAAAAGTACTTGACAACAATCCGTTTTTTATGGTGGGCGAGGTGTATGGCTATAACATCGGTGACAAATTGGCTTATAATTTTGGTAATCGACGTGTGAATTATTTTGCCAATGGATTTACCGGCCTCATTAATTTTGATTTTAGAAACGAAGCCAAGCTGGCTTATGAGCCATTATTTTCGAAGTACTCGGATATTTTGCACAACGAGCTTAAAGGACATACGGTAATGAACTACGTGTCCTCGCACGATGACAGTTATCCATTTGATAAAAAACGTGATCGTGCTTTTGAAAGCGCGACCAAATTGTTGTTGGCTCCCGGAATTGCTCAAGTCTATTATGGTGACGAAAGCGCTCGATCGCTTGATATTGAAGGCACCCAAGGCGATGCTACTTTGCGATCGTTTATGAACTGGGGTGCTATTCAAACAGACGAATTTGCTCAAAATGTGCTAAAACATTGGCAAAAATTAGGTCTGTTTAGAAAAAATCATCCCGCTATTGGAGCCGGTATCCACCAAAAAATTAGCGATAAAAATTATGTCTTCTCTCGCAAATGGACCCAAGGAAAGTACACCGATCAAGTTGTTGTTGGTTTGGATTTACCTACTGGAAATAAGACCATTTCGGTTGGAAAGATATTTCCAAACGGCACGAAAGTGCGCGATGCCTATTCTGGAAAAACAGCCCTTGTGACCAACGGAAAAATTACCTTCAATACCCCCGCAACCCTTTTATTAATTGAAAAACAATAACATGAAAAAAGTAGTCGTACTCCTTTGTTTTGCCTTAGGCATTTTAAGTTGTAAAAAAGCCGAAGAAACCCCAAAAGCTACGGCTGAAATTGCAGCCGTAAGTCCTGAAATGGCCGATAACGCCGTGATTTATGAAGTGAATATTCGTCAGTATTCGCCCGAGGGAACCTTTAATGCGTTTACCAAAGATATCCCGAACTTAAAAAAAATGGGCGTAAAAATTTTATGGTTAATGCCGATACACGAGATTGGCTACAAAAACCGCAAAGCCAAAGGGGATACTTCTATTGAACAAATTACCGATCCAAAAGAAAAAGAAAAATACTTGGGGAGCTATTATTCGGTAAAAGATTACCGCAGCATCAACTCAAAATTTGGAACCAAAGCCGATTTTGCCAAATTAGTTCAAACCGCACACGAAAATGGCATCTATGTTATTTTAGACTGGGTTGCCAACCACACCGCCTGGGATCATCCTTGGGTTACGGCTCACTCAGACTATTACACGCGCGACAAAGACGGGAAAATGATTGCTCCGTTTGATTGGACCGATGTAGTGGAGTTGGATTTCAACAACAAGGCCATGCGCAAAGCCATGGTAGCCGATATGAAATACTGGCTTACCGATTTAAATATCGACGGATTCCGTTGCGACGTAGCGGGCGAAGTGCCAACTGATTTTTGGGAGGCCACTCGTGTAGAATTAAACAAAGTAAAACCGATTTTCTTCTTGGCCGAGGCGGAGAAACCGGAGTTGTTGAAAAATGCATTTGACATGCAATACGGTTGGGAAGCACACTATTTGTTTAACCAAATTGCCAAAGGCGAGAAAACGGTAAAAGACTTTGATGCCTACATGACCAAAATTGATACAGTTTTTCAAAAAGACGATATCTATATGAATTTTACGTCCAACCACGACGAGAATTCGTGGAACGGAACAGAATACGAGCGCATGGGTGACGCCGTTGAAACCTTTGCGGCTTTGAGTTATACCATGCCGGGGATGCCCTTAATTTACAATGGTCAAGAATATGACTTGAAAAAACGCCTGCGCTTTTTTGAGAAAGACACCATTCCGCATACAGCCGGTAAAATGGGTGCGGTATACGAAAAATTGGGAGCTTTAAAAACCAATAATGTGGCCTTGCACGGCGGTAAAGTAAAAGCCAGTTACTTGCGTTTGGCTACCTCTAATGACTCCAATATTTTAGCTTTTGTGCGCGAAAAAGACGGTAAAAAAGTAATTTATGTGGCCAATTTGAGCAAAAAACCAATCACGTTTACTCTTCCAGTCGAAGGCAATTTTGCCGATTACATGAGCGGCGAAAAAGTGGTATTGGCCAAAGACCAGTCCCATAGCTTTAAACCTTGGGAGTACAAAATTTTGGTACAATAACTACAAAATATGGCGCTGCTCAAGTAATTTAGCAGCGCTATTTTTTTAACCGGATTTCATGTCTAATCATTTTGACCTTGTTGTAGTGGGCGGCGGTGCTGCTGGATTTTTTACGGCCATCAATTGTGCCGAGAATCATCCCGGTATGCGCATTGCTATACTCGAACGCGGACAAGAAGTGCTCGGCAAGGTGCGTATTTCGGGTGGCGGAAGATGCAACGTGACCCATGCCTGTTTTGAGCCCAATGCCTTAGTCAAAAATTATCCCCGTGGCGAACGCGAATTACGTGGTCCATTTCATCAGTTTTGTTCGGGCGATACGGTTGAGTGGTTTGCCCAACATGGTGTGGAACTTAAAACCGAAGCCGATGGACGGATGTTTCCGCTGTCGAATACCTCAGATACCATTGTGCAATGTTTTACGCAATCAGCCAAAAAATTGGGCATTCAAGTGTTGTTAGGACAATCGGTGCAGGAAATTTTACCACAAGAAACGGGTTGGAAAATCCATACGGTATCGGGCAACTTTAGTTGTGATCAACTGCTACTCGCTACCGGCAGCAATCCTAAAATATGGGAGATGCTTCAGTCCTTGGGACACCAAATGGTTTCGCCCGTTGCCTCGCTATTCACCTTCAATTGCAAAGACCCGCGCATTGCCAACTTAATGGGCGTATCTACTCAGGCGCGTGTATCGGTAGTGGGGACAAAATTGCAAGAAACAGGGCCGTTGTTAGTAACCCATTGGGGCATGAGCGGACCGGCAGTGCTGCGTTTATCAGCCTGGGGCGCTCGATTGTTGGCCGAAAAGCAGTATCAATTTAAGGTCCAGATTAATTGGTTGCCCGAGCAATCGTTGGTGCAAACTATGGGGCAATTGCAGCGCTATCGTACCGAATTGGCCAAACGTGCGGTACAAAGCAAATCGCCTTTTGAACTGCCCAATCGCTTATGGGAAAGCCTCACTACTGCAGCCGGATTTCAGGAGCAGACCAAATGGGCCGATAGTACTAAAATGCAGCTACAACAGTTGGCCGAACAATTGGGTAACGGCCAGTTTAAGGTCAATGGGAAAAGCACGTTTAAGGAAGAATTTGTAACGGCCGGCGGAATTGACTTGAAAGAAGTGCAGTTTAAAACTATGCAAAGCAAACGCTATCCATCACTTTATTTTGCCGGAGAAATTGTAGATGTAGATGCCATCACTGGCGGATTTAATTTTCAGAATGCGTGGACTTCGGGCTTTATTGCCGCCAAAGCCATCGTAGAAAATTTAGCGGTTTAACCACCAAATACTCGCGTTGAGTGCGCTGGCAAAACTCACCCAAAGCAAATAGGGTACCAGTAAATAGCCAGCTACTTTGTGAATGTGTCGAAATTGCGTCCAGGTTTCATAAATCATCAACCACAACAAAACAATTTCAAGCAACGCCAAAAGTGGGTTGTGAAGGCCAAAAAACAAAATTGACCACAAAGCGTTCAATCCCAATTGAATCCAGAAAAATCGAAGTGCTTTTTTAACGGCTACTGGCTCGTAATCCATCCGGCTCCAAACCAAACCTGCAGCCACACCCATGGCCAAATACAAACTGCTCCACACCGGTGCAAACACCCAATTGGGCGGATTGAAACTCGGTTTTACCAAGGTGGCATACCAGGTAGGAATTGCTTCGCGCGTGACCAAACCCGAAAGGTAGCCAATGACCAAACAACTCGCTACAAAAATCGCAATTTTAAGGTATTTGTTCATGGAGGAAATTTTTGTCAAATGTAGGGGTTTTTGTGCTAAAGCAGTCTGCTGATAGCAATCAGCGATTAGCCACGAATGCACGAATTATTTAAATTACAATGATGATCTGGGGTCTTTAGGACAAAATGAGCGAAGCGACTCATGGCGCCTTAGCGTGTCTTTGCGAGAGAATTATCAAGTCAAAAGTCATAAAGTATAACGTTCCCGCACAGTAAATAACTCATAACTCATAATTCAAAACTGTCTTAACAGACCTTAGGATTTGGCATGCGTCCAGAAGTGTAGAGATTAATAGGTTAGGATTAACGATTGCTTCGCAAGTTCTAGTCAAGCACTAGTGTGGTGATTTCTTCATCTATTTGAAAAAAGCATTCGTACATTCGTGGCTAAATATTTTTTACTTTCAGCTACACAGATATTAATAATTTGAGAAATAATTCAAATTTTTCAGTTTATACCAATTTCATCAATCTGTGTTCCAATCCCGACTCTTCGGGACAAAATGAGCGAAGCGATTATTTACCTGTCGTTAGACAGGTTTGCGCCTTAGCGTCTTTGCGAGAGATAGAATAAGAGAGTGTTTTAAAGTTTTCTCGCGAAGCCGCGAAGTCGCAAAAGGTTGTGTTCCGAACCTTCGAGATTGCGAGAGAAAAATAGAATTATTTACCCCAAGGACTCATTTGCAACAAGAAATCCGTGCTGATTATCAGTGGCATATTTTTTTTAGTTTTTCAAACAAATCAAAAATGTCAAGAATAATTTGAATCTAAATTCTATTATCTTAGCATCAAATAACTCCAATATGAGAACAATTGAATTGAGAAGAAGATTAATCGAAGAAATTAATTCATCAAGTAATTTGAATTTACTTGAAGAAATGTATCATTTTTTGAATACCGATAATGCAACGAATGATTTGTTTAAACTCACCCGCAATCAAATGCTTGTCATTAACCGAGGCAGGGAACAAATCAAATCAGGGCAGTCATTGAGTAATGACGAAGTAAATGCAGAAATTGATAAATGGCTAGGCGAAAAATAGTATGGTCATTACAAGCCAAAAATAACCGAGTTCAAATCCTGGAATATTGGATTGAGCATAATAATTCAATTGAATACAGCAGAAAACTCAATACTCTTTTTAAACAAGCTGCTGAATTAATTTCCGAGTTTCCATCAATTGGAAAATTATCTGATGATAAACAAGCTAGAATAAAAATTGTACGCGATTACTGGATTGTTTATGATGTGAGTGATAGTATGATTTTTATTTTGGCAATTTTCGATAGTCGTCAAAACCCTATCAAATTGAAATACTGAACCCCGACGCTTAGGGGCCAATTTTCGCAACACATATTTGAAAAATAAATAAGATTTTTTCAATTTTAGAAATTTCTTCGATCTGTGTTGCAAAGAAACGTTGATTCAATTTGCCCATTATCTAAATGAAAAACAAAAAAACTTCACATTTCCTTAACATAATTCGAAACAAATTGAGTACTTTTGTTACTCATTTCATCCCCGTGATATGTTAGCCGAATTAATTACCTCTAAAACCCGTTTGCGACTGCTTGTGAAATTCTTCACAAATGTTGGAAATGAAGGCTATCTTCGAGGTTTAGCGGTTGAGATGAATGAGTCCACCAATGCCATCCGCAAAGAGCTCAACAACTTGACCGAGGCCGGAATTATCCTGCGCAGGGGCGACGAGCATAAAATTACCTACCAGGCTAATAGCCAACATCCTTTTTACCATTTATTACGACAAATTGTCCGCAAATATGTGGGCATTGATGCCATTGTGGATACCATTTTGGAACGCATTGGTGAGGTAGATCGGGTATGGATTACGGGGAGTTTTGCGCACGGTATTGCCAGTGATGTCATTGAAGTGGTGGTAGAAGGGCCCAACATCAACCAAGATTATTTGGAACAATTGGTGCCCAAAATCGAAGCTGAAATAAAAAAGAAAATAAAATTCACCACCACCACAGCCTTTCAAGGCGATGGCTTAGTGGTGTTTGAAAAAGAATAAATAAAGGCCCTTTTGGGCTCAATCGAACAACTCCCTTGTTGGTTGCTACATGTGACTGACGGGGCGAAGCCGTGGGAAATAAAACTCATTTAAGTGTAACTATTAAAACCATATGATTTATTAGTGTAATGAATATATTAAAACTTATAGGAAGAACTGAATTTTTGTTTTCAAAGGATATTAATAATTACCAAAATAAATTAAATGATATTGTTACTTCATCTAAATTTCTTGTAATTGGAGGTGCTGGCTCAATAGGGCAAGCGGTTACCAAAGAAATATTTAAAAGAAATCCACAGAAGCTACACGTAGTCGATATCAGTGAAAACAACATGGTTGAATTAGTTCGTGATATTAGAAGCTCTTTTGGTTATATTGACGGTGATTTTCAAACTTTTGCTTTAGATATTGGATCTGAAGAGTACGATGCTTTTATTGAAGCTGACGGAAAATATGACTATGTTTTGAACTTATCAGCGCTTAAACATGTTCGTTCTGAAAAAGACCCATATACATTAATGAGAATGATTAATGTAAATATATTCAATACAGATAAAACCATTAAGCAATCTATTACTAAAGGAGTTAAGAAATATTTTTGCGTTTCTACGGATAAAGCAGCTAATCCAGTAAATATGATGGGTGCTTCTAAAAGAATCATGGAAATGTTCTTGATGCGTAGAAGTAAAGAGATTGATATTTCTACTGCTCGTTTTGCCAATGTTGCTTTTTCTGACGGTTCCTTACTTCATGGATTTAATCAAAGAATAATGAAGAAGCAACCAATAGTGGCGCCCAATGATATCATGCGTTATTTTGTTATACCAGAAGAATCAGGGCAATTGTGTTTGATGTCTTGTGTTTTTGGA
>JBJOOG010000051.1:0-9284 GCA_046051465.1 Bacteroidota bacterium | reverse complement strand
GGGATACAAAATAGCTGGAAAAATAAAATTGGGCAAATGGGTTCCGCCTTTCTCATTCAGTACTTTGGCACCGTGTTGGGTAGCATCGTCTATAAGTTCCTGAATATAGGCCGGCTTTTCTTTTTCGGGCAAGGGTGTGAGAAAGACGCCAGATTCCCAGGGATTTCCATAGGGTAAAGCATCTACTTTTTCTTTGAATCGGCTAAGGAAAGTGTCCATGATCGATTCGTGTACATACAGTACTTTGAGTGCTGTACATCGTTGGCCGTTAAATGACAAAGTGCCCAACACGCATTCTTGAATGGTTAAATCGAGATCAGCATCGGGCAACACAATACCCGGATTTTTGGCCTCTAAACCCAGCACCAAACGCAAGCGGTTTTTATTGGGGTGTTGATCTTGCAGTGCAATGGCTGATTTGCTGTTTCCAATTAAAGCCAAAATGGCAATTTTACCCGATTTCATGATAGGCGAAGCCACATCTCGTCCGCGGCCATACACAATGTTGATTACGCCTTTGGGGAAACTAGAACGAAAGGCTTCCAACAAGGGAGAAATAAGCAACACACCGTGCTTAGCGGGTTTGAAAATTACTGGATTTCCCATAATAATAGCAGGAATCAGTAACGAAAAGGTTTCATTTAGCGGATAATTATACGGCCCCAAACACAAGACCACGCCTAAAGGGCCTCGGCGTACCATGGCATTTACACCTTGGCTTTTATTGAATCGGGCGCTGTTGCGATCCAATTGCTTGTAATCTTCTATGGTATCGTAAATGTATTCTACAGTTCGATCAAATTCTTTTTGGGAATCACCCAAGGATTTGCCAATTTCCCACATCAAGAACGTCACTACCTCATCGCGGGTTTCCTTCATTTGTGTTACAAAATTCTGCATACACTTGATGCGATCGGCTACTTTCATGGTGGGCCATAAACCTTGTCCATTGTCAAAAGCAGCTACAGCAGCATCAACTACTTCGTTGGCTTCGGCTTCGCCCATGGCCGGAATAGTCCCCAATAAAGTGGGCTTATAGTCCTCGGTAGAGGAAATGGTTGAGTAAACCGGAGTGGTTGAGCCATTCCATTTTTTAAGAATTCCGTTTACCAAATAGGTGTCTTGTTTACGGGGTGCTGCAATGCGATATTGTTCCGGGATTGTATGCATAGTGGAAAGTATTTCAGTTTTAATTCTTTTTTTGGTTTACATTTTGTAGTTAAGAAATTGAATAATAATTACTTAGACAACTATTTTTGGTAAATGTAACCAAATCAATTTATTTTGTTTAATAAATAGTAAAATAAATTAAACAAAATTAATGTTCACTCAATCAAGAAGTAAGAATTACTGAGCTAACATTATAGCCAACTGTTGATTTTTATAGCTTTTGAAGGGTTAAAGCAATTTGCCTTGCACATTTTTCGCCATCTATGGCGGCTGAAATAATTCCGCCGGCATAGCCTGCTCCTTCTCCACAGGGATACAAGCCTTTAATTTGAACGTGCTCCAAAGTTTCTGGGTTTCTGGGAATGCGCACCGGTGATGAAGTGCGGCTTTCTGGCGCGTGCAAGATGGCTTCGTTGGTATAATAGCCTTTCATTGATTGGCCAAACTGTACAAAGCCTTCGCGTAAAATTTGGGTGAGAAAACCCGGAAATACGTGACCCAGTTCGACCGAAGTAGTTCCAGGTACATAAGACGTTTTGGGAATGGATGCAGATGGTTTGCTTTGCGTAAAATCAACCATACGCTGAGCAGGTACTTTTTGGGTATTGCCGGCCAATTGCCAGGCGCGTTGTTCAATCGACTTTTGAAATTCCATGCCTGCCAATGGACCAAATTTAGCAAAAGGCTTGAAATCTTCTAGCTTTAGTTCAATAACAATGCCTGAATTGGCGGTAGCTTGATCGCGTTTAGAGGGCGACCAACCGTTGGTTACTACCTCGCCAGGACTGGTGGCGCATGGGGCAATTACACCGCCTGGACACATACAAAACGAATACATGCCACGCCCCTGTACTTGCTTGACAATAGAATACGGCGCGGGCGGCAAATAGTCGCTACGAAAATCACAACTGTATTGAATTTGATCAATGAGCGACTGCGGATGTTCGGCACGTACGCCCAAAGCAAAGGGTTTGGCCTCGATATGGATTTGCTTTTGCGCCAATAATTCAAAAATATCGCGTGCAGAATGGCCAGTGGCCAATATGATGTTTTGTGCACGTATAGTTTCTCCTTTATGCGTGACTACACCTTGGATGCTATTGTTTTTTAAAATAAAATCGGTGACGCGGGTTTCGAACACTACTTGTCCGCCAAATTCGATGATTTTCTCCCGAATGTCTTGTATAATTTGAGGCAATTTATTGGTACCAATGTGTGGATGCGCATCAACCAAAATATCAGGCGTTGCACCAAAGGCCACCAACAATTTCAATATGCGATCGATATCACCGCGTTTTTTGGAACGAGTATACAGTTTGCCATCCGAATAGGTTCCTGCTCCGCCTTCTCCAAAACAATAATTGGAATCTTCATTGACAATATGATCAACGTTGATGGCTTTTAAATCGCGACGTCTTCCGCGTACGTCTTTACCGCGTTCAATCACAATGGGCTTTAAACCCAATTCGATCAATTGTAGCGCGGCAAATAATCCTGCGGGGCCTGCGCCAACCACGATAACCTCGGGTGCATTTGCACAATTTTGGTAATTGGGCAGATGAATTTCTTCGGGAGCATAGGGCTCACCTGTGAGAAAAATTTCGAGTTTTACGTTGATCTTGATGCTTTTTTGGCGGGCATCAATCGACCGCTTCTGAATGAAAATATGTTGAATTACTGCCGGAGAAACCTGTATTTTCTTACTTACAACATCGCGAAGTAACACCTCGTTTGAAGCAACTTCGGGACTAACTTGAAGGAGTAAAGAGGTTGGCATGTATTTTTTTGTAAACTTAAAATTTTAAATCGAGGTACAAAAAAAAGGTTTTGCATGACACAAAACCTTTTTGTTTGATAACTTGTTGAAATTAGTTTTTCGTGAACTTATAGGTACAACTTCCTGCTTCAAGATTAACTCGCACAATGTACAAGCCAGAAGCCAATTCGGCAACCGAAATAGCTTGTGATTCGGCAGCAGTAATGGTTTTTACCAATTGCCCTGTAGTCGTGTAAAACGCAACCGATTGGATTTTGGATCCAGAATTATTGGCTAGTTGTACAATAGATGAACTTGGATTAGGAAACAAAGAAACTAAGTTTTGCAACTGTGGTTGATTGAGACCCAAAGCCACATCATTTTGCAAGTAATCAGCAATCGTGTCGCCATTGGTATCGTCGTCGGCAGGATTATTGTTGTTGTTGTAATCTTCGTAAATGGTCAACACGCCGTCGCCGTCGTCATCGTTGTCTAAATAATTAGCAATACCATCACCGTCGGTATCTAGAGCAGCGGCTACACCACGATTAAACACATATTCAGCTGAGGTTAAAATCATGTCGCCATCGTCATCGTTGTCTATGAAATTGTAAATGCCGTCGCCGTCGGTATCATCATTGGCTAAATTGGTGTCACCATTTAAATCTTCAGCTGCAGTATCAATACTATCCCCATCATAGTCGTTGGCGCAATCCAACACACGCAATTGTACTTTTATTACCACACCATTTCCATTATTGGCATACAAAACTTCATCAAAAGCTGTCGTATTGGTATAGTTTAAATCTAGAATTTCATTGGTTAAAGCAATGGCATCTGCTTCGGTTGGAAACAATTTTACTAAGCCCGGCTCTACTGGCAACACATCATTTTTTACCACATTTAAATTAAACGATACCAAACCATCGGCATCGTCGTCGCATTTGGCAAATAAATAAGTAAAACTACTATCGTATTTGGTAAATCGCCAGCCTTCATGAAATGCAGTCCAATTGCCTGTATTGCGTCCTGGAGCTGAAATTCCTGCTCCACCCGTACTGTTAATGAGTCCCGTAACCGAGTTTCCACCGCCCCAACTGCCACAGGTTTGTTTGTCGATTAATTGGATATCGATGGTATTTAACGTTTCATACAAAATCATTTGAAATGTGCTTTTGGCTGCATTACATGCAAACAACGAATTGTTATCAAACAAGACCACAAATTTGCGGTAGGGTGCAACACCAGCAACGCCATAGGTAATGGTACCTTCGCCATTTGAATTATTTAAATCTTGGTAGCAGCCCAAGATGGAATTTTTTACTGGAAAATTCACATTCGGAATGGTTTGGGAAAATGAAAAGGGCGAAAATCCATTGGCCATTTCAGATCGAAAATCAATATAACCATTGGTACTTACCACTACTTGATTATAGCTGTTGCCATAGAATTCAAAATTAAACGGCAGTTGAATTAAATTAGAATAGCGATCATCTTGGGTGCCCTGAACAGCTAGATCTGCTGTAAATACTTGATAAGGAATAGGGCTTACTGCATATTCTTGTGCATTGGATTGGAATGTACTCAATACAAGTACCAACACTAAACTATACAGTGTTTTAATTGATAAGTAGTTATTTTTCATTGGATTAGTTTTTTTTCAAAAATACAAAAATTAGTTTCCCAACCTAATTATATTTGCTCTATGGAAAGACAACTCAAATTGATTTGGGATTTTCGTGGCCCAGTCGGTTTACAAACTGCAAAGCACCACGAGATCCATTTACGAGATTATATTCAAATTGAAAAACTGCCCTACACCATTTTGGGCGTAGAAAAAATTCACGACATGCATGCCATTGCTTATATGGTAGTTCCCGAAAGCGAAATGATTGGGATACGCGATGCGTTGAAGCCGCACCGGGGTGAAGTCTATTTGAATGAATAATGTATAATTAAAAATGAAAAATGGGATCGTATTACTATACCTTCAATTATTAATTATTCATTTTTCATTATTAATTAATTCGCGACTTCGCTTATGAATTTAATGCGCATAAACCGCAATTCATCCAAGTCGTATTCGCCGTCAAATTCTTTGAGTGCATCTTCGATGCTGTCGGTTTCGCACTCCATGAAATAGGCATGAATTTCTTCTTGTTGGTCTTCGTCGAGCAAGTCGTCAATCCAGTAATTGATATTGAGTTTGGTGCCCGAATAGACAATTTGTTCCATTTCTTTAATGAGTGTATCCATGTTCATTCCTTTGGCGGAAGCGATATCGTCAAGTGACAATTTTCGGTCGATGCTTTGGATGATGTACAGTTTATTTGTTGAATTGGCTCCGGTTGATTTTACTACCAAATCATCAGGCCGTATAATGTCATTGTCGGCAACATAATTAGCAATTAGAGCAACAAATTCGGCTCCATATTTTTTAGCTTTGCCTTCGCCTACTCCATGCGTATTGGTAAGTTCCTCGATGCTAATGGGATACTTGAGCGCCATGTCTTCTAGAGACGGATCTTGAAAAACGACGAAAGGAGGAACGTTCAATTTCTTGGCTACTTTTTTACGCAAATCACGCAACATACCCATCAGTACCTCATCGGCAGTGCCTGATGATTTTGCGGCAGTTACTATGGCTTCGTCCTCGGTTTCGTTGTATTCATGATCTTCAGACATAAGGAATGAGCTGGGTTTTTTTAAATAATCAAGTCCTGCGTCAGACACTTTTAAAATACCGTAGGTTTCGATGTCTTTGGTTAATAAACCATCAACCAATACCTGACGGATAAGCGCCATCCAATAGCGTTCCTCAAAATCGGCACCCGAGCCAAAAAAGGGTTGGGTATCGGTTTTATATGCTTTGATCATAGCATTTACCCGACCAATTAAAGTAAAAATAATCTCCTTTGATTTGTATAAACTTTTGGTATCGCGCACCACTTCAAGTAGTTTGATAACTTGTGGTTGGGCTTCTACCTTTGTTTTTGGGTTGCGCACATTGTCATCCATATCGGCACCTTGACCCGTTTCGCTGTCAAATTCTTCGCCAAAATAATGCAGTAAAAATTTACGTCTAGACATCGACGTTTCAGCATAAGCTACAACTTCTTGCAACAAAGCATAACCAATTTCTTGTTCGGCTACCGGTTTGCCCGACATGAATTTTTCTAATTTCTCGACGTCTTTGTAGGAGTAATAGGCCAAGCAATAGCCTTCTCCTCCATCGCGTCCTGCACGACCGGTTTCTTGGTAATAACTTTCAAGAGATTTCGGAATGTCGTGGTGAATGACAAAGCGCACATCGGGTTTATCGATGCCCATTCCAAAAGCAATCGTGGCTACAACCACTTCTACATCCTCCATGAGAAACATGTCTTGGTGCTTGGCGCGTGTTTTGGCATCTAAGCCCGCATGATAAGGAATAGCACTGATGCCGTTCACCTGCAACACCTCGGCGATGGCTTCTACTTTTTTACGGCTCAAGCAATAAATTATGCCAGATTTACCTTTGTGTTGTTTGATGAATCGTATAATATCCGACTCAATATTTTTGGTTTTGGTGCGTACTTCGTAGAATAAATTGGGACGGTTAAAGGAAGCTTTAAATGTTTTGGCATTTGACATATCTAAATTTTTTAGAATGTCTTCTTGCACTTTTGGTGTGGCAGTGGCCGTTAATCCGATAATGGGTACATCACCCAATTGTTTGATGATTTGCCGCAAGTTTCGGTATTCCGGTCTAAAATCATGACCCCATTCAGAAATGCAATGGGCTTCATCAATAGCTACAAAAGATATGGTTTCTTTTTGCAAAAAGGCCACATACTCCTCTTTGGTAAGGGATTCGGGCGCTACGTACAACAATTTAGTTAAGCCCGAACTGATGTCTTTTTTAACTTGATTGATTTCGGTTTTGGTTAATGACGAATTCAAGACATGGGCAATGCCATTTTCTGCAGACAAACTTCGAATGGCATCTACCTGATTCTTCATGAGGGCAATAAGCGGAGAAACAACAATAGCAGTTCCTTCTTGTAACAGCGCAGGAAGCTGATAACAGAGTGATTTTCCTCCACCCGTTGGCATAATAACAAAGGTGTTTTGCTTGGCTAAAATGCTGCGGATCACTGGTTCTTGCAGCCCTTTAAACTGGCTAAACCCAAAATATTTTTTCAGCTCTTTGTGGATGTCAATTTCGTTTGAATTCATTAGATGATAAGGGTAATTTGTATAAATTTGCAACTCCTAAGATACAACTTTCTTTTATACACACAACTATTATAGCATTCTAGTTTTGATATCAAACCACGACATTAAAGAAATTGCCAAAAAAGCAATCGTATCAGAAAGCGATTCGATCAAAAAATTAGTTGATTACATTGACGATCAATTTGTTGCCGCTACGCAAGCCGTATACAATTGCTCGGGTAGATTTGTAATTACTGGAATAGGAAAAAGTGCAATTATTGCCCAAAAAATAGTAGCAACGCTCAATTCTACAGGCACACCTTCGGTTTTTTTGCATGCATCTGAAGCCATTCACGGCGACTTAGGTATGGTGCAAGCACAAGATGTGATCCTTTGTATTTCAAAAAGCGGCAACAGTCCAGAAATCAAAGTGCTGGTTCCTTTACTCAAACGCGATGGCAATACCTTGATTGGTATGACTGGAAACCGCAATTCATTTCTGGCCAAAGGTTCCGACTTTGTGTTGGACACAACAGTTGAACATGAAGCCTGTCCAAATAATTTAGCTCCTACCAACAGCACCACTGCTCAATTGGTTATGGGCGATGCCCTTGCAGTTTGTTTGATGGAACTCCGACAGTTTACGGCGCAAGATTTTGCCAAATACCATCCCGGCGGCGCTTTAGGAAAACAATTGCTATTGCGTGTGGGCGACATGACTGAACACTCTTTAAAACCTGCTGTTTCACCAGATTCTCCAATTAAAAAAGTAATTTTTGAAATTTCAGAAAAACGATTGGGCGTGACCGCAGTTGTAGAAAACGATCAGGTGATTGGCATTATTACCGATGGAGATATTCGACGCATGTTGAACGAACGGGATACATTTATGGAATTGACTGCGCGTGATATCATGACGCAAAATCCAAAATTAATTAGCCCAACTGCGCTAGTAATGGATGCATTTCATATCATGGAAGATTTTAAAATTACCCAATTGGTTGTAGTTGATCATGGCCAATACAAAGGCGTACTGCATTTGCATGACATTTTAAAAGAAGGCGTACTTTAATATGGCAAAGAAAAGTTTAGCCGAAATGTCATTTTTGGATCATCTCGAAGAATTGAGGTGGTTGTTTATACGCATTACCCTTGCCGTTTTGGTGGTTTCGTGTCTGTCCTACTTTATCATCGATTTTATTTTTGAAGAAGTTATTTTTGGTCCCATTCATCCAGACTTCATTACCTACCGCCTTTTTTGTGATTTAACCCATTATTTTGGCACTGATGATGGCGGCATGTGCGTAACCGAAATGCCTTTCATTATCCAAAGTACCAGTTTAGGTGGCCAATTTTCGGTATTCTTATGGACTTGTATTACTGCCGGATTTATTTTGGGCTTCCCTTATATCTTGTGGGAAATCTGGAAATTTATAAGTCCCGCCCTATATAAAAACGAAAAAAAATATGCCGTTTCGTTTATCCTTATCTCCTCAATATTATTTTTCTTGGGCGTTTTATTTGGCTATTATTTGATTCTACCGCTTTCGGTTAACTTTTTTGGCGGATTTAACGTGAGCAGTGTAATCAAAAACGAATTCAACCTAGACAACTACATCAGCATGGTAAAAACTTCGGTAATTTCATGTGGTTTGATTTTTGAATTGCCCATCATTATTTACTTCTTGACCAAAATCGGTTTGGTTACTGCTGCCACCTTACGCGAATACAGACGATACTCCATTGTGATTATCTTAATTGTGGCCGCCATCATTACGCCACCCGATATTTTGAGTCAAATTATTGTGTCGATTCCGCTTTTGATATTATATGAAATAAGTATTTTAATTGCCGTATTGGTAAACAAAAAAGAAAAAAATGGCTGATTTAGTTGCTGATTTTAACGATTACCGCGCCAAAATGAACGCCAAATTATTGGCAGACAACAACCTTATAATTAAACGAATTTTTAATCTCGACACCAATGCCTATGCTGCCGGTGCCTTGGATGTGAAAACCAAAGAACTATTGGGACTTGTGGCCTCGGCTGTATTGCGTTGCGACGACTGCGTGAAATACCATTTAGAAACTGCCTACAAAGCAGGCGTAAGCAAAGACGAAGTGATGGAAGCCCTTGGTATTGCTACTTTAGTTGGTGGAA